>NZ_LT607755.1:6365310-6730621 GCF_900090275.1 Micromonospora zamorensis | reverse complement strand
GTAGGACTCCATGGTGCGCAGGGTCAACGCCTGCACGATCGCCCGTTTGTCCGGAAAGAACTGGTAAACCGACCCGATCGCCACTTCGGCTCGTTCGGCGAGCAGGGTCGTGGTCAGCCCCTCGTACCCCACCTCGTCGACGAGTTCGGCGCAGGCATCCAACATGCGCTGTACCCGCGCGACACTTCGACCCTGCACCGGTACGCGGCGCAGCGGCCCGGTCGTGGCGGCTGGTGTGGACACTCGGCGCCACCCCCCTTCGACGGATGAACATATCTCCACGTCACGAGTCCGTGACTACCGGTACAACGAGCGGATCGCAATTGCGGTATTTACCAGCTAGAACGTTCCTGATATGAAGTCAGTTCATATTCATGAATGAGGAGCGCGCATGGTAGGCACCGCATCGCTCACCGCCAAATGGTCCAACTGGGCCGGCAACCAGCGTGGCAGCGCCACCGCCATCCTGCGCCCAGGCTCGCCGACCGAGGTCGCGGAAGCTGTCCGATCGGTCGCGGCCGACGGCGGTCGGATCCGGGTCACCGGCAGCGGTCACTCGTTCACCGCGGTCGCGCTCGCCGACGACCGACGGATGGAACTGTCCGAGCTGGACAGCACCGTCAGCGTCGACGTCGCCCACCGACTGGTCACCGTACCGGCCGGAATGACTCTGCACGCGCTCAACGGCCTGCTCGCCCGGCACGGCCTCGCGCTGCCCAACCTCGGGGACATCGACGCCCAGACCGTCGCCGGGGCGATCTCCACGGGCACCCACGGCACCGGCGCCGGCTACGGGTGCCTGTCCACCTTCGTCGAGGCGATCACCCTGGTCACCGGCACCGGCGAGGTGCTGCGCTGCTCCGCCGACGAGAACCCCGACGTCCTCGCCGCCGCACGGGTGTCACTCGGCGCGCTCGGCGTCCTGGTCGAGGTCACCCTGCGCTGCGTGGACGCCTTCGTCCTGCACGCCCACGAACGCCCGGCCGAGATGGCCGACGTGCTCGGCGACCTGCCCACCCTGATCGGCGGGCACGACCACGTCGAGTTCTACTGGTTCCCCTACACCTCCCGGGTGCAGGTCAAGACCAACAACCGGGTCCCCGCCAACGACCGGCCACTGCCCCGCTGGCGCGGCTGGTTGGACGACGACTTCCTGTCCAACACCGTCTTCGCGGGCGCCTGCCGACTCGGCCGGGCCGTGCCCGCGCTGGCACCGGGAATCAGCGCGGTCTCCGCCCGCGCCCTGACCGAACGCCACTACACCGGCCGCTCCGACCGGGTGTTCTGCACCCCGCGCCGGGTCCGCTTCGTGGAGATGGAATACAGCCTGCCCCGCGAGGCACTGCCCGAGGCGCTCGCCGCCCTCCGGCGGATCGTGGACGGGCTGCCGTTCAAGGTGCTCTTCCCGGTGGAGGTGCGATTCACCGCCGCCGACGACATCTGGCTCTCCCACGGCTACGGGCGGGACAACGCCTACATCGCCGTGCACCAGTACGTCGGCATGCCGTACGAGCCGTACTTCCAGGCCTTCGAGAAGGTGGCCGCCGAGCTGGGCGGTCGTCCGCACTGGGGCAAGCTGCACTACCGCGACGCCGCCTCGCTGGCCGACGCGTACCCCCGCTTCGCGGATTTCCAGGCCGTCCGCGACCGGCTGGACCCGCACCGGGTCTTCACCAACCCGCACCTGACCCACGTCCTCGGAGTCTGACGGCCGGCCGGGTGCGTTTGATCGACTCGGCTTCCCGGAAGTCGGGGTATCAGCATGCTTCGGATACCCCGATTTCCCGGGAAGCGAGTGGATCTTCGGTCGGGTGTGAGCGGACTTGGCGCGGGGTCACTCCGTGCTGGTGGCCGCCTTGCGCGGGGCGGCCTTCTTCGCCGGGGCCTTCTTGGCCGCCGCCTTGGTGGTCGTCGCCTTGGCCGTCGTGGTCTTCTTCGCGGCCGTGGACTTGCTGGCAGCGGCCGTCTTCTTCGTCGCCGTGGCCTTCTTGGCGGGGGCCTTCTTCGCCGCCGCCTTCTTCTTCGGCGCCGGGCCCTTCGCCCGCTTCTCGGCCAGCATCTCGGATGCTTCCTCGATGGTCAGCGCCTCGGGAGTCTGCCCGCGCCGCAGCGACGCGTTGAACTCCCCGTCGGTGACGTACGGGCCGAACCGACCGTCCTTGATCACCATCGGCTTCTCGGTCGCCGGGTCCACGCCCATCTCGCGCAGTGGCGGTGCCGCCGCCCGCCGTCCACGTGCCTTCGGGGCGGCCAGCAGAGCCAGCGCCTCGTCCAGCGTGACGGTGAACATCTTGTCCTCGGAGTCCAGCGAACGGAACTCCTCGCCCTGCTTGACGTACGGGCCGTAGCGGCCGTTGTTGGCGAAGACCTCGACGCCGTCCGGCGCGACACCGATCAGCCGGGGAAGGCTGAGCAGCTTGAGCGCCTCCTCCAGGGTCAGCGAGTCCGGCGTCTGCGTCCGCAGGAGCGACGACTTCCGCTCACCGCTGGACACGTACGGGCCGAACCGGCCGGACTTGAGCACGATCGGCTCGCCGGTCGCCGGGTCGTCGCCGAGCTTGCGCTCCCCGCTGCCGCCGAGGAACAGCTCGTGCACCTTCTCCGGCGTCAGCTCGTCCGGGGCCAGGCCCTCGGGGATCGGCGCCCGGTCACCCTGGGAGCCGCCCTCCTCGCCCTCGGCAGCCGGTGCCGGCTGCTCACCGCCGGGCAGTTCCCGTTGCAGGTACGGCCCGTACCGGCCGACGCGCACCACGACCTCGCGGCCGTCGTCGTCGGTGAAGAGCGGGATGGAGTTGACGCTGCGGGCGTCGATGTCGCTGAGGTTCTCGGTGACCAGCTTCTTGAGCCCACCGGAGCGGGCGATGTCCTGGTCGCCGGCACCGTTGGAGCTGCCGAAGTAGAACGCGGTGAGGAAGTCGACAGCGGCGTGGTCACCGCCGGCGATCTCGTCCAGCTCGTTTTCCATGGTGGCGGTGAAGTCGTAGTCGATGAGGCGGGGGTAGTGCCGCTCCATCAGCCCGATCACCGCGAAGGCCAGGAAGGTCGGGATCATCGCCTGGCCGCGCTTGGTGACGTACCCCCGGTCCTGGATCGTCTGCATGATCGACGCGTAGGTCGACGGGCGGCCGATGCCCAGCTCTTCCAGGGCCTTGACCAGCGACGCTTCGGTGTAGCGCGACGGCGGCTGGGTGTGGTGGCCCTGCGCGGCCAGCTCGTCGGCGGTCAGCGGCTGGTCCTTGACCAGGGTCGGCAGCCGGCGCTCGGCGTCCTCGGCCTCGGCGTTCTCGTCGTCGCTGGACTCGACGTACGCGCGCAGGAAGCCCGGGTCCGTGATCGTCTTGCCGGTCGCGCCGAAGTCGGCTTCCTCCTGGGAGGTGGAGACCGCCCGGATCCGCACCGAGACGCTGGAGCCGACCGCGTCGGTCATCTGCGAGGCGATCGTCCGCCGCCAGATCAGCTCGTAGAGCTTGAACTCCTCGGTCGACAGCTCCTTGGCCACCTCACCCGGGGTGCGGAAGTTGTCCCCCGCCGGGCGGATCGCCTCGTGTGCCTCCTGCGCGTTCTTCACCTTGCCGGTGTAGCGACGCGGCTCCGGCGGCACACTGCGCTCGCCGTACAGCTCGACGATCTGCCGGCGGGCCGCCGAGATGGCGGTCTCCGACAGGTTCACCGAGTCGGTACGCATATAGGTGATGTAGCCGTTCTCGTACAGCCGCTGCGCGGTGCGCATCGTCTGCTGCGAGGACAGGCGCAGCTTGCGGGCCGCCTCCTGCTGGAGGGTCGAGGTGATGAACGGCGCGTACGGGCGGCGACGGTAGGGCTTCTCCTCGACCCGGGTGACGGTGAACGGCCGTCCGTCGAGTCGGGCCGCGAGACCCCGGGCACCACTCTCGTCGAGGTGGACCACCCCGGCGCCGGCCCGGACCCGACCGGTGGTCGGCTCGAAGTCCTTACCGGTGGCGATCCGGTCGCCGTTCAACGCGATCAGGGTGGCGTTGAAGGCGCGCGGCCCCTCGCCGGCGTTGGCCACGGCGAGGGTGGCCAGGATGTCCCAGTATTCGGCGGTGCGGAAAGCCATCCGCTGCCGCTCCCGCTCGACCACGATGCGGGTCGCCACGGACTGCACCCGGCCGGCCGAGAGCCTCGGCATGACCTTCTTCCACAGCACCGGGGAGACCTCGTAGCCGTACAGCCGGTCGAGGATCCGCCGGGCCTCCTGGGCGTCGACCAGGTCGCGGTCGATCTCCCGGGGGTTGGCCACGGCCGCCTGGATCGCCGGCTTGGTGATCTCGTGGAAGACCATCCGCTTGACCGGGACCTTGGGCTTGAGCGTCTCGACCAGGTGCCAGGCGATCGCCTCGCCCTCGCGGTCCTCATCCGTCGCCAGGAAGATCTCGTCGACTTCCTTGGCCAGCTTCACCAGCTTGCTGATCTGCTGCCTGCGGTCGGCGGAGACGACGTAGAGCGCCTGGAAGCCGTTGTCCACGTCCACCCCGAGACGGGCCCAGGGCTCCTTCTTGTATTTGGCCGGCACATCGGCGGCGTTGCGCGGCAGGTCGCGGACGTGACCGAAGCTGGCCTCCACGACGTACCCCGGGCCAAGGTAGCCCGAGATCGTCTTGGCCTTCGCCGGTGACTCGACGATGACCAGACGGGTGGTTCCAGCTTCGCTTGGCACGTCTCTCCCCGACCTCACTCCTGCTCGTGGCCTCCCGGCGCCCGGACAGCGACCGCTTTCGACCCCCGCCGTCGCACCGGCGGTCCGGATGTCCAACGTAACGCGCCGCCCGCGTTTCGGGTTTCGCGGGCCGCAATCCGCTTCAACGCGGCGGTGGACGCCGCCTCGCCGCGTTCGGCACTGCCGGACGGCGCCACCGTACACCGTGGGTAGGGCTCGAAGCGGGTCACTGTGACGATGGCGGACTGACGGCGGAGGTCCGACCCGCCCGTTTTCCGCCTGGATCAACCCGCCAGCTGTCCGGGACCGGACACCGGAAGCGCACGCCCCGCCCGGCCCCGCCCCCCGTCGATCATGGACTTGTGGTGGGCGTTTTAACCCCGGACGAGAAGTACGTCCACCACCACAACTCCAAGATCGACGGGGCAGGGCGGGGGCGAGGCAAGATCGAGGCAGGGCGGGGTTAGGACGGCCAGGCTTCTGGCGGTGCCGCTTTGGGGGGCTCGCCGACCAGCTCGGCCAGCCGGGCGAGCCGGCGGCGGCCGGTGATCCGGTAGGCGGGGCCACCCTCGTTCGGGCTCAGGAGCGTGCCGGCGAGCCCGGCAGCGGCGAGCGCCACCCCGATCGGCTCCCAGCACTCCTGGTCGTTCGCGCCGAGCCGCAGCAGACAGGCATCCGGAGGCTCCGGCGTCCCGGCGGCGGCGAGCCACAGCCGCAGCCGCCGGCCGGTCAGATGAAAGGTGGCTGGCGGGCGTTTCGCCGAACTGTGCAGCCACGCAGCCGCGAGCGGTTTCAACACCCGGGTGTACGACGTACGGACGGCGTGTCGCTCGCCCTCGGTCGGCTCCCAGCTCGCCGCGAGCCCGCGCGCCGCCAGTTCGGCGACGAGCACGTGCACCCGCCACGCGGCGTCCACCTGCACCGAGAGACGGGCGGTGCCCCCCATCCGGACCACCTCGCCCGGTCCGGCGAGCAACCCGGCCAGGTCGGCGACCGTCGGCTCGGCCGCCTCCGCGCCGAAGAAGACAAGTTGTCGCCCCGCGTCGTCACCCTGAGCTGAGCCGTTGCGGGGTGGACCATTCTGGGGCTGGCCGCCGCGCCGCCGCGCGGGTGCGGGCGCGTCCGACTCGGGCGCGGGAAACAGCGCCGGGGGCGGCTCTGCCTTCCCGGTGTCACCGAGCCCGCTCAGCGACACTCCGGCACCTCGTCGAAGGCTTGTTTCAACTCCTCGGAGTTGAGCTTGCTGGTGTCCAGCGCGCTGGCGTCGTACTCCTTGTTGAGGGTCTCCACCGCGGCCCGCACGCCGTCGTAAAAGGCGGTCGGCTCGCCGGTGCCCAACCCGTCGATGGTGTCCCGGGCGCGGCCGTAGGCGTCCCGCATCTTCCCCAGTGAGCTACGGAAACCGGCGGAGATCGCCTCGCCGTTGTCGGTCTCCGGGACGCCCGCCTGCTCCACCTTGCGGCGGGCGGTCTCGCTGGCCTTCTCGGCCCCACCGAAGAGCCGCACCAGGTTCTCCTTGGCCTGCGCCGGCGTGGTCTGCGCGGTCATCTGCTCGTCGGTGCTGCTGGTCAACTTGCTGATCTCGGAACGCCACGGGGTGAGCGCGCCGCAGACCGAGGCCGCCCAGGCCCGCGGGCTGGGACCCCCGCCGCAACCGGCGAGCACGACGACGATCGTGGCCAGGACCACCGTGAGCTTTCCGGCGGCAGACGCCCGGCACGTACGCATGCGTTGCAGCGTACGGCCTTTGGCCAGGTGTGGCACCGGTCCGGACGGCCGGGGTCCCCGGCCGACGCGGACGTCGACCGGGGACCCTGGGCCGTTGACGGGTCAGGCGTTGACCGTCTCCGGGCGGTGGTCGGTGCTGCCGGCGCCGGTGTTGCCGTCGGCGTCGGAGTCGGACATCGCGATGCCCTTGCGCTTGCTGAACACCACCGACGCCACGATGATCAGCGTCGCGACCAGGGCGATGCCGACCCGCAGGCCGACGTTGCGCTCATCGCCGACGCTCCACGCCACCACGGCGGGAGCGATCAGCAGCGAGACCAGGTTCATCACCTTGATCAGCGGGTTGATCGCCGGACCGGCGGTGTCCTTGAACGGGTCACCGACGGTGTCGCCGATGACCGTCGCGGCGTGCGACTCGGAGCCCTTGCCGCCGTACGCGCCGTCCTCGACCAGCTTCTTGGCGTTGTCCCAGGCCCCACCGGAGTTGGACAGGAACACCGCCATCAGGGTGCCGGCACCGATCGCACCGGCCAGGTACGCCGCGAGCGCGCCGGGCCCGAGGCCGAAGCCGACCGCGATCGGCGCCAGGATGGCGAGCAGGCCGGGGGTGAGCAGCTCACGCTGCGCGTCCCGGGTGCAGATGTCGACGACCTTGCCGTACTCCGGGCGCTGGGTGCCGTCCATGATGCCGGGCAGTTCACGGAACTGCCGGCGGACCTCCATGACCACGGCGCCAGCCGAGCGGGACACCGCGTTGATGGCCAGCCCGGAGAAGAGGAAGACCACCGCCGCCCCGATGATCAGGCCGACCAGGTTGCGCGGGTTCGCCACGTTCAGCGCGTTGAGGATCTCGTTGCCGACGTCGTTCACGCCAGCCGTCGCGTACGCGCTGGTGAGCGAGTCGGTGTAAGAGCCGAACAGCGCGGTCGCGGCGAGCACCGCCGTGGCGATCGCGATGCCCTTGGTGATCGCCTTGGTGGTGTTGCCGACCGCGTCCAACTCGGTGAGCGTCTTGGCGCCGTGCTCGTCGATGTCGCCGGACATCTCGGCGATGCCCTGGGCGTTGTCGGAGATCGGCCCGAAGGTGTCCATCGCGACGATCACACCGACAGTGGTGAGCAGGCCGGTGCCGGCCAGTGCCACCGCGAACAGCGACAGCGTGATGGAGCTGCCGCCGAGCAGGAACGCGCCGAAGACACCGGCGCCGATCAGCAGCGCCGAGTAGACGGCCGACTCCAGGCCGATGCTGATGCCGGCCAGGATGACGGTGGCCGCACCGGTCTGCGAGCTCTTGCCGATGTCCTGCACCGGTCGCCGGTTGGTCTCGGTGAAGTAGCCGGTCAGCGCCTGGATCGCGGCGGCCAGCACGATACCGATCACGACCGCGCCGATGGCCACGAACCGCGGGTTGCCGGTGGCCTCGGTGAGGCCACCGTCGAACTCGCCGAAAGTCGCCGGGAGGTACGCGAAGGCGGCGATCGCCACCAGCACCGCGGAGAGCACCGCCGAGATGTAGAAGGCTCGGTTGATCGCGGTCAGGGCGTTGCGGTCGGAGGCTCGCAGCCGGGTGATGAAGACTCCGAAGATCGCGACCAGCACGCCGATGGTGGAGATGATCAGCGGGAAGACCAGGCCCTCCTCGCCGAACGCGGCGCGGCCGAGGATCAGTGCGGCGACCAGCGTCACCGCGTACGACTCGAACAGGTCGGCGGCCATGCCGGCGCAGTCACCGACGTTGTCGCCCACGTTGTCGGCGATGGTGGCGGCGTTGCGTGGGTCATCCTCGGGGATGCCCTGCTCGACCTTGCCGACCAGGTCGGCACCGACGTCGGCGGCCTTGGTGAAGATGCCGCCGCCGACCCGCATGAACATCGCGAGCAGCGCGGCACCGAAGCCGAAGCCCTCCAGCACGGTCGGCGCGTCACCCCGGTAGACGAGGACGACCAGCGCGGCACCGAAGAGGCCGAGGCCGACGGTGAGGAAGCCGACGACGCCGCCGGTCCGGAAAGCGATCTTCATGGCCGCCTCGCGGCCACCTACTCGCTCCCTCGCGGCGGCGGCCACGCGCAGGTTGGCGCGGGTGGCCAGCCACATGCCGGCGCCACCGATGAACGCGCTGAACAGGGCGCCCACCACGAAGAAGGCCGAACGGCCGATCTTCACCGCCAGCTCACTGCCATCGGTGTCGTGCACCGGCAGCAGGAAGAGCAGCACGACGGCGACGACGACGAAGATCGCCAGGGTGCGGAATTGCCGGAGCAGGTAGGCCGAGGCGCCCTCCTGGACCGCCCCCGAGATCTCCTGCATTTTCTCGGTGCCCTTACCAGCGGCCAGCACCGTTTTTGTCAGGGCGGCAGCGAAACCGAGCGCCACCAGCGCGACTACCGCGGCGATGACGACGTAGGTGACATTGCTTCCGGTAAGGGAAAGCCCGCCGCCGTCGGCGGCCAAGGTCTCGGACATCTGTGTCCTCCTGTTACCGAACACTCGCGCCGGTGAGTGGAGACGCACTGACCGACGCCTGATTGCGGACTCGCAAGCGCGCGCCAACCCACCAGCGGACCAGCGATGAACACCCATACCCGCTGGCTGCGGGATAGGTCACTTGCTGACAACCCGGGTACTGTAGCCCTCCACAGTGTCGGAGGTCACACGCAGGTGCCACCGTGTCGCGATGATCTTCGTCGCTGTGTTATGAAACGAAATCTGATATAGGGCCCGGTCCATGCAAGAAGGCCGCACCCCCTGCTGGGGATGCGGCCTACGAACGAGAAGGGGTCAGTGGCCGACCGGCCACACCATCCGCACCTCGGTGCCGATGCCCTCGTCGACCGGGCGCACCTGCAGGTCCTCCACGAAGCCGGCGAGCAGCGCAAAGCCCACGCCGGTGGTCAGCGCCTCGTCGGTGAGCGACTCGTTGGCCAGCTCGTCCGGCGGCAGCGCGGTCAGACCGATGCCAGCCTCGATCGGCGCCCGGTCCACCACCCGCACCGCGTACGAGCCGCCGTCGGACATCTCCACCAGCACCGGGTCGGCCAGGCCGTACTGCCGGTGCAGCGCCACCGCCCGGGTGCACGCCTCGCCGATGGCCAGGCGCACCTCGTCGAGCAGGTCCTCCCGGACCCCGGCACGGCGGGCGACGGCGACGCCGACCAGGCGAGCGGTCCGCACGTGCACCGGGGCGGGCGAGAACGAGAGCTTGACTGTCGCCATCACGCGCCGGCGCCCGCCGAGTCGGCGCTGATCGCCGCGTCGACCGTCGGGTGCAGCGGGAAGACCTGGTCCAGCGCGGTGATGCGGAAGATCTTGAGCAGTGGCTCCTTGTCGCAGACCAGGGCGAACGAACCGCCGGCCGAGCGCAGCCGCTTGAGCGCGCCGACCAGCACGCCCAACCCGGTGGAGTCGAGGAAGTCCACCCGACCGAGGTCGACCACCACGTGACGGGCGCCACCATCGATCAGTTCGAGGAGTCGTTCGCGGAGCCGGGGCGCGGTGTAGACGTCCACCTCACCACCGACCTCAAGCACCGTGTGCTCACCCACGGTGTGCGTCGCCAGCGACAGCTCCATCGGTCCTCCTCGCCAGAGCCGTAAACTCTCGTGGGCATCTAACCACTACCGCCTGCGCGGCCTGCGGACGCCAGTGGAGGCTTCCCCTTACCCCGGTGTCCGACTTTTCATCTCCGAACACCAGTGCGAGAGTGCAGGGCGTGACCTCCAACGACTTCAGCACGGCGCATCCCGCGTCGCGCCCTGAGCTGGAGTCGTCGTCCGCGGCCACCGTATCCGCTGGTCCCAGCCCGGGGCCAACGCCGGCCGACCTGCTGCGCCGGCTTCGGGCCCGGGGTGCCGCCGACCCGGTCACCCACGTCGAACGGGTCCCGGCCCGCCCCGGGGTGCCCGCGCCGTGGCCGTCGTGGGCCCCGCCGGAGCTGCGCGCCGCGTTCGCCCGGCGCGGCGTGGGCGCGCCCTGGCAGCACCAGGCCCAGGCAGCCACCCTGGCGTACGAGGGTGAACACGTCGTGGTCGCCACCGGCACCGCGTCCGGCAAGTCACTGGCGTACCAGCTCCCGGCGCTGGCCACCCTGCTCGCCGACCCCCGGGCCACAGTGCTCTACCTCGCGCCGACCAAGGCGCTCGCCGCCGACCAGCTGCGGGCCGTCGCCGCGCTGGAACTGGAGGGGGTACGCCCCGCCTGCTACGACGGGGACACTCCGCGCGCCGAGCGGGAGTGGATCCGCCGGCACTCCCGGTTCGTGCTGACCAACCCCGACATGCTGCACCACGGCGTCCTGCCCGGGCATGCCCAGTGGTC
Source organism: Micromonospora zamorensis (assembly GCF_900090275.1). Lineage (NCBI taxonomy): Bacteria > Bacillati > Actinomycetota > Actinomycetes > Micromonosporales > Micromonosporaceae > Micromonospora > Micromonospora zamorensis. The sequence goes on along the minus strand of NZ_LT607755.1, from coordinate 6,719,901 downwards.
CGGTTTCCTGCGCCGGCTCGCGTACGTGGTGATCGACGAGTGCCACACCTACCGGGGGGTGTTCGGCTCGCACGTGGCGCACGTGCTGCGTCGGCTGCGGCGGCAGTGCGCCCGATTCGGGTCCACCCCGGTCTTCGTCCTCGCCTCGGCGACCTCCGGTGACCCGTCGACCGCGGCCGGGCGGCTGACCGGCCTGCCGGTGACGGCGGTCACCGAGGACGCGTCGCCGCGCGGCGGGGTGACCTTCGCGCTCTGGGAGCCGCCGCTGCTGCCACCCGACTCCGGCCCCTCCACCCCGGTGCCACCGCAGTCGACCGGCGACCACGACGACCTTCAACAGGTCCGCCGCTCGGCGCTGCGCGAAACCGCGGACCTGCTCGCCGACACGGTCGCCGAGGGGGTACGCACGCTCGCGTTCGTCCGTTCCCGCAAGGGCGCCGAGGTGGTGGCGGCCAACGCGCGCCGGGCGCTGGACGACGCGGTCCCGGGGCTCGGCGACCGGGTCGCCGCCTACCGGGGCGGTTACCTGCGCGAGGAGCGGCGCGAGCTGGAACGGGCGCTGCTGCACGGCGACCTGCTCGGCCTGGCTTCGACCAACGCGCTGGAGCTGGGCGTGGACCTGGTCGGGCTCGACGCGGTGCTGATCTGCGGCTACCCGGGCACCCGGGCGTCGCTGTGGCAGCAGGCGGGCCGCGCCGGGCGTTCCGGCCAGGAGGCCCTCGCCGTGCTGGTGGCCCGGGACGACCCACTGGACACCTATTTGGTGCACCACCCGGAGGCGATCTTCGGCGCGCCGGTGGAGGCGACGGTGCTCGACCCGGCCAACCCGTACGTGCTGGCACCGCAGCTAGCCTGCGCCGCGTTCGAGGCCCCGCTCACCCCGGCTGACCTGGCGCTATTCGGTGACGGGGCGAAGGAGGCCGTCGACCAACTGGTGGCCGCCGGGGCGCTGCGGCAGCGGCCCACCGGCTGGTACTGGCGGCATCGGGAACGGCCCGAGGTGGACCTGCGCGGGGAGGGCGGCGCCCCGGTCTGCGTGGTGGAGTCGTCGACCGGCCGGCTGCTCGGCACGGTCGACGGTGGTTCCTCGCACTTCCTGCTGCACTCCGGTGCGGTCTATCTGCACCAGGGCGTCTCGTACGTGGTCGACGATCTCGACCTCGTCGACGGTTGTGCGCTGGTGCACGCCGAGGAGCCGGACTGGTCCACCCACGCCCGCGACGTCACCGACCTGTCCGTGGTGTCGGTGCGCTCCTACGTGGACGCCGGGCCGGTCGGCATGTTCCTCGGCGAGGTGGACGTGACCAGTCAGGTCGTGTCGTACCAGCGGCGGCGGATCGCCACCGGCGAGGTGATCGACACCCGGCCACTGGACCTGCCCGCCCGGGAGCTGCGCACGGTGGCGGTCTGGTTCACCCTGTCGCCGCAGTCGTTGACTCTTGCCGGGGTCCAGCCAGCCGACGTGCCCGGTGCGCTGCACGCCGCCGAACACGCCGCGATCGGCCTGCTGCCGCTGATGGCCACCTGCGACAGGTGGGACATTGGCGGGCTTTCCACCGCCATGCACCAGGACACCGAGGCGCCGACCGTCTTCGTCTACGACGGGCACCCGGGTGGTGCCGGGTTCGCCGAGCGGGCGTACGGGACGGCGTCGGCGTGGCTGCGGGCCACCCGGGACGCGATCGCGGAGTGCGGCTGCGAGAGCGGCTGCCCGTCCTGCGTGCAGTCGCCGAAGTGCGGCAACGGCAACAACCCGCTCTCCAAGCCGGACGCCATCCGGGTGCTCGACGTGGTGTTGGCGAACCTGCCCGAGTGAGCAGGTTGCATGAATCGACTCGGCGCGGGGCACAATGTGTGGGAGCGCTTCCATCGATGCCTTTGTTGCTGATCGCCCCCCGTGCCCGAGGAGAAGCCGTGGCCGACACCATCGCTGAGACCGTCGACCTGCTCTACACCATCGACCAGGACAAACTCACTCTCGACCAGCAGATCGCGCTCGGAACCGCGCTGGCCGCCCTGGCTCAGGCGGAACGGTTGGAGCAGATCAACGAACGGCTGCGCGTGATCCACCAGGTGCTCAACACGTGGGCGCTGCGCGCCGCGACCACCGCCGACGGCCGCTGATCCTCCATTCTCGGTCGGCACGGGCACCGGGATGCGGGGCGGTCGCCTGGCCGCCCCGCATCCTGTGATCATCGACGGCGGGGAACGCGACGGTTGTCGGGCTGTGCGAGACTCCGGCGCACGAACCCCCTGAGGAGATCAGATGCAGCTTGACAACTTGCAAGGTCAGCACCAGTTCCACATCCGCCAGCGACTGCGCATGATGGTCAACCAGTACGAGGTCCGGGCAGTCTCCCCGGACGGCACCGAAGGTGAACTGCTGGCGTTCGCGCAGCAGAAGCGGCTCGCCTTCAAGGAGCAGGTGACGATCTACACGGACGACTCGAAGCAGCAGCCCCTGCTCGGCTTCAAGGCCCGCCAGCGCATCGACCTCGGCGCCACGTACGACGTCACCGACGCGGCCGGGAACCCGATCGGCCTGTTCCGCAAGGACTTCGCCCAGTCGCTGCTGCGCTCCACCTGGCACGTCGAGCAGAACGGCCTGCCGCAGGTGACGGGCCAGGAGCGCAGCATGCCGGTGGCGCTGCTGCGCCGGTTCGTCGACTCGCTGTCCTGGTTGCCGTACCACTTCGACTTCACCGCGGGCGGCCAGCCGGTCTTCACCGTGGTCAAGAAGTGGGGCCTGCGCGACAAGTACATCGTCGAGGTGCAGCACCCGCAGATCGACCGCCGCCTGGTCATCGCGATGGCCGTCGCCCTCGACGCGCTCCAGGCCCGCTGACCCACCCGGCCCGCCTGGCCACCCATTCCTCGGCCGCTGGCCGGGACGCGGCTCTCAGCCCCGGTCCCGGCCAGCAGGTCGTCGGAAGATGTCGTAAATCGTCAGCTCCACAGCACTTGTCGACGCACCGCCCAGCCTCATCCCGTCAACCGCGCGCTGGGCCGGCGCGGGCCGTCGAGGTGACGGCGCGGGTCAGCCCGGGAAGTGGCGTGAAGGCCACCTCGACGGTCACCAGCACGTCGAGTCCGTCGAGGCGACAGCCGACCAGCCGACCAGCGTTGCGGCCGACGATGTCGGCGGCCGATGCGCAGGCCACCGCGTCGCCGTCGAGCGCCTGGACAGCCCCGGCCAGCGCGCCCAGATCGGCCGCCACCGCCGCCCGTTGACCGGCCATGCCGGCGGCGGCGATGGCAGCGCCGAACATCCCGAACAGCACGAAGACCAGCCCGATCGCCAGCAGCAGGACTGTTGCACCACCACGCTGCGCGTCCGGCAGCCCGTCATCGAGTCGCTCAGCGTCCGGTCCGTGGCCGAGGCGGGTTCGACAACCCATCACCAAACTCCCTCGGCGGCGCCTGGTTCCATGGCTGCGACGGCGGTCGCGACCACGGTGACCCGTGGTAGCCGGCCGCCCAGCGTGCGGACGGGCGCGCGTACCGTCGCCTGCACCCGGTTGCCGTCGACGGACACCGTCACCGAAGCCCCCGGCGGTGCCGCACGCCCGGCCGCCGCGCTGCCGTCCCCGCCACGGGCGGCGGCCAGCGCCGCCTCCCGGGCCGCGTGCAGGCAGCCGGCCTGCGCGGTGACGGCGTTGACCGCGGTCAGGCCAGCCAACAGGAGCAGGAGCAGCGCCGGCAGGCCGGCCGCCAGTTCGGCGGTGAACGACCCACGGTCCCCACCAGCGGCGCGTTCGACGAAGCGAGCTCTCCGCCCGCCCTCACCTGCCCGCCCAGGGGTGCCCAACCTTGGACCGCGACCGGCCTGCCGGCGCCCGGTCACTTCAGCGCCCGGTCGATGACGGCGGTCAACGCCGACTGGACGTTGCCGGAGGTCAGCACCTTCAACAGGATTCCGGCGAAGGCGACCGCCGCAAGCGTGCCGACCGCGTACTCGGCCGTGTTCATCCCGGCGTCGCCGCGCAGGCGGGCGATCAGTTTGCGCATGACTGTTCCCTTTCTCGATGGGGTCAGAGCACGTCGCCGAGAACGGCGACGATCACCGGCACCAGGCCGGCGAGAATGAACGCCGGCAGGAAGCAGAGCCCCAGCGGCAGGACGATGAGCACGCCGGCCCGGCGTGCCGACGCCTCGGCGGCGGTGGCACGGTCGGCGCGCAGGTCGTCGGCGAGCCGGGTCAACGCACCGGCCAGGGCGGCACCACTGTTGGCTGAGCGCAGGGCCGCCGCCGTCAGCCGGTCCGCGCCAGGGATCCCGTCCAACGCCGACCATGCCTCCGGCGGGCCACCGCCGAGCAGCAGCGTGCGGCCGACCCGGGCCAACCGGCCGGCGAGCGGTCCGTCGAGCGCCTCGGCGACGGCCAGCACCGAGCGATCCACCGGGGCCCCCGCCCGCATCGCCGCAGCCAGCAGATCAGCGGCCAGCGGCAGGTCGGCGGCCTCCTGGAGCCGCCGCTTGCGCACAGCCGGCGGCTCGATCCGGCGTAGGAGAAAGTCCAGCAGGAATGCGGTCGGGACCGCACCGAGCAGCCCCAGCCACCCCCCGACGACCACGGCTACGGCGAGCCCGGACAGCGCCGCGGCGAGCCGGATGGCGTCCGGCCGTCGGCCGCTGGCCGGGCCGCGTCGAGTCGCCGGGACCCGGGAGGTCATCCGGCCCGTCCCGGTGCCGAGCCGAGCCGTTCCGCCCAGAGGAGACCCACGACCTGCAGGGCGACCGCGAGAACGGCACAGGCTCCACCGACCCTGCTGTGCAGGAGCACTGCCACCGGGTCGACACCTATCCCGTACCCGAGGGCGATCCCGCCGATCGGCAGCGCCGCCAGCAACCAGGCCGTGGCCCGGGCACCGGCCGCCTGTGCCGCTGCGGCGGCCAGACCTCGGTCGGTCGCCCGAGCGTCCGCCTCGATCCGCTCGACGAGTTCGGCGAGCGGCGCGCCGGTCCGGTCCGCCAGTCGCACCGCCGCTGAGGTCAGCTGGCGCAGCCGGTCCGACTGCCCGGGACCACCGGCGGCGGCCTCAAGCGTGTGCGGGACGGGCAGGCCGGCCCGGAGATCCGCCGCGAGACCACAGAGTTGGTCCAGCCCACGTCGTCGGATGCGCTCGGCGCGCCGGTTCGCCCGCCAGCGCAACACACCCCGTACGGCCAGCGTGCCGTAGCTGGCCAACGCGACCGCGGCCACCGGACCGCCGACCACCGCACCGACACCGCCTCCCAGGAGGCTGACCAGCGGTATCACGCGCGCCCTCGATCGCACGGCAGGCGCCGCCGCGACGGCACTCGGCCCAACGGCCGTCATGTCGGCCAGGTCGGCGGCCGTCACCTCCGCCGGGTCGCCATGATCACGGCGATCGACGTCGCCGCGCCCCTCGGCGCCGAACACGTCACCTCGACTGTCCGCCTCGCCGTTGGTGCGATCACCGATCGCCGCAGCGCCTGGGGCGTCGACCCACCGGTCCGCTGTCACTCCTACGCCGTCGATCGCGATCGCGGCCACCGACGTGCCGCCCCCACGTCCCGCGTCGGTGGTCGTGACCTCCGGCACTGCGGTGCCGGCCGGGCGCCGAGGATCCCGACGGATCGGCGGGCGCGTCGGCCCCGCCGGACCTTTCGACCCCACCGACCCGCCCGGCGCTCCGGGCCAGCTCGGTCTCCCGGTGATGTCCCGGGCAGGCCAGCCGAGCGCGGTCCGTCTCGCGCTGGAACCCGTGCCGGGTTGCGGCTGGTACGCCATGCCGACCGGACGACCCGAGGTCAGCGACTCGCCGGTCTCGTCGACCGGCCCGTCCAACGTACGACCGAGTTCCCGGATCCACTCCACCAGTGCGTCGTCCGGATCGGGACCGGCGCTCCCCTGTCCGGGCGTCAACACACGACGCCGGCGGGACCGGATGGTCTGCACGGGCCACGCCACCAGGGCGGCGGCGACCAGGAGCAGCGCTGCCACCAGCAGCGCCCCGCCCGTCATGCCGGGCCTGCCGATCCGGGCCACGGCTCGCTCAGAATCGGCGGCACCGCCACCCCGCGCGCCCGCAGCAGCGCTCCGAGTGCACGGGCGGCCAGCCCGAGCCCGCCGCCGCGCACCCAGGCGGGCACCACTGTCACCAACCGATCGGGCCCCTCGGGCAGCAGCAGGCAGACCGACTCCAGGACGCGCCCCTGGTCGCCTCGTCGCACCTGGAACAGCACCTGCAACGCAGCGGCGACCTGGGCGTGCAGCGCGGCGCGGGGTAGCCCTCCCAGCATGCCCAGCGCCTCCAGTCGGGCCGGCACGTCGGACGGGGTGTTGGCGTGCAGCGTGCCAGCGCCCCCGTCGTGGCCGGTGTTGAGCGCGGCCAGCAGGTCGACCACCTCACCGCCCCGGCACTCCCCGACCACCAGCCGGTCCGGACGCATCCGCAGCGCCTGCCGGACCAGGTCTCCGAGGCTGATGACCCCCGATCCCTCCACATTGGCGGTACGCGCCTGAAGCCCCACCACGTGCGGATGCCCCGGACGCAACTCGGCGGCGTCCTCCACGAGCACGATCCGCTCGGTGGCCGGCACCATCCCCAGCAACGTGTTGAGCAGGGTCGTCTTGCCTGACCCGGTTCCGCCGGTCACCAGGTACGCCAGCCTGGCCGCTACGACGGCGGCGAGCAGCGGTGCCACCGGTCGCGGCACGGTGCCCTGGCGCACCAGCTCGTCGAGCGTGAACGGCCGGTGCCGGAAGGTCCGCAGGGACAGGTAGGGACCCTCGGTCGCCACCGGTGGCAGCACGGCGTGCAGTCGAGTGCCGTCGGGGAGTCGGGCATCCGCGAACGGTGACCCGTCGTCGAGCCGCCGACCGGCGCTGGAGATCATTCGCTGCGCCAACCGGCGGACATCCTCCACCGAGCCCACCGGGACCGCGACCTGTTGCAGCCCCGAACCACGGTCGACCCACACTCGGGTCCCGTTGACCAGGACGTCGGTCACCTCGGGGTCGGCGAGCAGCGGGGCCAGCGGCCCCGCGCCGACGAGGTCGTCATGCACCCGGTCGGCGATCCGCAGCACGGCGGTGTCGCCGAGCACCGCGGCGGCCGGTTCGGCCCGTACCGCCGAGACGATCGCCGCCGGTGTGACCGGGGTGGTGGCGGAGGCAATGCGCTGGCGCACCCGGGCGGCGATGCCGCTGTCCTCCGGCCGGCCGGTCATGCCGCACCCGTCGCCGGCGCACCGGTGAGGTCGGCGACGATCCGTTGGCAGAGCACGGCCAATGGGCCCTTGCCTGCGGCGGCTGGTGCTTCGCCCCGTTCCAGCCCGCGGCAGAGCCCCGGCTCGGGGCGCAGCGTGCCAGCCAGTGGGAGCCCAAGAGCCCGTGCCACCTCGGTCGCGCGCAGCCGGCCCGGGGCGGGACCGCGCACCACCACCGAGAGCGCGGCGCAGTGCGGGGCGGCGGCGGCAACGACCCGAGCGGCCGCAGCGGTGGCACGCAGCTCGGCCGGGACGACAACGAACGCCTGGTCGGCCGCCTGCAACGCCACCACGGCCGCGTCGTCCAACTGTCGGGGCAGGTCGACCACCACAAAGTCCCGCCCACGACGGGCGGCATCCACAGTTGCCGCCATCGCTGCCACCGGCAGCGGCAGCATTTCGCCGCGATCCCAGGAGAGCACCACCAGGTCACCTCGGCTGGGCAGAGCCTGCACGAGCGCCGGGGCATCGACCCGCCCGTCGGCACCGGTGAGGGACGGCCACCGCAGCCCTTCCAACTGCTCCCAGCCCAGCACCAGGTCGAGGCCACCACCGAGCGGATCAGCGTCGACCAGCAGAGTGCGCAGCCGGGCCCGGGCTGCGGTCACGGCGAGACCACCGGCCAGCACACTCGCGCCGGCACCGCCCCGACCGCCGAAGACCGCGACGATTCGAGCACCGACACCGTCCGGACGGCCGGGTCCCTGCTCGGCGAACCGGTCCACGAGCCACGGCTCCGCGTTGGGCAGCATGGCGACGTGTTCGGCCCCGATCAGCTCAGCGATCTGCCAGCCCGGATCGAGCTGACCGGCCCGGCCGACCAGCACCAGGCGGGAGCGCTGCGGCAACCGGGCGCGCAGACACGACTGCGCCTGATCGGCGCCGAGCAACACCAGCGGCGCGGGAAGCCACCGGGTGCGGGCGGCCGCCGGATCGCGGGCGAGGTCCACCTCCGTCCCGCCTGCTGCGGCGAGCCGGAGCACATCATCGAGCAGATCGTCGTCGCCGGTGACGACCAGCGGAAGCCGACGGATCGGCGGAACGGAGGTACGGGGTGGCATCGCGGCCTCCAGCGGTCGGGCTCTGGTATGCCGCCGACCCTGCTCGGAAACCGCTCCGCGAGCCGCCCTGATCGCGTCGCCTGTGGACAACTTCGTGGGCTGTGGACAACGCCCGTCGAGACAGTTGATCTGCTACGGGCGCGGGCAACTTCGCAGCTCCTGCCGCTGCCCGGAAAACAGCGGGGCCGCTCCCGGAAGAAGCGACCCCGCAAGTGCGCGCGTACTCAGCGGCGTACAGGCTGGTGATCCAGTCCTCGTCCCGCTTCTTCGGTGGACCCACTGAGACGCCCAACAGGCTCTCCCATCAGAAACCACCTGACCAGCCACAACGCCGGAAAGGCAATCACGGAAACCGCCACTGGCCAGCAATTTCAGGGAGATCACAGAAAGTTCCAAGCTTTGACACCAGTAAATTAGATACTTGCGCTCTCAACTTTCCCGGTGGTAACTTTCATCGACCGATTCCTCTGGGAAAGAGAGAAACGTGCGACTGAAATCCCTCGCCATCGCCCTGTCCACCGCAGGCCTGCTGGCCGCCATCCCCGCCGCGCCGGCGTCAGCCGACGGCCCGTGGCCGGACGAGGAGCCGTGGCCGCCCGGCAACTGTCAGCAGGGCACTTTCTGCGCCTGGCCGAACTGGGCCCCCGTGAATTCCGGCCCTACGGAGACCCCGTCCCTGGTGACCACCGGTCCGTGGACCGGCAGCGCCCCGACGAAAACCTTCTACAACTACACGACCGCGAACGTCGAATTGGAATACCACCACACGTGGCAGGACGACTCGACGGTTATCACACACTGCGCCACCCCGCGCGGCAACATCTTCTACCTTCAGGTAATCGTGACCAAGGTAAATTGGCACGGTTCCTGCTAGCGCTTCGCAATGAGGAAACCGCGCCGCCGTCCACGGTCGCGAATGCGGTGGTGCAGCTTGCCGGCGGCCAGGTCCGGCGCGGCGATCCCGTGTCGCACTCCCGGGTCACGGGCGTAGGTGGCGCGTAGTCACACCGACCGGCCGCCACGCACGCCTCGGTCGAACTTGCAGCTTCAGCGGCCCTGATCCATTGCCCGCACGGGACCCGGCCCTTGGCGGACCGGTGGTCACAACGGTCCAGGAGCCGGCGCATCCGTGGTGAAGTCGGGTCAGGTGCACCGGTAGATGAGCAGATCGAGTCTCGGGTCTGCTCATCGACCGTCTCGGTGCGCAGCTGAGCGACACCTGGACGACCACCGCCGCGCCCCGTAGGCACCCGCTGGCTCTGCTGCCTCTCTGCTGCTTTCCAACCGCAGAAGCGCCGTCCGCAAACGCCCGGACCGGCCGGGGGACGGCCTGCGACCAGCGGTGGAGCGTTTCCAGCAGAAAGGGACGACCCCCGTCGGGGGGAGACGGGGGTCGTCGAAAGGTTCGGCTCCGGGGGGGTCGAGCCGAACCACTCAGCGGTCACGGGGGGTGCAACCGCTGAGGGTCTTGTCTGTTTTCGGAGATGTGAAAACTCGTCGTACGGACAAGTCTGCCTGAGCGGGCCCGTCACGTCGAGTGGTGCCGCCTCCACTCAGTGCGAAAATCTCCTCGCAGAGTGTGAGCACGGTCACGCGGAGCGGAGGTGGTGGTGCCTGCCCGCAGGTCTGAGGGGTGGCCTGACCCCGGGCACCCGCCGACGATAGACCATCCGGCTAGACTTTCGCGCCGTGGGCCGAAGTGCCGCTTTCTTCGATCTGGACAAGACCGTCATCGCCAAGTCGAGCGCCCTGGCGTTCGGTCGGCCGTTCTACCGGGACGGGCTGATCACTCGACGTGACGTGGTCAAGTCGGCGTACGCGCAGCTGATGTTCCGGCTGGGCGGCACCGACGAGCAGACCATGGCCCGAACACGGGACTACCTGGCCGCGCTCTGCAAGGGCTGGCAGGTGGAGCAGGTCCGCCAGATCGTCGCGGAGACGCTGCACGAGCTGATCAACCCCTATGTGTACGCCGAAGCCGCCGTCCTGATCGCGGAGCACCAGGCGGCGGGGCGGGACGTGGTCCTGGTGTCGGCGTCGGGCGAGGAGATGGTCCGGCCGATCGGCGAGCTGCTTGGGGTGACCGACGTGATCGCCACCCGGATGACGGTGCGCGACGGTCGGTACAGCGGCGAGGTCGAGTTCTACGCGGCTGGCCCGAGCAAGGTCGAGGCGGTCAACGAGTTGGCCGCCGCCCGCGACTACGACCTGGCCGACTCGTACGCCTACTCCGACTCGTACAGCGATCGCCCGCTGCTGGAGTGCGTCGGCCATCCGAGCGTGGTCAACCCGGACCGGCAGCTGCGCAAGCTGGCCTCGGAGAACGCGTGGCCGGTGCTGGAGTTCCGGCACCCGATCCCGCTGGGCCGTCGTCTGCGGGAGCGACCCGCCGTCCCGGTGGCCGCGGCCGCGCTCGGCGTCGGGGTCGGTGTGGCCATCGGCATCGCCTGGTACGGCCGGCACCGTCGCACCCGCGCCGCCGCCACCACCGCCTGAGTCCGACCAGGCTGGCAGGGCGCACCAGCCAGCACCCGGAGCCCGGGCGCCGGTGAGGGCCGCCCAGAACCACATCGCCACCAGCGTCCTCGCTTCCGCCTGAGTGCGGGATTGAGCGGTCGCTCAAATAGCCGTACCCTCCGTTTAAGCGACTGCTCAACACGGGGGGTTCGGATGGAGAATGACGATGAGTCGCCACCGCAGCGGACAAGTGCGCACTGGATCCTGGCCGGCCTGATCGCGCTCTTCGGGCTGGTCCTCTTCGTCGGGGTGGTGCGCCAGGGACGCGCCGACAGCGCTGTGCTCTTCGTGGCGTTGCCGGTGCTCCTGGCGGCCGGGCTCGCGCTCACCCCCCGCCGGACGGCCCACGGCCAGGTCTTCGCGGCCACCACGGTGACCCTGCTGCTGGCGGCGGTGGCACTGCACGAGGGCGCGGTCTGCGTCATCCTGGCCGCCCCACTGGTCTACGGGGTGGCACACGGCACCACAGCGCTGATCCGCGCCCTGCGGGAAGCCAACCGGCCGTACGCGATCATCGCCGTTCCGCTGCTGCTCCTGCCCGGCCTGGAGGGCAGCGGCATCGCTCCCCGGGTCGACCCGGAGCAGACGGTCGAGGTGGTCCGGGTCGTCGGGCTCCCCGTCGAGCGGGTCGCCGAGCGGCTCGCCACCGGCCCCCGCCCGACCGCCGTCCGGTCCGCGCCGCTGCGACTCCTGGCAGTGCCCACGCCCGGGCAGGTCAGTGGCGACGGGCTTGAGGTCGGCGACCGGTGGATGTTCGGCTACCACGGCAGCGCGCACGGCCCGGGCGGCCATCTGCTCGCCGAGGTGGAGACCGTCGCGCCGGGGCGGGTGGGCTTCCGCTTCGTCGAGGACAGCTCCATCACCGCACGGTGGTTCACCTGGCAGCACGCGGAGCTGACCTGGCGGGCGCTCGACCCAGGGCACACCGAGGTGCAGGTCCGGGTCGACTACACGCGCGGTCTGGACCCCTCCTGGTACTTCGGCCCGGTGCAGCAGGTGCTGCTCGGTGCCGGGATGCGGCACCTGCTCGACATGTTGGCGCTGCGGTGACGGTCGCCCGCTGGCTGAGCCTGGCACTGCCGCTTCTCGCCGTGCTCGCCGTCGGCGCCCGGGAACGGGACCGGGCCGTCCGCGCGGCGGCGCTGCTGGCGTTCCTGACCGCCGGGATCGGCATCGCCGCGCTGCACGAGGTCGCCGGCCTGGCCGACTGGTACGCCTTCGCGCCCGTCGACGGGTCGTACCGGGGGATGCCGGTGGACCTGTGGATCGGCTGGGCCGCCCTCTGGGGTCCGCTGCCGGTGCTGCTGCGCCGGGTGCTAGCGCTGCCGGTCGCGCTGGGTCTGCTGCTCTGGGTCGACGCGGTGGCCATGCCGGCACTGCACCCGCTGGTCAGCCTCGGCCCACACTGGCTCGTCGGGGAGGTGGTCGGGCTGCTCACGGTGGCTCTGCCCGCCCAACTGCTCGGTCGGTTCTGCGCCGACGGCCGGCACCTCGGCGCGCGTACGTTCCTGCAGGTGGGCGTCTTCAGCGCCCTGCTGCTCTGGTTCATCCCCACGCTGGCCTTCGAGTTCGGCGACGGGTCGTGGTCGGCAATGACCGAGTTGGACCGCACCGGGATGCTGGTCGTCGCGCAGCTCGCCCTGCTGGTGGCCACGCCGGCGCTGGCTGCCGTCGCGGAGTTCGCCGTCCGGGGCGGCGGCACCCCGTACCCGTGGGACCCGCCGCGTCGTCTGGTCACCACCGGCCCGTACGCCTATCTGGCCAACCCGATGCAGGTCTCCGCCGTGGTGTTGCTGCTGTTCACCGCGGCGGTCACCCGGAGCGTCGCACTGGTCCTCGCCGCGGTGTCGGCGTGTGCGTTCGGAGCAGCCGTGGCCGGGCCGCACGAGCAGCACGACCTACGGGTGCGCTACGGCGTCTCCTGGCGGTTCTACCGGCGGCAGGTGCGCGACTGGTGGCCTCGATGGCGGCCGTACTCCTCCGGGCCACCGGCGGTGCTCTGGCTGGACGACGACTGCGGGCCCTGCGCGGCCACCTGGCGGATGTTGGCCCGGCGGCATCCGGTGGGGCTGCGGATCCGACCGGCCCGCCAACACGAGCACGTGCTGTGGCGGGCGGAGTACGTGGGCGGCGACGGTCACACGGAACGGGGGGTGGCCGCCGTCGCCCGCGGGCTCGAACATGTCCACCTCGGCTGGGCGTTTGTCGGCTGGACCCTGCGACTGCCCGGGGCCACCTGGCTCGCCCAACTGGTCACCGATGCGATGATCGCAGCGCCGCACCCGGCCCGTCCGGAAGGAGAGCCATGTCCGACACCAAGCAGCGTCTCCTCGACGGCGCCATCGCCGCCATCCGCGAGCACGGCATCGCCGGCGTCTCGGCCCGCACCATCGGTGCCGCCGCCGGGGTGAACCAGGCGCTCGTCTTCTACCACTTCGGCACAGTCGACGACCTGCTCTCGGCGGCCTGCCGGGTCAGCACGGCCGAGCGGGTCGAGCACTGGTCGGCGCGGCTGGCCTCGGCCGGGTCGTTGCGCGAACTGCTCGCCGTCGGGCGGGCGTTGCACGAGGAGGAACGCCAGCTCGGCAACGTCACCTTCCTGGCCCAGATGTTGGCGGGTGCGCAGGCGGACCAACGGATGGCTGCCCCCACCGCCGGGGCGCTCCAACTGTGGGTGGACGAGATCGAGGCGGTGCTGCGGAGGCTGCTCGCCGGGTCCCCGTTCGCCGAGGTCGCCGACGTGCCCGGCCTGGCCCGCGCGGTCTCGGCCGCGTTCATCGGGCTGGAGCTCTACGACGGGGTGGATCCGGAGGGCGCCGACCAGGCGATGGCCGCGCTCGACCAGCTCGCGCTCCTCATGGAGATCGTCGACGACCTCGGGCCGATCGCCCGCCGGGCGCTCCAGGCCAAGGTCAACCGGGCGACCCGACGGGACTGATCGCGGCTCAGGCGGCGGCGAGGATCTCGTCGCCGATGACGGTGAGCTGGTCGGCGCCGACCTCGACGGCCGCCATGTAGTGGCGCAACCAGGAGCGCAGACCGTCCGGGGTGCCGGTGGCGAAAGCGCCGGCCGAGCCGACGTACTCCGGCTCCCGCTCGCGGTGCCCGACGTCGACGGCGAGCAGGCCGCGCGGGTCCAGGCCGCTGGCGAGTAGCACCAACCGGGCGGCCCCCCGGGCCACCACGCCGGACGGCCCGGCGAACGGACGCAGGTTCAACAACTCCCCGTGTACGACGGCAGCCAGCACCAGCGGCGACACCTTCGTGCCACCGGCGACCAGCCCGGCCAGCCCGTCCAGCCGCGTGGCGACGACGGGATCGGCCACCGGGCGGCCCAGCTCGGATTCCGGCACCAACTCCCGGGCGGCGAGGACATGCAGCTTCGCGAGAGCCTGCCGGGGGGCCTTCGGCCAGAGTTCACTCAGGCCGGGCAGCGCCCCGGCGACCCGCAGCGCCCCCTGGAGAAGTGGGTCGGTGACCGTGCCGGCGCGGACCGCCTCGCGTTCGTGCACGGCCCCTTCGAGGGCGGCGCTGGCCACTGCGGAGCGCAGGCTGACCTCGGCCGCGACCTGGCCACCGTGCCGGCGCAGCGCGCGGTGCCCGAGCGCCTGGTCGAACCGTTCGCGGGCCTGCTCGACGGCAGTGGCGATGTCGGCGAGCGCGAGCAGCGGGGCGAGCGGATCGGTGGTCACCCCGTCACGCTAGCGACCCGGCCCGGCCGGTCGGGCCGCACCCGGCCGCAACGCGACCCGGACCACCCAACCCGGGCGCCCCACCCGACCCGGCGCCCAGCCCTGGCGCCCAGCCCGGACCCCCACCCGAGCCGGACGTCTCGCTTTGATCAACACGAGTTTGGTGAATTCGGGGCATCCCATCGGCTCCGACACCGCGATTTCAATGAACCCGTGTTGATCAAGGCCCTCCCCACCGACTCCGCGCCGACCGAGCCCGCACACCGAGCCCGCAGACCGGGGCGGGCCGTCGGGCGCGTGGTGACGGCCGCTCGGCGCGACGTGCCGGGCAGCGGTCGCCCGTCGAGGGTCCCGCGACTACCCTCGTGCCAACGCAGGTCACCCCGAGGACCAACGCAGGTCACCCCGAGGACCAGGTCACCCCGAGGACGAGGAGTCACGGCATGAGCGAGGCATTGGCAAATCTGCTGAACGAGACGCGCCAGTTCCCCCCGCCGGCCGAACTCGCCGCGCACGCCAACGTCACCGTCGACGCGTACGCCGAGGCCGAGACCGACCGGCTCGCCTTCTGGGCGAAGCAGGCCGACCGTCTGGCCTGGTCGAAGAAGTGGGACGAGGTGCTCGACTGGTCGAACCCGCCGTTCGCCAAGTGGTTCGTGGGTGGGCAGCTCAACGTGGCGTACAACTGCCTCGACCGGCACGTCGAGGCGGGGCTCGGCGACAAGGTCGCGATCCACTGGGAGGGCGAGCCGGGCGACACCCGCACCCTCACGTACGCCGATCTGCACGAGCTGACCTGCCGGGCGGCGAACGCGCTCACCGACCTGGGGGTGACCGCCGGCGACCGGGTGGCGATCTACCTGCCGATGATCCCGGAGGCGGCGGTAGCCATGTTGGCGTGCGCCCGGGTCGGCGCGGCGCACAGCGTGGTCTTCGGCGGCTTCTCGGCCGACTCGCTGAGCAACCGCATCCAGGACGCCAGCGCCAAGGTGGTGATCACCGCGGATGGTGGTTACCGGCGGGGCAAGCCGTCGGCGCTGAAGCCCACAGTGGACGAGGCGGTAGCCAACAGCCCGTCGGTGGAGCACGTGCTGGTGGTCCGCCGCACCGGCGAGGACGTCGCGTGGACGGAGAAGGACCACTGGTGGCACGAGACGGTGGAGACCGCGTCGCCCGAGCACACCGCTCAGCCGTTCGACTCCGAGCACCCGCTGTTCATCCTCTACACCAGCGGCACCACGGCCCGGCCGAAGGGCATCCTGCACACCACCGGCGGCTACCTCACCCAGGCGTCGTACACGACGCACGCGGTCTTCGACCTGAAGCCGGAGACGGACGTCTACTGGTGCACGGCGGACATCGGCTGGGTCACCGGGCACTCCTACATCGTGTACGGGCCGCTCTCCAACGGCGCCACCCAGGTCATGTACGAGGGCACCCCGGACACCCCGCACAAGGGCCGGTTCTGGGAGATCGTCGACAAGTACCGGGTGAGCATCCTGTACACCGCGCCCACCCTGATCCGCACGATGATGAAGTGGGGCGAGGACATCCCCGCCGGCTTCGACCTGTCCTCGCTGCGCCTGCTGGGCAGCGTCGGTGAGCCGATCAACCCCGAGGCCTGGATGTGGTACAGGCAGTTCGTCGGCCGGGGCGAGCTGCCCGTGGTGGACACCTGGTGGCAGACCGAGACCGGCGCCATGATGATCTCCCCGCTGCCGGGTGTGACCGCTGCCAAGCCGGGTTCGGCGATGACCCCGCTGCCGGGCATCGTGGCCGACGTGGTGGACGACCAGGGCCAGTCGGTGCCTAACGGTGGTGGCGGCTACCTGGTGCTGCGCGAGCCGTGGCCGTCGATGCTGCGCACCATCTGGGGTGACGACGACCGGTTCATCGACACGTACTGGTCGCGGTTCCAGGGCATGTACTTCGCCGGTGACGGGGCGAAGAAGGACGACGACGGGCACATCTGGCTGCTCGGCCGGGTGGACGACGTGATGCTGGTGTCCGGGCACAACATCTCGACCACCGAGGTGGAGTCGGCGTTGGTGTCGCACCCGTCGGTGGCCGAGGCTGCGGTGGTCGGCGCGACCGACCCGACGACCGGCCAGGCGATCGTCGCGTTCGCCATCCCGCGCGGCAGCACGGACATCGTCGGCGAGGCGGGTGAGAAACTCATCGCCGACCTGCGCAACCACGTGTCGAAGACGCTCGGCCCGATCGCCAAGCCCCGGCAGATCATGCTGGTGGCGGAGCTGCCGAAGACCCGCTCCGGCAAGATCATGCGCCGGTTGCTGCGGGACGTGGCGGAGAACCGGTCGCTGGGCGACGTCACCACCCTGCAGGACTCGTCGGTGATGGACCTGATCTCCTCGGGGATGAGCGGCACCAAGTCCGACGAGGACTGACGGCAGGCGTACACACCGGAGGGTGGCGGTCCGTGCGGACCGCCACCCTCCGTCATTTTCTTACGGGTACGGCACGCACGGCCTGACCAGTGTCACATCGGTCGGTCGGTGGAGCTGGGGAAGCTGAACGGACACACGAGGCAGACCACCCCTGTCCTTTCGGCCGGTTGTGATTTAGGTTCACGCAGGTTGGCAGAGTTCGACGCTCATCGCATCGATGGTCGGCCACGCCAGCGTCCTCCTCCCCATGCCCGAGAAATGGAGCGGCATGAACCACAAACCGCAGTCCGGGGCGCGCCGACGACTACTCGTCGCGCTACCCGCCATCGCCCTCGCGGCCACGTCACTGACCGTGACCGGCAGTGCGGCGGCCCAGTCGTCCTCCCCCGCCCCACGGGCGGTGATCGGGGCCGACGAGCACTACATCAACTACGCCGAGCCCGAGGTGCAGCCGGACACCACCGGCCGTGAGGTCAAGGGCAAGGGTGGCGTCTACACCCCGGCCGTGGAGTCCGCGCGCGAGTTCGACCAGAAGCACGCCCGGGGCAACCCGGTGACCGCGCGGCAGCTCGCCAAGGACGAAGCCCGGTCGCTCAAGACGGGCAAGAACCCCCGGCAGTTCAAGAAGTCGCCGACCACCCAGACGGCGAAGCTGCTCACGCTGCTGGTGGAGTTCAACGACAAGGCCAACGACGACTTCACCGACGTGATGGTCCCGAAGACGGTGTTCGAGGACCGGACGTGTGTCCCCGGCACCGTGCAGAACGGCCCGAAGCACAACAACATCCCGAACCCGGCGACCCTGCCCCACGAGGACAACAACTCGATGTGGGTGCCGGACTTCTCGCCGTCGCACTACAACAAGATGCTCTACAGCAAGAAGGGCATCACCGAGCGGGTCCGCACCGATCTGCGCGGCCCGGACGGCAGGAAGGGTGTCGACCTCTCCGGCCGCACCATGCACAACATGTACCTGGAGATGTCCAAGAACGCGTACACGGTGGACGGGCAGGCCAGCCCGTGGATCTCCGTGCCGCACTCGGAGGGCTGGTACGCCGCCAACCGCTGCTTCCAGGACGAGACCGGCGCCTGGGTCGCCGGCCGTGAGCAGTCGATGAACGGCCACCCGGACAACCCGGCCGGCGCGGGCCGCCTGGCGACCGACGCGATCGACGCGCTCGTCGCGAAGGACCCGAGCTTCCCGTGGGCCGACTACGACATCGAGGACCAGGCCGACCGCGACGGTGACGGCAACGTCTACGAGCCGGACGGCGTGATCGACCACCTCGTGCTGGTGCACGCCGGTCAGGGCAAGTCGCGCGGCGGCGGCGCCGAGGGCGTGTACGCCGTGTGGGCGCACTCCTCCACGGTCGCTGGCGGCTACACCATCCCGGGTACCAACCTCAAGGCGTCGAACTACATCGTGCAGCCCGAGGACGCCGGTGTCGGTGTCTTCGCCCACGAGTTCGGCCACGACCTGGGCCTGCCGGACCTCTACGACACGTCCGGCAACGCTGACTCCGACGTGGACTTCTGGGACCTGATGGCCTCGGGCTCGCACTCCGGTGAGATCTTCCAGGCGCTGCCCACGCACATGGGCATCTGGGACAAGTGGGTGCTCGGCTGGGCCGACCCGCTGACCATCCGCCCCGGGTCGAACCCGCGCGAGGTGAAGCTCGGCCAGACGTCGCGCACCCCGATCGACTCCGAGGACGGCATCAAGGTCGACCTGCCGGACAAGGTGACGACGCTGGCCACGCCGCACAGCGGCACCAAGATGTGGCACAGCAACAACGACCAGGAGTGGGCCGACGTCAAGCTCAGCCGCTCGGTCGACGTGCCTGCGGCAGCGGACTCGAAGTTCTGGATGTGGAACAACTACATCATCGAGGAGGACTGGGACTACGGCTTCGTCGAGCTCTCGACCGACGGCGGTACGACCTGGACCGAGCAGAAGGTGTACGACGAGGGTGGCGCGGTGGTCACCACGCCGGACGGCTACCCGGACCCGAACGGCCGGATGAACGACTTCGGCGGCAAGAAGTACGGCCTGACCGGCAGCACGAACGGCTGGCGCCACGACTACGTCGACCTGTCGGCGTACGCGGGCACGACGGTGCAGCTGCGGTTGCGCCAGGCCACCGACGAGGCGTTCGAGGAGCGCAACTGGTTCGCCGACGACTTCTCGCTCACCGGCGGCGGCGCCACCACGTGGAGTGACGACGTCGAGGGCGGCGCCAACGGCTGGACGGCCACCGGCGGCACCTTCGTGGACACCACCGGCGGGGGCTGGAAGGTCTCCAGCGGCACCGAGGTCCACGCCCAGTTCTACCTGGCGGAGTGGCGCAACTTCGACGGCTTCGACAAGGGCCTGAAGTACGCCTACGACACCATCTACTCGCACGACGCGTGGAAGGTCGACCGGATCTCCTACAACGCGCCGGGCATGCTGGTCTGGTACCGGGACAGCGCTCTCGGCGACGTCAACCACGTCACCGGGCAGATGACCGCGCTGCCCAGCTACGGCGCGAAGGGCGGGTTGCTCATCGTCGACTCGCACTTCGACCCGTACCGGCGTACCGGTGAGGCGGCGGTGAAGGACCCGTCGGTGACGGACAACCTGCCCAGCCGTCCGCAGTCGGCCAACGCGGCCTTCTCGCTGAACAAGACGTACCCCTTCACGGAGTGCCTGGAGGCGGCGGACGAGCCGTACAGCGCGTACTGCACGAAGTTCAAGGCGCAGGCGCCGGTGAAGGGCTTCACGGACGCCAAGACCTGGTACCCGGGCATCGAGATGCGCGACGGGGCTGCGTACGCGCGGGACAACGACGCCTCGGTGGTGGTGCCGTCGCGGAACAACGCGCCGTACACCACCCGGGTCACCCACCCGGACGGCAGCCCGGCACCGGAGTTCTACGGCACGACCCTCGGCGGTGGCGCGATCGTGCTGGGCACCGGTAACCCCGGCGACCAGGGCGTGAACTACGGCGTCTCGCTCACCATCAAGAAGGCGGCACGGGACAACTCGTCCGCCACGATCTTCGTCACCCCGGCGAGGAAGTAACGGTTTCGCGGATCAACAACTGACAGTGGGGCCGGTGGCGGAGACGCCGCCGGCCCCACTGTCGTACATCGATCATGTTGATCGAAATGAGTCGCTATATTTGGGATCACGCCGTCCTCGCTGGTCAGCGTGGCTGATGAAGCCCGGGTATGTGACGGTGAAAAGCATTCCCAACAAAATCTTGCAACAAATCGACGCGTGCATCTTCCCACCCGTCGCAGCAGTGTCTATGTTCACCAATGGTCCCACTAGTGGGATCGATCTCCCACCGGCCCGTACCCCCGTATGGCCGGTTCCCTCACACCGGAGGTACCACGTGCGCAAAGTCGCAGTGGGTCTGCTCGGGCTCTCACTGACGGCGACAGGCCTGGCTTTCGGCCCGTCCGCCTCGGCGGCGCCCCAGCCCAAACTGCCGGCAGCAGCACCTGCTGCTGCGGAGCCGCAGGCGCTGAAGGACGAACTCCCCGACAAGCTCGAGGAGAAGCGCCGCGCCCTGCGTGAGCAGGGTCTCAGCGACGTGCTGAGCGGTCGTAGCAAGCCGATTCAGCGCAACGGAAGCACTGTCGTCAAGGTCGGTCAGGTCGGCAAGACGGGCACCAACGCCAACGCCCGCTCCGCAGCCGGCACCCAGCCGACCCAGGATCAGTACGTCGAGCTCCAGCGGGAGCGCACCGACAAGATCTTCGTGATCCTGGCCGAGTTCGGTGACGAGCGGCACCCGTCCTACCCGGACAAGGACATGGACCCGAACATCGCCGGACCGGCGACGTTCGAGGGTCCGCTGCACAACAAGATCCCGGAGCCGAACCGGGCGGTCGACAACTCCACCATCTGGCAGCCGGACTTCAGCCCGGAGCACTTCCGCCAGGTCTACTTCGGCACCAACCCGGGCGACGAGTCGCTCAAGCAGTACTACGAGGCTCAGTCCTCGGGTCGCTACACCGTCGAGGGTGAGGTGACCGACTGGGTCAAGGTCCGGTACAACGAGGCCCGCTACGGTCGTTCCGACGACCCGAAGGCCGACGACGACCCGACCGGCGACCCCGCCGTCTGCGGCGACAACGTCTGCTCGAACACCTGGGCCCTGATCCGCGACGCCGCGAACCAGTGGGTCGCCGACCAGAAGGCCAAGGGCCGGACGGACGCGCAGATCGCCGAGGAGATGAAGTCCTTCGACCAGTGGGACCGCTTCGACTTCGACGGTGACGGCGACTTCAACGAGTCGGACGGCTACATCGACCACTTCCAGATCGTCCACTCCGGCGGCGACCAGGCCGACGGTGACCCGCAGCAGGGTGAGGACGCCATCTGGAGCCACCGTTGGTCGGCGTTCAACAGCTCGCCCGTGGGCCCGCCGAACTTCCCGATCGGTGGCACCCAGATCGGCAACACCGGCGTCTGGATCCGCGACTACACGATCCAGCCGGAAAACGGCGGCCGTAGCGTCTTCTACCACGAGTACGGCCACGACCTGGGCCTGCCGGACGACTACGGCCCGGCGGACAACAACAACGAGCACTGGACCCTGATGGCCCAGAGCCGGCTCGGTGCGAAGAACGACCCGGCCATCGGTGACCGTGGCGGCGACCTCGGCGCATGGAACAAGTTCCAGCTCGGCTGGCTCGACTACGAGGTGGTCGTGGCGGGCCAGAAGCGCAACATCGACCTCGGCCCGCAGGAGTACAACTCGAAGAAGGCACAGGCCGTCGTGGTCGTGCTCCCCCAGAGGGAATACACCTTCAACTACGGCGCACCCTTCGAGGGCTCGAAGCAGTACTTCACCGGTAACAAGGACAACCTCGACGGCACCATGACGAGGACGTTCGACCTCACCGGCAAGTCCGCGGCGGCAATGTCGCTCAAGGGCAAGTACAGCATCGAGGAGAACTACGACTACCTCTACTTCGAGGCGTCGACCGACGGCGGTCAGACCTGGACCGACCTGGACGGCACGGTCGGCGGCAAGCCGATCGGCGTCGACGGTGCGGGCCGCCCGGCGCTCGACGGCACCAGCAACGGGGCCTGGGCGGACATCAACATCCCGCTCAACTCGCTCGCTGGCAAGGTGGCGCAGGTTCGCCTGCACTACGTCACCGATGGTGGCGTCTCTGAGGGCGGCTTCTTCGGTGACGCGATCACCGTGACCGCCGACGGTCAGACCGTGCTCAACGACGGTGCCGAGACCGACGCGGGCTGGGCGCTCAACGAGTGGAAGGTCGTCGGCGCGACCTACACCGAGCTGTTCGACAACTACTACATCGCCGGCAACCGGTCGTACGTCTCGTACGACAAGTACCTGAAGACTGGCCCGTACTTCTTCGGCTACGCGAACACCCGCCCGGACTGGGTGGACCACTACGCGTACCAGGAGGGTCTGCTCATCTCGTACTGGAACCTGCGCTGGGAGGACAACAACACCGCTCCGGTTTCGCCCACCAACCCAGGTGGTCACCCGGGTGAGGGTCGCAACCTGTACATCGACGCGCACCCGCGCCCGATCTACAACCTGACCGGTGCTCCGTGGCGCGCCCGGGTCCAGGTGTACGACGCACCGTTCAGCCTCAAGAAGGCCGACTCGTTCACGCTGCACCTCAACAGCCAGCCGCAGTACATCCGTGGCCAGGCTGCCGAGCCGCTGTTCGACGACACCAAGAAGTACTTCTACGAGGAGCTGCCTAACCACGGCGTCAAGCTCCCCGCAGCCGGTGTCAAGATCAAGGTTCTGGAGCAGGACGGCACCGCGATGAAGATCCGGATCAGCTGACCACTGATTCAGCAACACCCAGCGGCGCCCGGGCGGGTCACCTGCCCGGGCGCCGCCCTTTGTCCCACCGGCAGGCGGAACCCGGCGACCTGCTGGAACGTCCCATCACCGTGCACCTCCCCTCACGCGTCACCCTCCTCGCCGCGCTCCTCCTGCTGCTCCTGACCGCGTGCGCCGACCCGGAGGGCTCCGGTCCCCTGGCTGCTCCCTCGGCCTCCGACACCCCGACGCCGGACGCACCCACCTCGCGCGCATTCAGGCCCGCCCAGCCCGCAGCGACGCCCTCACCGGCCTTCACACCGCCGCTGTCGCGCACACTCCGGCCGCCCATCGGCATTCCGCCAAAGCCACCAAAGCCGACACCGCCGACCGACCTACGAGACAGCGGCCTGATCGCGGGCCACATCACCCGGGGCGGTTCCGGCCCCTGCTACGGCCTCGTCGCCGAGGACGGCCGCGCGTACGCCCTGCACGGCCCGGGTTACGGCAACCTGACCGAGGGCAGTTTCGTCACCCTGCGGATCGTCCCCAGGCCAGCCGGAGTGGACTGCGGTGCGGGTGTCCCCGTGAGCATCGTCATGCGTTGACCCGTCGGGTAGACCCTGACCGGGGTGACGAATGGAACACCGTCGCCACGACCACTCACGTCGTCCGGCACTTGACGCAGAGTCGCCATCCAAGCACGATCATCGATGTCGATGGTGGACCGGCACCTGCGCTGACGACGTCGCAGCCGACACCACCTCGGCATCGTCCACGGGGGTGGTCAGGCTTGTCAGGTGGAATCTGGTCGGACACAGACGGCAGCGGCGCAGACCCGCTCTGGAGGGTGAATTCCACGCCACTCGACGCCGCCATGGTGTCGGCGGTGGAGTTGCGACTGCTGCTCGCCGCCCGACAGCGGGAGCTGGTCCGCGCCCAGCATCGTCTGATCGCCCAGTACGCCCAGTTGGAACAACTGGAGGAGCACCGAAGTTCGGTCGCGCTCGGCCCGGACGATGTCGTACGGGACTGGGCGGCGTTCACCCGGCTCTCCGGTCGACTGGCCACCGATGCGCCGGAGGACTGCCGAATCCTGCTCGGCATGCCGCCGGACTCCGCCGCCGGGGAGCCCGACCTGGAGCCACGGCACCGCACGATCCTCGACCGACGACTCCTCGAACGTCCCGGTGGCCTCAACCGCGCCGACCGAGCCGCCCGGCCGGAAGGTCAGGTCCGGATAGTCGGGGAGGTCCCCATCTCGATGGTGGTCTCCGCCAAAATGGCCGTGGTCGCACCGATCGGCACCCACCGGTCGGTCGGCTGGGTGCTGCGCGCGCCGGCGCTGGTCGATTTGGCAGGCCACTACTTCGACAGCCTCTGGCGGCAGTCACAGCCCCTGTCCACCCCGACGGCCGCAGGCAGGGACGCGCCGTCGGAGGTGCAGCTGCAGATCCTCCGACTCGCCGCGCACGGCGCCAAGGACGAGGCCATCGCCCGCAGCCTGGGGCGTAGCCCGCGATGGGTCCGGCGGCACTTCGAGTTGCTGGCCGAGCGACTTGGCGCGTCCAACAGGCTCACCGTCGGGATCGCCGCCGCCCGCCGCGGCTGGATCTGACCTTGCAACTTGCGGAACGCGACCGCTTCGCCCTTCTCCGTGATCAAGCCGTCCCAGATCATCGACACAAGCCGATAGAGACCCTACGGCTCACGTCCGGGAAGGGACCACGTTGAACACAAGAGTGAAGCTGGGACGGCTGGTCGCGGTTTTCGCCGCGGTCGTCGTCGGGGGCGGCGTCATCACACCCACGTCCGCCAGCGCCATTCCTCCCAACTTCGACCATGTCGTCTACTGGAACGACGTCCTACTGGACGCCTTCCGCACCAGCAACGGCCCACCCACCACGTTGTCCCGCGCCGGCGCGATGATGCACCTGGCCATGTACGACACCTCGATCTCCATGGGCGGAACCGGGGCGCCCTACATCGCGAAGGTGTCCCCGATCCCCAACTTCAGTTACGACCGCGACACCAACCTCGACGTCGCCGCGTACGACGTACTCCGGACGCTGTTCCCCGCCCAGGCCAGCTACTTCACCGCCAGGTTCAACGACGCCCGGCAGGCCGACCCGCCGACCGGCGAGCCGGGACCCGAGGGGTGGAGCAGCAGCATCGGCGAGACGGCCGCACGCAACATCATCAACGCCCGTGCGAACGACGGCTCGACCAACAACGCCGGGTACACCGCCAGCAACACCGCCGGGCAGTGGCGGCCAACCGGTTCCGGCGCGGCCGTCGGCCCCAACTGGGGTTTGGTGAAACCCTTCGCCCTGACGTCCGGCTCCCAGTTCCGCCCACCGCTGCCCGGGGGCTTCGGCACGGTGTCCGCGATGCTGACCAGCAGCGCCTACGCCGCCCAGGTCAACGAGGTGAAGAGGCTGGGCTCGGCCACCGCGCCACTGACCGACCGGAACGCCGACCAGACGCAGCAGGCCTTTTTCTGGGCCAACGACGTGAGTGGCACCTACAAGCCGCCGGGGCAACTCTTCGAGCACACCCAGATCGTCGCCAGCCAGCGGACCACGGACACCCCGCGACTCTTCGCCCTCGTCGCGATGGCCATGGCCGACGTCGCCATCGCCTCCTGGGACGCCAAATACAACACCAGCATCGACCTGTGGCGACCGGAGACGGCGATCGCCGAGCCGCAGAGCGACGGCAACGCGGCCACCGTTCCCAACGCCGCTTGGCGCCCGCTCTCAGTCGACCGCAACGGCACCCGGTTCTCACCGCCGTTCCCGGCGTACATCTCGGGCCACGCCAGCTTCGCCGGCGCTTGGGCGGGTGTCATGAAGCGGTACTACGGCACCGATGCGATCGGATTCGTCGCGACCACCGAGGACCCGAACGCGGTGGGCGTCACCCGTTCGTTCACCAGTTTCAGCGCCGCAGCGACCGAGAACGCCCGCAGCCGTATCTACCTGGGCGTGCACTACCAGTGGGACGCAGACGCGGGCCTGAGCACCGGTGACGCGGTGGCCAACCGGGTCTTCAACACCTACCTGCGCTAGATCGAATCGGCGGCGTCCGGGTCGACGGTCCACGGACCGTCGACCCGGACCCTCGTGTCGGTAGGGGACAACCCGGGCTTCTCCCTGTTCAACGCGACCACCGGCGCTGTCAGCGGCAACCGGGTCCTAGGCTGTCTGCCATGACCGACCAGCGCGGCGGAGCCGTCGACGAGTCCTGTGTCCTCACCGAGGGGCCGTGGACGCACCGCTTCGTCGGCGCCAACGGCAGCCGGTTCCATGTGGTCGAGGCCGGCACCGGCCCGATGGTGCTCTTCCTGCACGGCTTTCCGGAGCACTGGTGGGCGTGGCACCAGATGCTCCCGGCGATCGCCGACGCCGGCTTCCGGGCGGTCGCCGTCGACCTGCGCGGTTACGGCGCCAGCGACAAACCACCCCGGGGGTACGACGGCTACACCCTCGCCGCCGACATCGCCGGATTGATCCGGGCGCTCGGTGAACGGTCGACGACGATCGTCGGCAGCGGCCTCGGCGGCATGGTGGCCTGGACTGTGGCCTCGTTCCACCCGTCCCTGGTCCGTCGGCTCGTGGTGCTGGGGGCACCGCACCCGCTGCGGCTGCGCACCGCCACCTTCGCCGACCCGCGCGGGCAGTTCGCCGCCTCCACCCTGGCGCTGAAGTTCCAGCTACCCCGCTACGAGCACGTGCTGACCCGGGACGGCGCGGCGGCCATCGGTGAGATCCTGCACCGCTGGGGCGGGCCGCGCTGGGTGGCCGGGTCGGAGTTCGAGGCGTACGCCGAGCGGTGTCGGGAGGCGATGTGCATCCCGCAGGCCGCGTTCTGTGCCCTGGAGGGGTACCGCTGGGCGTTCCGCTCGCTGCTACGGCTGCACGGCTACCGGTTCGTCCGCCTCATGCAGAAGCCGCTGTCCACTCCGACCCTGCAACTGCACGGCGCGCTGGACGTCGCCTCCCTGCCGCGCACCGCCCTGGGCTCCGGCCGCTACGTCGTCGCCCCGTACGAGTGGCGGCTGCTCGACGGGGTGGGGCACTTCCCGCACCTGGAGGCACCGGAGCTGGTGCTCGGCGAAATCCTGCGCTGGGCCAAGACCTGACCGTTCAGACCCGCTGCTCCCGCAGGTCGGTGACCTCGGCGGCCGGCGCCCAGCCCTGGTAGACGCCGAAGTCGAAGACCTCCAGCCGCATTGCCTCCGCCACCGGCCAGCGGCCACCGGTGTATTCGACCCGCAGCCAGGCGTCGTGCTCGCCGAGCACGATGAACGGCTGCCCCTGCCACGTGCAGGTGGTGCGCACGTACGCCAGATCCTCGATCTCGCTCGCCGGCAGCACCCGGACGTACCGGCCCGCGCGGACCTCCTCGAAGCCCTCGCCCGGCTCGGGCTGATAGAGGCGGATGTTGTCGCCGTCCGGGCTGGCCTGGTATTCCCGACCCTGCCAACGGGCCACGTAACCGTCGCGCATCACGCCTCCCCGACCCGTCGCCAGACCACCGCGTCGGTGTCGAGCTCCGCGATAACCCGCTCGGTGCCGTCCGCAGCGACCCGCCACAGCTGCGCGCCGTGCGGGAGGCGCGCGCTGTCCACCTTGAACTCGGCCACCACGTCGCTGCTCTCACCCGGGGCGAAGCCGTTGCCCCGGAACGGCGGGCGCTCGATGACCCAGCCCTCCATGGCCCGCATCGCCGCCTCGTTCTGACCGCCGTACGGAATCCGGTAGAGGCTCGGCCGGTGCGCCGGCCAGCGCAGCACGTAGATCTCCTCGGCGTCCCGGGAGAACGGGGATCCGGGGTAGCTGAGGCCGAGCGCGTCGTGCACCTGAGCCGGCGTGGTCAGGTGCGCCAGCTCACCGGCACGGTGCACGAAGCCGGAGACGCGGTCGTAGCCACGATCCAGGTAGTAGGCGAGCTGGCTGGGCGCGATCGCCTTCTGCATGACCGTCGGTCGGGTCGGGTCGACGGCCGCCGGAGCGTACCGGGGGCGGGCGGTGGGCTCCGCCACGGCCGGCGCTTCCTCCTGGTCCACCTCCAGGTCGTCACCGAGCCCGACCTCGGCAGCCCAGTTGGCCAACGCGATGATCTGCTCCCCGGGCAGCTTGGCGCCGACCGGGGTGCCCGGGTTGACGGCGAACGACCAGTCTTCGTCCGGCCAGCGCCGGATCAGTTGGGCGAACTTCACCCGGACCGTGTCGACGTCACCCTCGAAGTGGTCGGCGAGGCGCTCCGGCGACGTGTAGACCACCACGTACGTCTCGCCGTCGAGTTGTGCCGTACGCCAGACGAAGCCCGCATCGCCGGGGCGGCTTCCCCGCAGCGATTCGGGTGCCGCCGGCAGCAGGACCCGGGCCAGCAGCAGGGTGGACAGGAACGTGTCGGTGCTTCCGGAGCCGGCGGCGCCGAGCAGGTCCTCCTCGACCGTGTTGGCCGGGTCGAACTCGACCACCGCCGGTTCGTCGGCCGGCGGGCGCTGCCCGTCGCCGGTGGTGGCGCTCTCGCTGGTCGGATCCGCGCTGGTCACGCCAACCGACGGGCTGTCGGTGTCGGCGCGCTCGGCACCGGCCGGATCGCCGGCGCGGACACCGCTCACGTCGCCGGCCTCCGCCGCCGGACCTGCGGGACGCGGGGTGGACGGGCTCGTGGCGGGCTGCGCGGGGACGAACGACGCCGGACCGGACGGGCGGGGACCGGCCGACGACGGCTCGAACAGACCCGGCCCGGCGTGCGTCGTGCCGAAGGGTGGCGGGGCGGTCTCGGCGGGGCGGGGCCCTCGGGGAGGGCCGGCCGGGCCGCTGGTCTCGACCGGGTCGGTGAGGTCGCGGGACTCGATGATGGTGCCCTCGATGACGATGGGCGTGAAGCCGCGGCGTGGTGCGGGCGGACCGGAGACCGGTTCCGCGGCCGACACCTCCTCCACCGGGGCGAACCGGTTCGGCAGGTCGCGTGGGATCGCCTGGGTCTCATCCGCCGGCGGGCTCGGCCGCGCCGATGACCGGATCGGCGGGGACTCACCGGTCGTCCGGAAGGCGCGGGTGACCTCCTCCGCCGCCGGGTCGGGCCGGCGGGGAGGCAGCGGCTGGGTGACTTCCTCACCGGGTGCCGGTGCGCGTACCCCTCGGGACGTGCCGAGGTCGCCCGCCGGCTGCCGAAGTGGCCGGGTGGCGTCCGGATCCGCCATCGGGAAGGCGCGGGTCGCGGTCTCGTCGGCGGGCCCGTCGGCCGGACGGCGGCGTGGGAACGGCTGGCTGCCGAGCCCGAAGCGCGTCGGTGGTGCCGCCCGGTCCCCGGGGCGGCCCCCACTCGCGTTCGGGTCGGCTGCCCGGTCCCGGACGGGAGTCGGTTCGAAGAAGGAACGTCGAGCGGCCTGCGGACCGCCGTTGCCGTTGCCCCCGGTCAGGCCGTCGTCGCCCGGCCGGTCCGCCGCCGGCCAGCCCGCGCCGAACCTCGACTGGTCGGTGGTGGGACGTTCGACGGGCGTCAACGGTGCGAACCGGGACGGCCGAGCGGAGCGGGGAAGGGCGCCGGTGCCCGGCAGGCCGGGTCGCGGCGGCTCGGTCGGGTGGCGCTGACCGGCGGCCGGCAGGTCCTCCTCGCCGGGTCGGCGGGACGGATCAGCGGTGCCGGGCGTCCCGGACGCCGGGGCAGCGACCCGAGGCGACACACCCTGCGAGGGCCTCCGAGGGGAGACCGGAGCAGACGGGACCGCAGCGGGCGGCACGGCGGCGAGCGGGCTCGGGGCGAGCGGACTCGGCGCAGGCGGAACCGGGGCAGGCCGACCTGGGGCAGCCGGGGCAGCCGGGGCCGCCGGGGCCGGCTCGGACCCGGGCGACGACGTACCCGCCCCGGAGGGCCGACCAGCGGCTGGCGCGGTGTCCCGGCCCGGCGGGCCGGTCCGGGTGCGGGCGAGGGTTTCGACCCGCTCCAGGCGGGCGCGGGCACCCATGGCGCGGCCGGGCAGGCGCACGTCGCCCCGGGAGAGTTGAGCCACGAACCAGGCCGGCAGGTAGCCCTCGACCGGCAGACCGGGGTTGACGGCGAGCCACCACTCGTGGTTTGGCCAGCCGACCGCGAGGTCGGTGAAGGGGACACGTCGGTTGCTGCCGGGGTGATCGCCGAGGCAGGCCCGCAGTGCGGCCGCGGAGGTGAAGGCCAGGACGTGGGTCCGGCCGCCGGTGGTCCAGGTGCCCCAGTCGGCGGCTGGCTGGCCGGGTTGCGTCGGGGCGGCGACCGGCAACAGCAGATCGGTGCGGGACAGGAGTCGGAAGTAAAGCTCCTGGTCATTGGCGCGCAGCGCGTCGCGCATCGCCACCTCGGCCTCCGTGGCCGGCTCCCATGCGGTCACGGCCACCTCCCCTTCCGAGAACAGGCCACAGGTATCGCGTACAACCTACAAGGTGGTATCAAGATCACAATGGCTGGCCGTCGGCGGCCTGCCGGGGCGCGGATGAGGCGATAACATCCCGTACCGGAGCCGACACGATACGGAGGCCGTCGATGTCCCGATCGATCGCGCGCCCGGTCCTCGCAGGTCTGGCCGCCAGCCTGTTGACCGTACCGGCCCTCCCGACCGTCGCCGCCACCGCCAGGCTCCGTGCGGCACCGGCCTGTGCGACCTCGCTCGCCCCGGCCCGGCCGGTCACGGCCGCGCCCTGGCCACAGCAACGGTACGACCCCGCCCGGCTCGCGCCCCTGGCCACCGGCACCGGGGTGACCGTCGCGGTGGTCGACTCCGGGGTGGACCGGGCGCACCCCCAACTGGCCGACCGCGTGCTGGCCGGCACCGACCTGCTCGACCCCGGCGGGGACGGCAGTCGGGACTGCGCCGGGCACGGCACCGGCGTGGCGAGCATCATCGCGGCGACACCCCGCGCAGGGGTCGCCTTCCAGGGTCTCGCACCGGATGCCCGGATCCTGCCGGTGCGGGTGAGTGAGCAGCAGGTGGTGCAGGGGCGGGAATCGGGGCGAACGGCCAGTGCTGGCGAGTTCGCGCAGGCCATCCGCTGGGCCGTCGACCACGACGCCGACGTGGTGAACCTGTCTGTGGTGCTGTATGCGGACGACCCGGAGGTCCGCTCGGCCGTGCGGTACGCGGTCGACCGGGACGTGGTGCTGGTGGCCGCAGCCGGCAACCTGCACGACAGCGGTGACCCCCAACCGTTCCCCGCCGGCTACGACGGGGTGCTCGGCGTGGGGGCGATCGGGGCGGACGGTGGACGGGCGACGTTCTCGCAGACCGGCGCGTACGTCGACCTGGTCGCGCCGGGCAGCGAGGTGCTGACCGCCGCCCCCGGCGCGGGCCACCATCAGGTCGAGGGCACCAGCTACGCGGCACCCTTCGTGGCCGCCACCGCCGCGTTGCTGCGCCAGTATCGACCGGAGCTGACCGCGGCCCAGGTGGCGGAGCGGATCATCGCCACCGCCGATCCAGCTCCCGGCGCGGGCCACGGCGGCGGGTACGGCGCCGGCGTGCTCAACCCGTACCGGGCGGTCACCGAGACCAGCGGCAGCCGTGCGGGCGACCCTCGACCGGTCACCGCGCTCGCCGACGACCGGCCCGACCCGGCGGTGCTCGCCCACCGGGCCCGACGGGCGACGGCACGGGACCGGGCCCTGCTGGTCGGTGCGGTGGTCGGCACGACGGCGGCCACCGTGGTGCTGCTCGCCCTGGTGCTGCCCCGTGGTGCCCGCCGACGCTGGCGCCCGGCCGGCCAGGCCTGACCCGGTCAGCCCGCCGTCCTGGCCGCAGCGCGGCGGTGGCCGGGGCACCGACCTGGACATGGTCAGCGCTCCCGGCCCACCGCGCTCACTGGAACAGCCCGGTGTTCTTCTTCTCGGTGTCCAGATAGTCGTTGGCGGAGTCGCCCACCGCCAGCTTGATGTCACGCAGCATCGCCTGGAGGTCCTGAGAGGCGGAGCGCCACCGCGCCTGCCGCTGCTCGTAGGCCTCGCGGGCCTCGCCCGTCCAGCTCGCCACCAGCGGAGCGGCATCCCGCTCAAGCTGACCGAGTTGCGAGTCGAGCCTGTTCAGGGCCTTGTGGATGTCGGCGCCGGCCTGCTGAAGCGCGGCGAAGTTGACGACCAGCACACCATGGTCCATCGGATTTCCTTCCCGGGCGGGATCAGAGCGGCAGCTGGATGCCGCCGCGGTTGGTGCCGGCTACCCGGCTGGCCACCTCGTCGTCGGAGGCGTCGTACTGCCGGCCGGCGGTGCGGATCGCGCCGGCGGTCTCCCGCAGCGCCCGGTGCAATGCCGCCTGGTCCTGTGACCACTGCTGCTTGACCTGCTCGAACGATCGGCCGCCTGCGCCACGCCAGGCCTGCTGCAACACCTCCAGCTCGGCCAGCAGGCCGGTCAGCATGGACTGCAACGACTGGTCCACCTGCTCGAACTTCGCGGCGGTCTGCTGCATCACCGCGGCTTCTGCCTGCGTCTGGGACACCCCGATGTCACCTCGTCTCTCTGATCGCGCGTGGCCCTCGAACGCGCCCGCCCTGGGGGCGCGTCGTTCGCTTGGCCCGGTCGTCGAGCACTGAGACACGGGTCAGCGACGAACTTCGTGGCTGACGGTAGCGATCCCGTAGCAGTTCTGCTACCCCCCGCCTCTCCCCTGTGGACAACCACGGCAGCCATCGGTCACTTACGATGTGCTGCAGCCACGTCGCGGCGCGTGACGGGCCGTCCGAGGACGGCCGACCGCCCGACCCGGTCCCGACTGGTCGAGGAGGCGCGGTGCCGGCGATCACCACCGGAGGGCCGCACCCGGCGACACCGGTCGGGCCGGGGCCGGGCGCCGTTCCCCGGGCGATCGGGCCGGGCCAACCCGCCGACCGCAGCCCGGGCCCGGCCGATCAGCGCGCACCGCGTCGCCGCTCGCCGTTCGGCCGCTGGGCGTCGCCCACTCCGGGCACCGGCACAGGGGTGCGGGCCGGTCAACTGGTCGCCGCGCAGGTCGCGGCAGCGCTCGTCCTCACCGCCCTGGGTCGACCCGCACCGGTCACCGCGGCCGCCGCACTGGTCGCCGTGCTGCTGGTGGCCGTCGCCGTGCTCCGGGTCCGGGGCCGGTGGCTCTTCGAGTGGCTGGGCATCGCCGCCGGGCATCTGACCCGTCGTCGGGAGCTGACCGCGCCGGCCGGAGCGGCCGACCTGCTCGACCTCGTCGCTCCGGGCACCGTCGTCCACTCGACCGAGCTGACCGGCGGGCCTGCGGCAGTGCTGGAGGACACCGAGGGCATGGTGGTGCTCCTGGAACTCGGGGACCCCGGCGATCTGCTCGGCGACGCGTCGCGGGCCATCCCGGCGCCGTCCGCGTTGCTGCCCCAGACCGGGCCGGACGCGCCCCCGCTCCGGGTGCAACTGTTGTTCAGTGGAGCACCGGCACCGGTGCCGGCCGCAGGTGGCACCGTCGGGACGTCGTACCGGCAGCTCACCGACGGGCGGCTCGCCGGGCGGGAACGGGCGGTGCTGGCGGTGCGGGTGCTGCGCGTCGACGGTTGGTCCGA
Source organism: Micromonospora zamorensis (assembly GCF_900090275.1). NCBI lineage: Bacteria > Bacillati > Actinomycetota > Actinomycetes > Micromonosporales > Micromonosporaceae > Micromonospora > Micromonospora zamorensis. The sequence goes on along the minus strand of NZ_LT607755.1, from coordinate 6,686,638 downwards.
GGAGGACCTTCGCCGGGTGCTCGCCGGCACCGTACGCCGGATCGTCCGCCGAGTCGGGTCGCTGACCGCACGGCCGCTCGGCGTGCCGGCGGCGCTGCGTGTCCTGGGCGAGCTGGCCCATCACGACGGCGACCGGGTCCGGGAGTCCTGGCCGGCGCTCCGGTCCGGCACCCTGGTCCAGGCCACCTTCCGGCTGATCCGGTGGCCGGACGGAACGGGTGCACGGCGGCTGGTGCCCCGGCTGCTCGCGCTCCCGGCAACCGCGACGACGGTGTCGATCTCCGCAGGGCCGGCGCCGATCACCTCCGCCGCCGGGGTGCCGACCGAGCTGACCGTGCGCCTGGCCGCTCAGACGGCGACCGAGCTGACCGCCGCCACCGAGGCCCTGGAGCGCCTGGTGAACGACCTGGGCGGGGAGCTGCGGCGGCTCGACGGCGCACACCTGGGCGGGCTTGCCGCCACGCTCCCGTTGGCGCTGACCACCCGGGAAGCGCAGCCCCGCCCCGCACTGGACGACTGGGATCTCACCCTGGGCGATGCCGGGATGATGGTCGGCACGAACCGGCACGGCGGGGCGGTCACCGTCCGACTGTTCCGGCCGGAGAGCACCCGGGTGCTGCTGGTCGGCGGGGTGCGCGCCGCCCAGTTGGTGGCCCTGCGCGCCCTGGCGCTCGGCGCCCTGGTGGTCGTGCAGACCTCCCGACCGCGCGTCTGGGAGCCGTTCGTCCGGGGAGTGGGCGCACCGGGCGGGACGATCCCGTTGATCCCACCCGGTCGACCGGTGGCCGACGGGGTGGGCAGCGCGCTGCGCCCGTTGCTGCTGGTCGTCGACGCCGGGCCGGTGCCGGCCGACGCCGGGCCGGTGCCGGCCGACGCCGAGCCGGGCCCGCCGTGGCGCGCCACTCTGGTGGTACGCGACGAGCTGACCCCGGCGGACGTGGACGCGTTGAGCCGGGCCGACCTGGCACTGCTGCAACCGCTGAGCGTCACCGAGGCCGCACTGGCCGGCACCGCGCTGGGGCTGGGTGGGTCGGCCGAGTGGTTGACCCGGATCCGGGACGACATGGTGGCCGTGGTCAACCGGCGGGCGCTGCGCTGGGCACTGCTCTCCCCCACGCCGATCGAGTCGCAACTGATCGGGCGTCCGGCTCGCGGCTGATCCACCGTGGTGGTCAACTGGCGGGTTACGTGGGTGCGTGGTCCGTGGCACGATCCCCGCCATGGGTTTTCTGAAAGGTCTGCTGATTCGGCTGGCCAGCACAGCGCTGGCTTTCTGGCTGGCCACACTCCTCATTCCGGGCATCTCTCTGGAGTCGAACTCCGCTGGCGAGACGGTGACCACGCTGCTCCTGGTGGCGGTGATCTTCGGCGTGGTCAACGCGGTTCTCCAGCCGCTCATCAAGACGGTCGGCTGCGGCTTCTACCTGCTGACCCTCGGTCTCATCGCGCTGGTGGTGAACGGGCTGCTGTTCCTGCTCACCAGCTGGATCGCCGACCAGGCCGGGCTGCCGTTCACCGTGGACGGTTTCTGGCCGGCCGCCGTGCTCGGTGCTCTCTTCGTGAGCATCGTGACCTGGATCCTGGGCGCCGTCCTCGACCGGGACTGACCGCCGACCGCACCGGCCCGTCCCGGGCTCCGGCCGGGCCCGGGCAGGCCGGTGACCAGAGTTCGGGAATTGGCCGGCACGGGTCCCCACCTGGGCGGTTAGCCTCGCATCGTGTTCACGCTGACCCGCAACGACGGCTATCTGCTCAGCACCGACCCGGCTCTGCTCGACCTGGGCCTGGTGCACCACTGGTTGTCCACCGACGCGTACTGGGCACTCGGACGTGACCGGGCCACCGTCGACCGGGCGTTCGCCGGCTCCCTGCCGTTCGGCGTCTACCGGCCTGAGGACGGCCGCCAGGTCGCGGTGGCCCGGGTGGTCACCGACCGGGCCACCTTCGCCTGGCTCTGCGACGTGTACGTCGACCGCGCCGCCCGTGGTCGCGGTTTGGGCGGGTGGTTGGCCAGCGCGGCCCGCGACCACCTGGACGAGCTGGGCGTACGCCGGATCCTGCTGGCCACGAACGACGCACACCAGGTGTACGCGCAGGTGGGCTTCACGCCGCTCGACGTGCCGGAGCGGTGGATGAACCTCGACCGGCGGATCCCGGTGACCCCGGTCACCGGAAAGGAACAGAGCGACGGTACGCCCCTTACGGTGGAGGCGTGACGCCTCTCCGCCTGGGATACCTCTACGGCCTCGGCGCGTACCTGCTCTGGGGTTTCTTCCCGCTCTACCTCAAGCTGCTGCGGCCGGCCGGCCCACTGGAGATCCTGGCCCACCGGATCGTCTGGTCGGTGGTGTTCGTGGCCCTACTCCTGGCCGCTCTGCGCAACGTCGGCTTCCTGCGGGCGCTGCTGCGTCGCCCCTGGGCGATGGCCGGGATGGTCGCCGCCGCCGCGCTGATCGCTGTCAACTGGGGCACCTACATCTACGGTGTCAATTCCGACCGGGTGGTGGAGACGGCGCTCGGCTACTTCATCAACCCGCTGGTCGTGGTGCTGCTCGGCGTGACGGTGCTGCGGGAGCGGCTACGCCCGGCGCAGTGGGTGGCGCTGGGGATCGGCGCGTCGGCGGTCGCGGTGCTCGCCGTGGACTACGGCCGGTTGCCGTGGCTGGCGTTGACCCTGGCGTTCAGCTTCGCCGGCTACGGCCTGGTCAAGAAGCGGCTGGGGCTGCCGCCCGCGGAGGGGCTCTTCGTCGAGTCGGCGGTGCTGGCGCTGCCGGCGCTGGGTTATCTCGGCTGGCTGATGGCGAGAGCCGACTCGACGTTCGGGCACGTCTCGGCCGGGCACACCGCGCTGCTGGTGCTGGCCGGTGCGGCCACGGCGATCCCGCTGCTGATGTTCGCCGGCGCGGCCAACCGGCTGCCGCTGAGCAGCCTCGGCATGATCCAGTACCTGGCACCGATCCTCCAGCTCGGCTGCGGCGTGCTGATCTTCCACGAGCCGATGCCACCGGCCCGCCTCGCCGGCTTCGCGCTGGTCTGGCTCGCCCTGATCGTCTTCACCGCCGACGCGGTCCGCAACTCCCGCCGCACCCGGGCCCAGGCCCGGATCCTGGAACCCGTCCCCACCCCCTGACCGCCATGCCCAGACGGGCGGTCAGGGCACCGCGTAGGTGAGCAGTGGTGTGCCGTCGGCTCGTTGCAGCTCCACGCTGACCAGCTCGGCGTCGGTGAACCTGGTGGCGCCGCTGAACTGGAGGGCGTCGCCGGGGGCCGCCAGCCAGGAGCCGATCTGCTCACTGGCGCCGTTCGGGCCGTGCGCCACCAGCCGGAACGGGTACGCCTTCCCATAGCTCGTCCGCGCGTCGTACCCGCACCGCATGGTCACCGCCGTGCCCCACTTGGTGCCGGACAGCCCGATGTCGGCGTGCACCGGCCCGGCGGTGGCCACCGGTCGCATGGCGACCATCGACACCTGCGTGGCCGGGGCGCTGGTCTGCGCCACGGGAGGTCCGGACGGGCCGGTGGGTCGGGGCAGCACCACGGCAGTGCCCACACCGACCATCAGGGCCAGCCCGGCAGCGGCCAGTGTGGTCAGCGCGTACCGTCGGCGGTCCGCGGAGCGGTCCCTCCTGCGGCGACGCCGGGCCTCCTCGATCAGCGCGGGCACCCGGGGCGGGGCCGGCGGCGGCAGGATCTGCTCCAACCCCGCCGGGTCGAGACGCCCCAGCAACCCGGGCAGGACGGCGATCTCGGCGACCGCCTCCCGGCAGGAGGCGCAGCCGGAGAGGTGCCGCTCGTAGGCCGCCCGCTCAGCGGGGGCCAAGGCGCCCAGCACATACGCGCCATCGTCGTACGCGAACTCACACTGCGTCATCCCGTCACCCCCATCTCGGCCAGCACCAACCGTAGAGACCGCAGCGCGTAGTGGGTGCGGGACTTCACGGTCCCCGGCGGTACGCCCAGCCGGGATGCCGCCTCGGCCACCGACCGCCCCTGGTAGAAGCACTCGACCAGCACCTCGCGGTGGGTCGGGCTGAGCCGGTTCAGCGCCTCGGCGACGGTCCACGCCTCAACCGCCCGCTCGGCCTCGTCGATCACGTCCGGCGGTTCGGGCAGATCGTCGGTGAACACCTCGCCGACCCGGGTGGACCGCCGCCGCCAGGCGTCGATGGCCAGGTTGCGGGCGGTGGTGAACAACCAGGACCGCACCGAACCGCGCTGTGGGTCGAGGGATTCCGGATGTCGCCAGGCCCGCAGCAGCGTCTCCTGCACCAGATCCTCGGCGCGCTGCCGGTCCCCGTTGACCAGCCGCAGGGCGTGGGCGTACAGCGCCTCCGCGTGCTCGTCGTGCAGCGCGCGCAGCAGTTGGGCGTCGTGGTCGCTGATGGCGGTCTCCTCGCTTCCGGCGCGCGTCCGGCGGTGCGTTCGCTCGGGAATACGTGCCGTCACGCCGATCGGTTCAGCCCGAGGTCAGACCGGTTGCGTGCCGGTTGCCGCCCGCGAAGGTGTTCATGGAGGCTTCTCCCATGAGCGACCGTCCCCGGCTGCTCCCCCTGTTGACCGGCACCCGCCATGGCACCCCGCCGCGAGAGGCCCTCTCCCAGCCCGGGAGAGGGCCTCTCATGCGTGGGTGCGTCAGTTGTCGGAGGCGATGCCGTCGGCGACGCTGCGGGCCACGGTGAGCAGTTTGGCCCGTACCACCCGGGCGGAGGTCATCATCTCGCTGGCCGGCAACGCGCAGGCCAGCACGACGCGGCGTTCCATGTCCTTGTCCGGCGCGACGAGCACCGCCGCGCAGGCCACCCCCTGACGGAACTGGCCCATCTCCAACTGCATGCCGCGCCGGTCGCCGGCGGCCAGGTCGGCCTCGAACGTCTCGGTGGTGGTCAGCGTGGCCGTGGTGAACGGGCGCATGCCGTATTCGCGCAGGTAGCGGTTGCGCTGGTCGACAGTGAGGGTGGCGAGCAGCGACTTGCCCAGGGCCGTCGCGTGCGCCCCCTCGTCGAAGCCGGGGACCAGGTCCTCCAGGTAGGGCGACCGGTGCCCCTCGGCGACCGCCGTGAGGGCCACCTGACCGCCGACGAAGCGACCCAGGTAGTGGCTGTAGCCGGTGTCCAGTGCGGCCCGCCGCAGCGTCTCACCGACCGCTGGCGGGCCCCGGAACGCGGTCACCAGCTCCCGGTACCGGTCGGCCACCTCCAACCCCACGATGTACGTGCCGTCCTCGCGACGGATCACGTAGCCCTCGTAGGCCAGGGTGCGGACCAGGTGGTAGGTCGTGGCCACGGTCAGCTCGCACCGTCGAGCGATCTGCTTGACGGTCAGGCCTTTCGGGGCGCGACCGACCGACTCCAGCACCCGCAGCGCTCGGGACACGCTGCGGATCAGGTCCGAAGGTTCTGCCAAGGGGTCGCGCACAACCACCTCCGCCGCCGGGGACTTACACCATATGAAAAACAGGCCCGGTGCGAAATGCCTGTTCGGGTCGAGGATGCCAGATCACCATCCACTCGTTGTGCCCCGACCGTCACCAGGAGTGGCCTGAGCGAGTCTCACGTAGGTTTGCCGGACGATGACCAACAACGCCATCACCTCCGACCCGACCGTCGCCCCCTCCCACCCGATCAGGGCGAGCGCCGGCGCAGTGGCCACCACCGTGGCCTGCGTACTCCCCGTCTTTCTGCTCGGTGGTCTCGCCGTGCAGATGGGCAGGGACCTCGACTTCTCCCCGGCCGGCCTCGGCCTGGCCGTGTCCGTCTACTTCGGGGTCAGTGCGCTGGCCTCGGTGCCCTCCGGCCGCCTCGTCGAGCGGTACGGAGCGGCCCCGGTGGCCCGCTGCGGGATCGTGCTGGCCGCCGGGTCGATGCTGGCCGTGGCGGCCTTCGCCCGCTCGTACCCGGTGCTGGTCGGGTTGCTGGCGCTCAGCGCCGCCGCGAACGCGCTCGGCCAGTTGGCAAGCAACGCCGCGCTGGCCCAGCACGTGCCGGCCCGACGGCAGGGTCTGTCGTTCGGCGTCAAGCAGGCCGCCATCCCGGTCTCCACACTGCTGGCCGGTGCGGCGGTGCCTACCATCGCGCTGACCGTCGGCTGGCGCTGGGCGTTCGTGGCGGCGGCCGTGGTCGCGACGATGACGCTGGCCGCCGTGCCCCGGCAGGTGCCCCTGCGGGCGCGGCAGGCCGGCGCGACGCGCGCTGGCCGGGCCACTGCGGCGTTGGTGGTGGTCGGTGCGGCGGCGACGTTGGCCGCGGCCGCAGCGAACGCGCTGGGCACCTTCCTGGTGGACTCCGCGGCGGCCCGGGGCATGTCGCCGGGCCTCGCCGGACTCACCCTGACGCTGGGCAGTGCGATCTGCATGACCGCGCGGGTGGGTGCCGGCTGGCTGGCCGACCGCCGCGTCACCGGTCACGTCGCCGTCATCGCCGCGATGCTGGTCGTCGGTGCGGCCGGGCTGGGCCTGCTCGCGTTGACCGGCCCGGTGCCGCTGGTGGCCGGCGTGGTGCTCGGCTTCGGCCTGGGTTGGGCCTGGCCCGGCCTGATGACGTTCGCGGTGGTCCGACTCCACCCGCAGTCACCGGCCGCCGCCACCTCGATCACCCAGACCGGGGTGTACGCGGGCGGCTGCCTCGGCCCGTTGACCCTGGGCCCACTGGCCGCCCACCTCGGCTATCCGGCCATGTGGACCGCCGCGGCGGTGTCCATGCTGCTCGCGGCCGTCCTCATGCTCTGCGGTGGCCGCCTGTTGACCCGCGTCGCCGGTGCGGCGAGCCGGGGTGACGATCAGCTGGTGCGGTCGGCGATGTAGTCGCAGAGCGATTCGAGTGCGTGCCGGGACGGGCCCTCGGGCAGCGGGGCGAGGCGCGCACGGGCGTCCTCGGCGTAACTGCGCACGGTCTCCCGGGCACGCTTGAGCGCGGGGCTCTCGCGCAGCAGACCCAACGCCTCGGCGTGCAGCGCGTCGTCGGTCAGCGGGCCGGTCGCCAGGATCTCCCGCAGTCGCACCGAGGACGCGTCGGAGTCGTCCGCCGCGCGGGCGTAGAGCACCGGCAGGGTCGGGACGCCCTCGCGCAGGTCCGTGCCGGGCGTCTTGCCCGACTGCACCGACTCGGAGGCGATGTCGAGCAGGTCGTCGGAGAGTTGGAAGGCGACGCCGATCGTCTCGCCGTATCCGGCGAGGGCCTCCACGTGCTCGGCCGGTGCGCCACCGAACATGCCGCCGAAGCGTGCCGACGTGGCGATCAGCGAGCCGGTCTTGTCGGCGATCACGTTGAGATAGTGGGTCACCGGGTCGTCGCCGGCGCGCGGCCCGACCGTCTCCGCGATCTGGCCGTGCACCAGCCGGGCGAAGGTGCGCGCCTGCAACCGGACCGCCTCGGGGCCCAGGTCGGCGGCGATGTCCGCCGCACGGGCGAAGAGATAGTCGCCGACCAGGATCGCGACCGAGTTGGTCCAGCGGGAGTTCGCGCTGGGCGCGCCCCGGCGAACGGCGGCCTCGTCCATCACGTCGTCGTGGTAAAGGGTCGCCAGGTGAGTGAGCTCCATCACCACGGCGGCCGGAACCACCTGCGCGCCGGTGGGATCACCGAACTGGGCACCGAGCGCCACCAGCAGCGGCCGGAAACGCTTGCCCCCGGCCTCCAGGAGGTGCCGGGCGGCCTCGGTGACGAACGGGTCGGCGCTGGACACACTGGCCCGCAGCTCGACCTCGACCGTCTCCAGCAGACCCAGCACGGACGCCTCGACGCGGGGATCGGCGAGATTGAGGCCGAGCGCGCCGAACTGACTCGTGCTCGCCCGACCCCGCCGACCGCCGGAGCCGGAGGCACCTGAACGCTCGCCCGCCGGATTCACCACACCATCAACCATGCCACACCCGTTCGACCTGCTCCGGGTCGGGGATACGCACCGGGGGCCGGCACGTGAACACGAGCCGGCCCCCGGTGGTCGATCCTTTGGTCATCGCACGAATTCGGCAGCTCCGGTGGCCAGATCGAGCAGCGGCGCCGGGGCGATGCCCAGCACCAGAGTGGCCAGCACGCCGATCATCAGGGCGGCGGAGGTGAGCCCGCCGGGCACCATGACGGTCGGGGTGGACTCGCCCGGCTCGGAGAGCCACATCATCACCACGACCCGCAGGTACGGGAACGCCAGCACCATGCTGGTCAGCACACCGGCGATCACCAGCCAGGCCTGACCACCCTCCAGGGCCGGCCCGAAGATGGCGAACTTGCTGGTGAAGCCACTGGTCAGCGGAATACCGGCGAAGGCCAGCAGGATGAAGGTGAACAGCCCGGCGAAGAACGGCGACCGCCGACCCAGCCCGGCCCAGCGGGACAGGTGGGTGGCCTCCCCGTCGGCGTCCCGCACCAGGGTCACCACGGCGAACGCGGCCAGCACCGAGAAGCCGTACGCGACCAGGTAGAACATCGTGCCGGAGAGCCCGTCGCGGCTCGGTGCCAGCACGCCGACCAGCAGGTAGCCGGCGTTGGCGATCGAGGAGTACGCGAGCAGCCGCTTGATGTCGGTCTGGGTGACCGCGAGCACTGCACCGATCAGCATGGTCAGCACCGCCACCGCGCCGAGGACCGGGGTGAAGTCCCAGGAGGCGTCGGTGAACGCGACGTGGAAGACGCGCAGCAGGGCACCGAACGCGGCGACCTTGGTGCAGGCCGCCATGAAGCCGGTGACCGGGGTCGGCGCGCCCTGGTAGACGTCCGGGGTCCAGACGTGGAACGGCGCCGCCGCGGCCTTGAAGAGCAGACCGATCGAGAGCAGTGCCATGCCGGCGAAGAGCAGCACCTTGCTGGCCGGGGACTCGCTCACCGCAGCGTGGATGGTGGCGAAGTCGACGCCGGCCGTCCGGCCCGGGATGCCCGAGGTGAAGCCGTAGATCAGGGCCACGCCGAACAGGAAGAACGCGGAGGCGTACGCGCCGAGCAGGAAGTACTTCATCGCCGCTTCCTGGCTCAGCAGACGCCGGCGACGGGCCAGCGCGCAGAGCAGGTAGAGCGGAAGGGAGAAGACCTCCAGCGCGATGAACATGGTCAGCAGGTCGTTCGCCGCCACGAAGATCAGCATGCCGCCGATCGCGAACGTGGTGAGCGGGTAGACCTCGGTGAGGCCGTTGCGCCCCTCGGCCTGCCGCCGGTCGTCGGCCGACTCGGCGGTCACCGCGGCCTGGGCGACGAACGCCCCGCCCCGCTCGACCGAGCGGTCGCCGATCAGCAGCAGCGCCATCGCGGCCAGCACCAGGATCGCGCCCTGGAGGAACAGCGTCGGCCCGTCGATCGCCAGCGCCTGGCCGGCGGTGATGATCCGCTCATCGGCGCTGAGGACCACCATGGTCAGCGCCGCGAGCACCGCGAGCAGCGCCAGCGTCAACTGCACCACGTGCCGCCAACGACGAGGCACCAGCGCCTCGACCAGCACGCCGAGCAACGCCGTGCCCAGCATGATCAGGATCGGAGAGATCGCCGCGTAGTCGATCGACGGCAGTTTCAGCTCGGTCACTTTGCCGCCTCCTGGACGGTGCCGCCCACGGACGGCGCCGGGTCGGTTCTGCCGATGTCGTCCATGGTCGCCTGGACGGCCGGGTTGATCACGTCAGTGACCGGCTTGGGGAAGAAGCCGAGCAGCACGATCAGCGCGATCAGTGGGGCGACCACGACCTTCTCGCGCAGGTTGAGGTCCTTGCGCATCCCGTCGACCTCGGTGAGAGCCGGGTTGAGCGTGCCCTGGGTGGTGCGCTGCACCATCCACAGCACGTACGCGGCGGCCAGGATGATGCCGAGCGTGGCGATGATCGCCACCGGCTTGTTCACCGTGAAGGTGCCGATCAGCACCAGGAACTCCGAGATGAACGGCGCCGTGCCGGGCAGTGCGAGCGAGGCGAGACCGGCGAAGAAGAGCACACCGGCGAGCACCGGGACCAGCTTGCCGGCACCGCCGAAGTCGCTGATCAACGCCGAGCCACGCCGGCTGATCAGCATGCCCACCACAAGGAAGAGCAGACCGGTGGCCAGCCCGTGGTTGAGCATGTAGAGCACCGCGCCGGTGCCGGCCTGGGTGGTGAAGGCGAAGATGCCCACCCCGATGAAGCCGAAGTGCGCGATCGAGGTGTACGACACCAGCCGCTTGAGGTCGTTCTGACCGACCGCCAGCAGCGCGGCGTAGACGATGCCGATCACGCCCAGCGCCAGCGCCCACGGCGCGAACCACTTCGACGCCTCCGGGAACAGCGGCAGGCAGTAGCGCAGGATGCCGAACGTGCCGACCTTGTCCAGCACGCCGACCAGCAGTGCCGCCGCTCCCGCCGGGGCCGCACCACCGGCGTCGGGCAGCCAGGTGTGGAACGGGAAGAACGGCGCCTTGATGGCGAACGCGAGGAAGAAGCCGAGGAACAGCCACCGCTCGGTGCCGGTGCTGATGTCGACCTGGGACAGCGCCTGCCAGTCGAAGGTCTTGCCGCCGACCACCCACAGGCCGATCACCGCGGCCAGCATGAACAGACCGCCGACCAGCGAGTAGAGGAAGAACTTCACCGCCGCGTACTGCCGCTGGTGGCCGCCGTAGCTGCCGATCAGGAAGTACATCGGGACCAGCATGACCTCGAAGAACACGTAGAACAGGAAGACGTCGGCGGCCGCGAAGACACCGATCATCGTGCACTCGAGGACCAGCAGCAGCGCGAAGTAGACGGGCACCGACCGCTTCGACGACTCCGCGTCGTGCCAGGAGGCCAGGATCACCAACGGCACCAGCACCGCGATCAGCATCAGCATCACCAGCGCGATGCCGTCGGCGGCGAAGGTGAAGCTGACGCCCCAGTTCGGGATCCACGAGTATGACTCGCGGAACTGGAACCGGTCACCGCCTGCGTTGAAGCTGACCCACATCACCACCGAGAGCACCAGCACGAGCAGCGACCAGGCGAACGCCACCTGCTTGGCCAGCTCCGGCCGGTGGCGCGGCAGGAAGGCCACCACCAGGGCGCCCACCAGCGGCGCCACGGTGAGCACCGAGAGGAACGGGAAGTTGGACATTATGCGGCCTTACCTCCGTCGTCACTGCGTGGTCCGCCGGCGGGGGCGGCCGGGAACAGGTCGATCACGCCAACCACCCGGCCTGCACCGCCAGGAACGCCGCCATCACCAGCAGCGCACCGGCCAGGATCGAGGTGGCGTACGAGCGGACGAAGCCGGTCTGCATCCGCCGGAGCCGACCCGAGCCACCGCCGACCGCGGCGGCAAGCCCGTTGACCAGCCCGTCGATGCCCCGGTTGTCGAGGTACACCAGCGCCCGGGTGAGGAAGATGCCCGGCTTCTCGAAGACGGCCTCGTTGACCGCGTCGGTGTAGAGGTTGCGCCGGGCGGCGGTGACCAGCACCCCGGCCGGCTGTGGCGCGGTGGCCGTGCCGGCCCGGAACAGGAACCAGGCGAGCCCGGCACCGAGCACGGTGACCAGCAGCGACAGGGTGGTGATGACGGCGTGCGAGAGGACCGCCTCGTGCTCCCCGTGCTCGCCGCCCAGGCCGGCGGTGGCCGTCAGCCAGTCCGGAACGGACGTGGAGAGCAGGAAGCCGGCACCTACCGAGCCGACCGCCAGCAGGATCAGCGGGATCGTCATCAGCTTCGGCGACTCGTGCGGGTGCTCGATGTCCTCGGTCCACCGCTGCGGCCCGTGGAACGTGAGCACGAACAGCCGGGTCATGTAGAACGCGGTCAGTCCGGCACCGAGCAGCGCCGCACCGCCGAAGAGCCAGGCGGTCCAGTCCTCCCGCTCGAAGGCGGCCACGATGATCGGCTCCTTGGAGAAGAAGCCGGAGAACGGGAACATGCCGATGATCGCCAGCCAGCCCATCATGAAGGTCAGCCAGGTGATCTTCATGTGCTTTGAGAGGCCACCGAAGCGGCGGATGTCGACCTGGTCCTTCATGCCGTGCATCACCGAACCGGCACCCAGGAACATGTTGGCCTTGAAGAAGCCGTGCGCCAGCAGGTGCACGATGGCCAGCGCGTACGCGCCGCCGCCCAGGCCGACGCCGAGGAACATGTAGCCGATCTGGCTCACCGTCGACCAGGCGAGCACCCGCTTGATGTCGTCCTTGGCCGCGCCGATGATGCAGCCGATCAGCAGCGTGAGCGCGCCGACGCTGACCACCACGAGCTGGAGCGTCGAGTTGGCCGAGAAGATCGGGTTGGACCGGGCGATCAGGTAGACGCCCGCGGTGACCATGGTGGCCGCGTGGATGAGCGCCGACACCGGGGTCGGGCCCTCCATCGCGTCCGGCAACCACGCCTGCAGCGGGAACTGACCGGACTTGCCGGCCGCACCGAGCAGCAGCAACAGGCCGAGGACCAGCACGGTGGTGCCGGTCAGCGCGCCGACGCCGTTGAACACCTCGTCGTACTGGGTGGTGCCCAGGGTGGCGAACATGATGAAGATGCCGATGGCCAGGCCGGCGTCGCCGACGCGGTTCATCAGGAACGCCTTCTTGCCGGCGGTGGCCGCGCTCGGCCGCTCGGTCCAGAAGGAGATCAGCAGGTACGACGCCAGACCGACGCCCTCCCAGCCGAAGTAGAGCATCACGTAGTTGTTGCCGAGCACCAGCAGCAGCATCGCCGCGACGAACAGGTTGAAGTACGCGAAGAACCGCCGACGACCCGCGTCGTGCGCCATGTACTCGACCGCGTACAGGTGGATCAGGAAACCCACCCCGGTGATCAGCAGCACGAAGACCGCGGCCAGCGGGTCGAACAACAGGCCGAAGTCGACGCGCAGGTCACCGACCGCGATGAAGTCCCAGAGGCTCAGCTCGACCGACTTGTTCTCCAGGCCACGCAGCTGGAAGAAGAACGACAGGCCGAGCACGAAAGCGGCGCCGATGGCGGCAACACCCAACCAGTGCCCCCAGCGGTCGGCCCGCCGGCCGAGCAGCAGCAGGATGGCCGCGCTGAGCAGCGGGATCGCCACCAGCAGCCAGACGCCCCCGAGCAGCCCCGTGGCCTGGGCGTATTCCACAGTCTCTTCCACCGGTGGACCCCTCTAGTACTTGAGCAGGTTGGCGTCGTCGACACTCGCCGAGCGTCGCGTCCGGAAGATGGACATGATGATCGCGAGCCCGACCACGACCTCGGCCGCCGCCACCACCATCACGAAGAACGCCATGATCTGGCCGTTGAGGTCACCGTTGATCCGGCTGAAGGTGACCAGCGTCAGGTTGGCGGCGTTGAGCATCAGCTCCACGCACATGAACAGCACGATCGCGTTGCGCCGGATCAGCACCCCGGCGGCGCCGATGGTGAAGAGCACCGCGGCGAGGACGAGGTAGTAGGTCGGCTCGACCGAGAAGAACGTTCCCATTACTTGGTTTGCCTTCCGTTCGCGACTGCGGGGCTCCGCTCCGCTGCACTCCTCGCGCTCACCGGTCCGTACCCTTCAGAGCCGTCTCCTCGGCGGTCAGCTCGCGCTGCGGAAGGATCGCCGGGGTGCTGCGGTCGGTCAGGCGGCCGTCGGGCAGCCGGGCCGGGGTGGCCACCGAGGACGAGGTCGCGAAGACACCGGGGCCCGGCTTCGGCCCGGGGTAGTTGCCCGGGGCGAATCGTGCCTTCATGGTCGACACCTGGTCGACCTTGTCCTGCTTACGCCGCTCCACGTGAGCCAGCACCATGGCACCGACCGCCGCGGTGATCAGCAGCGCCGAGGTCAGCTCGAACGCGAAGACGTACTTGGTGAACAGCAGCCGGGCGATGCCTTGCACGTTCCCCTCGGCGTTGACCTGCTCCAGGCCGACAGTGTTGGTCTGGTCCAGCGCCTGGTACAGGCCGGTGCCGACCAGGCCGGCGAAGCCGAGGCCGAGCACGATCGCGGCGACGCGCTGGCCGCGCAGCGTCTCGATCAGGGAGTCCGTGGAGTCCCGACCGACCAGCATCAGCACGAAGAGGAACAGCATCATGATCGCGCCGGTGTAGACGATGATCTGCACCATGCCGATGAACGGACCGGCCTGGAGGACGTAGAACACGCCCAGACAGAGCATGGTCAGCACCAGCCACAGCGCCGAGTGCACGGCGTTGCGCGCGGCCACCATCCCGATCCCGCCGAGCAGCGCGAGCGGGGCGAGGATCCAGAAGGTGACCGCCTCGCCGGTGGAGACCGAACCCGCCGCGGCGAGCACCGTAGACGTGGTCATGCTTCCTCTCCCTTGCCGGCAGCCGCGCGCTGGGCGGCCTGCTCGGCGCCCGGGAACGTCACGCCGGGGTGCTCCTCGACCTGGTAGCGGCCGGGACCCATCGGGGACGTCTCCGCACCGGCGGAGGTGCCCGGGTTGTCCAGCGCGCCGACGTAGTAGTCCTTCTCGCTGTCACCCAGCCGCATCGGGTGCGGAGGCTGCTCCATGCCCTCCAGCAACGGCGCGAGCAACTGCTCCTTGGTGAAGATGAGGTCCTGCCGGTTGTCCCGGGCCAGCTCGTACTCGTTGCTCATGGTGAGCGAACGGGTCGGGCAGGCCTCGATGCACAGCCCGCAGAAGATGCAGCGGGCGTAGTTGATCTGGTAGATGCTGGCGTACCGCTCACCCGGCGAGAAGCGCTGCTCGTCGGTGTTGTCGCCACCCTCGACGTAGATCGCGTCCGCCGGGCAGGCCCAGGCGCACAGCTCGCAGCCGATGCACTTCTCCAGGCCGTCCGGGTGCCGGTTGAGGATGTGCCGCCCGTGGTAGCGCGGCGCCGACACCGGCGGCTTGAACGGGTAGTCGGTCGTGACGACCTTCCTGAACATGTGCGAGAAGGTGACACCGAATCCCTTGAACGTTCCGGTGATCGCGCCCACGTCACACCTCCCTGGAGTCCGAGCCGGCAACGATGTTGGCCGGCTCCCGCTCGGCGACCACGCGCGTGATGCGCGGGCTCGGTGGTACCTGAAGATCCATCGGTGGCAGCGGGAAGCTCCCGTACGGCCGGTTGTCGACCTGTTCCTGAGTTGTCGGCTTCGGCTGCGGCCGGCGGCTGGGCCAGAACAGTGTGGCGATCAGCAGCAGGCCGGCGGGGATGCCGACCGCGATGACCTTGCCGCGGGTGTCCCAGTCCTCGATGGAACGCAGGCCCGACAGGACCAGGATCCAGACCAGGTTGATCGGCAGCAGCACCTTCCAACCGAGGCGCATGAACTGGTCGTAGCGCAGCCGGGGCAGCGTGCCGCGCAGCCAGACGAAGACGAAGACCAGCGCGATCACCTTGCCGAAGAACCAGAGCATCGGCCACCAACCGGAGTTGGCGCCCTCCCAGATGGTGATCGGCCAGGGTGCCCGCCAACCGCCCAGGAACAGCGTGGTGGTGACCGCGGACATGGTCACCATCGCGACGTACTCGCTGAGCATGAAGAGCGCGAACTTCAGCGAGCTGTATTCCGTCATGAAGCCGGCGACCAGCTCGGACTCGGCCTCGGGCAGGTCGAACGGCGCCCGGTTGGTCTCACCCACCGTGGCGATGAAGAAGATGATGAAGCTGGGCAGCAGCAGGATGGCGTACCAGCCCGGCGCCGGGATCTCGGTGCCCATGATGGTCAGCCGCGTGGCGTCGCCCTGAGCGGCGACGATCCCGCTGGTGCTCATCGTGCCGGCGGTCATGAAGACCGCCACGATGCTCAGGCCCATGGCGACCTCGTAGGAGATCATCTGGGCGCTCGACCGCAGACCACCGAGCAGCGGGTACGTCGAGCCGGAGGCCCAACCACCCAGCACGATGCCGTAGACGCCCATCGACGAGCAGGCGAGCAGCAGCAGCACCGCCACCGGCACGTCGGTGACCTGCAACGGCGTGTGGTGGCCGAAGATGCTCACCATTGGGCCGAAGGGCACCACCGACAGCGCGGTGACCGCACAGATCACCGAGATGGTCGGGGCGAAGAAGTAGACGACCTTGTCGGCCGCCTTCGGCAGGATGTCCTCCTTGAAGGCCATCTTCAGGCCGTCGGCGAGGGTCTGCAGCAGGCCGAACGGGCCGACCTGGTTGGGGCCGGGCCGCACCTGCATGTAGCCGACCACGCGCCGCTCGAACCAGACACCTAGCAGGGTGGCCAGCAGACCGAAGGCGAACGCGAAGACGATCTTGCCGAGAACCAGCCACCACGGATCCCGGCCGAAGTCGGCAAGCGTCGGATCCTGGGCCAGGATTGACGAAGTCACTGGTTACCCCCGGAGTTGAGGAGCGGACCCGGGAGCCCGGTCTCGTCGGCCGCCACGCGCCCGGCCGGGATGGCCGTGCTCGGTGCGGGAACGGAGATCCGGACGACAGTGCCGGACGTCGCCCCGAGGCTGCGTCGCACGGTCGAGCCGGGTGAGTTGGTCGGCAACCAGACCACGCCGTCCGGCATTTCGGTGAGCTCCGCCGGCAGGGTCAGTGCCCCCCGGTCGGTGCCGACCGTGACCGCGTCACCGTCGACCACACCGAGTGCCTCGGCGGTGCCCTTACCCAGCCGGACCACCGGCGGGCGGGCGGTGCCCGCGAGGTTCTCGTCGCCTTCGGTCAGGCTGCCGAGGTCCACCAGTTGGTGCCAGGTGGCCAGCACGGCCTCCCCGGCAGCCGGGTGCGGCACCCGGCCCGGCGCCACCGACGGTGCGGACGGCCGGGACGTACGCGTCGCCGGCAGCGTGCCCAGCTCACGACGCACGCTCGGCACATCCGCCGTGCCGAGCCGCACGTCGAGCAGCGCGGCCAGCGCGTCGAGCACCCGACCGTCGGTCATCGCGGCGGTGTTCAGCACGGCCTCGAACGGGCGCAGCCGACCCTCCCAGTCCAGGAAGCTGCCGGCCTTCTCGACCACCGGGGCGACCGGCAGCACCACGTTCGCCCGCCGGGTCACCGCGCTGGCGCGCAGCTCCAGGCTGACCAGGAACGGCACCGCGTCCAGGGCGGCCTCGGCCAGTCGCGGGTCGGCCAGGTCGGCTGGGTCGACGCCGCCGACGACCAGCGCGCCGAGCTGGCCGTTGGCCGCCGCGGTGAGGATGCCGTCGGTGTCCCGCCCGGCCTGGCTCGGGATCACCCCGGCCGGGATGTCCCACGCCTCACCCAGCTCGGCGCGGGCGGCCGGCTCGGTCACCAGCCGTCCACCGGGGAGCAGGTTGGGCAGGCAGCCCGCGTCGACAGCGCCGCGGTCACCCGCGCGCCGCGGCACCCACACCAGCTTCGCGCCGGTACGCCGCGCCACGTCCGCCGCTGCGGAGAGCCCGCCCGGCACAGTGGCCAGTCGCTCGCCGACGATCAGGATCGCGCCCGGTGCGCTCAGCGCCTCGGCGACCGTGGCGTGCTCGGCGAGCACGCTGGCCTCCTCGCCCGGCACGACCCGGGCCAGCTTGGCACCGAGCTTCTCCAGGCCACGGGTGGCGAACGGCGCCAACGCGTACACCGTCAGGGCCTTCTTCAGGTACGCCTTGCGCAGCCGCAGGAAGAGGATCGGGCACTCCTCCTCCGGCTCCAGGCCGACCAGCACCACCGCCGGCGCGTTCTCCACGTCGGTGTAGGTGACGTCGGTGACCCCGGCGACCGAGCTGGCCAGGAAGTCGGCCTCCTCGCGGGAGACCGGCCGGGCCCGGAAGTCGATGTCATTGGTGGTAAGGGCGACCCGGGCGAACTTCGCGTACGCGTACGCGTCCTCGACGGTCAGCCGGCCGCCGGTGAGCACCGCCGTGCCCTGCCCGCTCTCCCGAGCAGTGTGCAGGCCCTCGGCGGCCACGGTGAGCGCCTCGCTCCAGGACGCCTCGCGCAGCTCACCGGTGTGCTCGTCGCGGACCAGCGGGGTGGTCAACCGGTCGGCGGCCCGGGTGTACTGGAAACCCCACCGGCCCTTGTCGCAGTTCCACTCCTCGTTGACCTGCGGCTCGTCGCCGGCCAGCCGGCGCAGCACCTTGCCGCGCCGCCAGTCGGTGCGCTGCCCGCAGCCGGCCGAGCAGTGCTCGCAGACGCTCGGGCTCGACACCAGGTCGAACGGGCGGGCCCGGAAGCGGTACTGCGCACCGGTCAGCGCGCCCACCGGGCAGATCTGCACGGTGTTGCCGGAGAAGTAGGAGTTGAACGGGACGTCACCGGCGTCGCCCTCTTCGCCGTACGCGTCGTCCCGGTAGATGTTGATCTCCTCGGCGGACGACCGGCCCATCAGGTCGATGAACTTGTCGCCGGCGATCTCCTCGGAGAACCGGGTGCACCGCTGACAGAGCACGCACCGCTCGCGGTCCAGCAGCACCTGGCTGCTGATCGCCATCGGCTTCTCGTACTCCCGCTTGTGCTCGTGGAAGCGCGAGTCGGTGCGGCCGGTGGACATCGCCTGGTTCTGGAGCGGGCACTCACCGCCCTTGTCACACATCGGGCAGTCCAGCGGGTGGTTGAGCAGCAGCAGCTCCATCACCCCCTCCTGCGCCTTCTTGGCCACCGGGGAGGTGATCTGCGTACGCACGACCATGCCGTCGGCGACGGCCTGGGTGCAGGAGGCCACCGGCTTGCGCTGGCCCTCCACCTCGACCAGGCACTGCCGGCACGCGCCGGCCGGGGCCAGCAGCGGGTGGTCGCAGAACCGGGGGATCTCGGTGCCCATCTGCTCGGCGACCCGGATCAGCAACGTCCCCTTGGGGGCGGTGACCTCGACGCCGTCGATGGTGAGCGTGACGGTCTCGGTCTGCTTTGCTACGTCGGTCATCAGTGCGCCCCTACCAGGGTCTTCTCCGACAGCTTGGGTGCGGTACGTCCCTCGATGTAGTCGAGGTAGTCCTGCTTGAAGTACTTCAGTGACGAGGTCACCGAGCTGGTCGCGCCGTCACCCAGGCCACAGAACGAGCGGCCGAGGATGTTGTCGCAGGTGTCCAGCAGGGTGTCCAGGTCTTCGTGGGTGCCCTGACCGGCGAGGATCCGCCGGTAGACCCGAACCATCCAGTAGTTGCCCTCGCGGCACGGGGTGCACTTGCCGCACGACTCGTGGTGGTAGAACTCCAGCCACCGGTACGTCGCGTAGACCGGGCAGTCCTGGTCGGAGAAGATCTGGGTGGCCGTGGTGCCCAGGATCGAGCCGGCCGCCGCCACTCCCTCGAAGTCCAGTGGCACGTCCAGGTGCTCGGCGGCGAGCAGCGGGGTGGACGAGCCGCCCGGGGTCCAGAACCGCAGGTTGTGCCCGGGCTGCATGCCACCGGCCAGCTCCAGCAGCTCGCGCAGCGTGACACCCATCGAGCACTCGTACTGGCCCGGGTTGACGATCCGACCGGACAGCGAGTAGATCATCGGCCCGGAGGACTTCTCGGTGCCCATGCTCTTCCACCAGTCGGCCCCACCGAGCACGATCGGCGGCACGCTGGCGATGGTGCCGACGTTGTTCACCACCGTCGGGCTCGCGTACAGGCCGTGGGTGGCCGGGAACGGCGGGCGCAGCCGGGGCTGCCCCCGGAAGCCTTCCAGCGAGTCCAGCAGCGCCGTCTCCTCGCCGCAGATGTACGCCCCGGCGCCGGAGTGCACCACCAGCTCCAGGTCGTAGCCGCTGCGCAGGATGTTCCGGCCGAGGTAGCCCTTGTCGTACGCCTCCTGGACCGCGTTGCGCAGCCGACGCGCGGCGTGCACCGCCTCGCCCCGGATGTAGATGTAGGCGCGGTTGGCTCGGATCGCGTACGACGCGATGATCACGCCCTCGACCAGCGCGTGCGGGTCGTGGGTCATCAGCGGCAGGTCCTTGCAGGTGCCCGGCTCGCCCTCGTCGGCGTTGACCACCAGGTAGTGCGGCTTGCCGTCGCCCTGCGGGATGAAGCCCCACTTGAGACCGGTGGGGAAGCCGGCGCCACCCCGACCGCGCAGCCCCGAGTCCTTGATCAGCTGGATCAGGTCGTCCGGGTGGGCCTTGAGCGCCTTGCGCAGTGCGGCGTAGCCGTCCAGTTGCTCGTACGTGCCGATACGCCAGGCGTCCGGCGACAGCCAGCGCTTGGTCAGCACCGGCGTCAGCTTGGCCACGGTCTCCGGGCGGGGAGTGGTCACTTCTGGGCCCCCGTTTCGTTCGCGTCCGCCGGTCCGGCGCCGTCGGCGTCCGTGCCAGCCTTCGCTTCGGTGAGGTTGCGCTCCTGCGCCCCGGCCTCGTCGCCGGCGGGCTTGCCGTCACCGGCCGGCGCGTTGGCCGCCACACCGGCGGCCTCGGCCGACCGTGCGTCGCCAGCCTCGGGCGCGGTGCCGGTGCCGTCCGTCGGGACCTTGGTGCCAGGGGCGTCCGGCACCGCCGTGCCCGCGTCCGGCTGCCGGGTCTCGGCGGTACGCACCTGCGGCGACTTGTCGTCCGGTGCCTTCACGTCCCGCGTGGTGCTGCCACTGGCGTCCGCCGGCCCGGTGGCCTCTGCCGGCTTCGCCGGCCCGCCGACCCCGGCCGCCCCCGTCGGGGCGGACGCCCCGTCGCCACCCTTGACCGGTGCCGCGCTGGCCTCGACGGGCGCCGGCTTGGCGGCCTCCGCCTTCGCCTTCGCCTCAGCGGCGGCCTTGTCGGCCTCGGCCTTGCTGCGGATCGGGGTGTTCGGGTCGAAGCCCGGCACCGAGACGCCGTGCTCCTGCGCCAGCCGCAGCCCGCGCAGGGTGGGCTCACCCGGCCCACCGTCGGCGACCGCGCCCTCGCGCTCGTCGGCGAAACCGGCGAGCTGCACCGCCATTTCCTTGAGGGTGCAGAGCCGGGCACCGCGGGTCGGCATCGGCCGCCCGCCCGCCCGCAGCTCGTCGACGACGCCGACCGCTGTGGACGCGTCCACGCCGTCGAAGAAGTCGTAGTTGACGGTCATCACCGGGCCGTAGTCGCACGCCGCCAGGCACTCGGCGTGCTCCAGCGTGATCGTGCCGTCGGCGGTCGTCTCGTCGTGCCCGACGCCCAGGTGCTCGGACAGGGTGTCGTAGACCTCCTGGCCACCGAGCACGTTGCACATGGTGTTGGTGCAGACGCTGACCAGGAAGTCACCGGTCGGCTTGCGCTTGTACATCGTGTAGAAGGTCGCCACCGCGCCGACCTGGGCCTTGTTCAGCCCCAGGACCTCGGCGCAGAACGTGACCCCGGCCGGGGAGACGTACCCCTCCTCGGCCTGCACCAGGTGCAGCAGCGGCAGCAACGCCGAGCGGGACCGGTCCGCCGGGTAGCGGGCGATGATCTCGCGCGCCCGCTCCCGGGTCTCGTCAGTGAAAACACTCATCGGTCACAACCACCCATCACCGGGTCCAACGAGGCGCCGCCGGCGATCACGTCGGCGATCAGACCGCCCTCGGCCATCGCCGGGAGGGCCTGGAGGTTGACGAAGCTGGGCTCGCGGTAGTGCACCCGGTACGGCCGGGTGCCACCGTCGGAGACCGCGTGCACGCCCAACTCGCCCCGGGGAGCCTCGATCGCGACGTACACCTGGCCCGGCGGAACCCGGAAGCCCTCGGTCACCAGCTTGAAGTGGTGGATCAGCGACTCCATCGACTGACCCATGATCTTCGCGACGTGCTCCAGCGAGTTGCCCATGCCGTCCACGCCGATGGCCAACTGCGCCGGCCACGCGATCTTGCGGTCGGCGACCATCACCGGACCCGGGCGGAGCCGGTCCAGGGCCTGCTCGACCAGCTTCATCGACTCCCGGATCTCGGCGAGCCGGACCAGGTAGCGGCCCCACACGTCACCGTCGGGGTGGGTCGGCACGTCGAACTCGTAGTTCTCGTAACCGCAGTACGGCATGGTCTTGCGCAGGTCCCAGGCGAGACCGGCGGAGCGCAGCACCGGCCCGGTGATGCCGAGGGCCACGCAGCCGGTCACGTCCAGCACCGCGACGTTCTTCGTCCGCTCGGTCCAGATCGGCTGGCCGGAGAGCAGGTCCTCGTACTCCTTGAGCTTCTTCGGCATCATCTTGAGGAACTCGCGGATCTTGACGATCGCCTCGTCCGGCACGTCCTGCGCCACTCCGCCCGGCCGGACGTACGCGTGGTTCATCCGCAGACCGGTGATGGTCTCGAAGATGTCGAGGATGTACTCCCGCTCGCGGAAGCCGTACAGCATGATCGAGATCGCGCCCAGCTCCATGCCGGTGGTGGCCAGCCAGACCAGGTGCGACGAGATCCGGTTGAGCTCCATCATCAGCACGCGGATGGTGGTGGCCCGCTCGGTGATGTCGTCGGTGATGCCGAGCAGCTTCTCGACGGCGAGGGCGTACGCCGTCTCGTTGAAGATCGGGGCGAGGTAGTCCATCCGGGTCACGAACGTCGAGCCCTGAACCCAGTTGCGGTATTCGAGGTTCTTCTCGATGCCCGTGTGCAGGTAGCCGACGACGGTACGGGCCTCGCGGACCGTCTCGCCCTCCAGCTCCAGGATCAGCCGCAGCACCCCGTGCGTGGACGGGTGCTGCGGACCCATGTTGACGACGATCCGCTCGTCGTTGATCGGGTCGGTGCCCGAGACGATGGTGTCCCAGTCCCCACCGGTGACGGTGAAGACCCGGCCCTCGTCGGTCTCGCGCTCGCTGGCGTAGTTCGACGTCGTCACTGGTACGACCTCCGCTCGTTCGGCGGCTGGATCTCCGCGCCCTTGTACTCGACGGGCACACCGCCGAGCGGGTAGTCCTTGCGCTGCGGGTGACCCTCCCAGTCGTCCGGCATGAGGATCCTGGTCAGGTTGGGGTGGCCGTCGAAGACGATGCCGAACATGTCGTACGCCTCGCGCTCCTGCCAGTCCGCCGTCGGGTAGATGGCGGTCACGCTGGGCAGGTGCGGGGCCTCGACGGAGACTGCGGCCTCCAGCCGGACCTGCCGCCGGTACGTCATCGAGGTGAGCAGGTAGACCACGTGCAGCCGCCGCTCGTCGGCGCCCAGGTAGTCCACGCCGGACACCGAGGAGCACAGCTCGAACCGCAGCGCCAGGTCGTCGCGCATCACCTGGCAGACCTCGGCGATCCGTTCCGGGCGGATGTGCAGCGTCAGCTCACCCCGGTCGACCACGACCTTCTCAATCGCGTCGCCGAAGGCCGGGTACGCCTCCTCCAACGCGTCGCGGACCTCGTCGAAGTAGCTCCCGTACGGACGGGACGCCTCCTCGATGGGCTGGCGCTGGCGGACCAGGCCGCCGTAGCCGGACACGTCGCCGGTGCCCTGGTTGCCGAACATCCCGCGCCCGGCCGGGCTGGCCGGCGGGAACTCGGCGGGGGCACCACTGGTGGCGCCGGTCGGCACCACCGGCAGCGGTACGCCGCCGTCGTTGGGCTTGTCCGTGGGTGACGTCATTTGGGGCCTGCCTGCGGGTGGAGGTGGTTCTGAGCGTTCATCCAGTTCTCGATCCGCAACTGCTCCTCGCGGCCCTCGCGGACCGCCCGGGTCCACTCGGCACGCCGGCCCTTGTCGCTGCGGTACGAGGAGGGCATGGAGCCGTAGGGCACGACCGGAACGTCGCCGCGTTCCTGGCGGGCGGCCAGCATCTTGCGGCCGTTCGGGCCCAGCGGCTCATACATGATCTTCTCGCGGAGCTTGAGGATCGCGTCGATGAGCATCTCCGGCCGGGGCGGGCAGCCCGGCAGGTACATGTCGACCGGCACCACGTGGTCGACGCCCTGCACGATCGCGTAGTTGTTGAACATGCCGCCGCTGCTGGCGCAGACGCCCATCGAGAGCACCCAGCGGGGCTCGGCCATCTGGTCGTAGATCTGGCGCAGAACCGGGGCCATCTTCTGACTCACCCGGCCGGCCACGATCATCAGGTCGGCCTGCCGGGGCGACGCCCGGAAGACCTCCATGCCCCAGCGGCCCATGTCGTAGTGCGGACCACCGGCTGCCATCATCTCGATGGCGCAGCAGGCCAGGCCGAAGGTAGCGCCCCACACGGACGACTTCCGGGACCAGTTGACCAGCTTCTCCACCGAGGTGAGCAGGACGCCGGCGGGAAGCTTCTCCTCGATGCCCATCTGACGTTCCTTCCTCAGTCCCAGTCCAGGCCGCCGCGCCGCCACACGTAGGCGTACGCAACGAAGACCGCGACGATGAACAGGACCATCTCCACGAAGCCGAAGATCGGCAGAGCGTCGAACGAGACCGCCCAGGGGTAGAGGAAGATGATCTCGATGTCGAAGACGATGAAGAGCATCGCCGTCAGGTAGAACTTGATCGGGAACCGGCCGCCGCCGACCGGCTGCGGGCTGGGCTCGATGCCGCACTCGTAAGCCTCGAGTTTGGCCTTGTTGTAGCGACGGGGACCCGCGAAGCGGGCGGCGCCGACGGAAAACAGCGAGAACGCCGCGGCGAGGGCGAACAGCCCGATGATCGGTGCGTAAGGCGAGAGCGACATCGTTTTCTCCTGCTCGTCCTTCCCTGCCCTCGGTGCTTGACGAAAATCACACTATTCACGTCCCTCGCAGTGGCAGTCGGCGGGGGTCGATCTTTGTCGGCGTCGGGGCTGTGACCAGCACCGATGCCGTCCTACTTATACGGCTGGAGCTGCCTTCGTCATCGCGTTGATGACCCGGTCCATCGCATCCCCGCCACGCGGGTCGGTCAGGTTGGCCAACAGCTTGAGGACGAAACGCATCAGCGTCGGGTGCGGCATGCCGTGTTTGGTGGCGATCCGCATGATCTCCGGGCGGCCGATCAGTTTCACGAAGATGCCGCCCAACCGGTAGTAACCGCCGAGTCGGGCCTTCAGCTCGTTCGGGTACGCCATCAGCGCCCGCTCCCGCTCCGGGCCGGCCGGGCGGGCGAGGGCCTGGACGATGGCCTCCGCGGCCAGTTCGCCGGACTCCATCGCGTACGCGATGCCTTCGCCGTTGAACGGGTTGACCATGCCGCCCGAGTCACCGACCAGCAGCACGCCACGGGTGTAGTGCGGCACCCGGTTGAAGCCCATCGGCAGCGCGGCGCCGAGGATCGGGCCGTCGGCGTTGGTCTCGTCGGTCATCCCCCAGTCCTCGGGGGTGTTGGCGAGCCAGTCGGTGAGCAGCCGGCGGTAGTTGGTCTTGCCGAACGCCGAGGACGAGTTGAGCACGCCGAGACCGACGTTGACCCGACCGTCACCCAGGCCGAAGATCCAGCCGTACCCGGGCAGCAGGTTGTCGCCGCTGTCCTTGCTGCGCAACTCCAGCCAGGACTCCAGGTAGTTGTCGTCGTGCTTGGCCGGCGAGCGGTAGTAGCGGCGGACGGCCACGCCGATCGGCCGGTCCTCCCGCTTGGCCAGCCCGAGCGCGAGCGGGAAGCGGCCGGAGACCCCGTCCGCCGCGACGACCAGCGGGGCGTGGAAGGTGGTCGGCTCCTTGCCCGGCCCGACCTCCGCCTCGACGCCGGTGACCCGGCCGTCGCCGTCGAGCACCGGGCCAAGCACGTTGACGTTGGTCCGCAGCTTGGCACCGGCGGCCACCGCCTGCCGTGCGAGCAGGTCGTCGAAGTCCAGTCTCGTACGCACCAGGCCGTAGTTGGGGAAGCTCGCCAGCTCCGGCCAGTCCAGTTCCAGGCGCACACCGCCACCGATGACGCGCAGGCCGCGGTTGTGCAGCCAGCCCGCCTCGGGCGAGGTGTCCACACCCATCCGGATGAGCTGACGGACGGCGCGCGGGGTCAACCCGTCGCCGCAGACCTTCTCCCGCGGGAACTCGGTCTTCTCCAACAACAGCACCCGTACGCCGTGCCGGGCCAGGTGGTACGCAGTAGCTGATCCACCGGGACCGGCGCCCACGACAATGACGTCGGCGTCGTGTTCCACCGGGGTCATTCGCGCCTCCTCCCGCACGCTCGTGAAATGCTTCACAAGCCAGACGGGACGAGTGTATGACCGGCGTCATACCAGCGCAGGATCAGGGGTACCTAACTCGCCGATGTGACAGTCCCCGACCGTCCACAGCAGTCAGGTGTCAGGCCGAGCTGGAGGCGTCCAGCCCCGCATCGACTCGGATTGTCTCGGGCAGATGCTCACGGAGCGCGCCACCCGCCGCCCGGTCCAGTGCCGCCAACACCTCGGCGACCACCAGCCGGACCTCCACCGGGTCGGCTCCGGCCAACGCGCGCAACTGCGCGATGAGTTCGGCCGCGTCGTCGTCGGTGGCGGCCACCGGGTCCGCCGGGTCTGCTCCGGTCATGCGATCGAGCGTACGGGGCAAAGTGGACTAAAGACTGATATTCACGAAACCTGAATAATGTCCGTGCCGTCCCGTGTCGATCGCGGACTACTCGCGGATGCCCCGATGCAGGGCAACCACACCACCGGTCAGGTTGCGCCACGCCACTCGTCCCCACCCGGCCGCGGCGATCCGCCCGGCAAGCGCGGCCTGCGCCGGCCAGGCCCGGACCGACTCGGCGAGATAGACGTACGCCTCGGGGTTGCTCGACACCGCTCGGGCGACCACCGGCAACGACCGCATCAGGTACGACAGGTAGACCGTCCGGAAGGCCGGGTTGACCGGGGTGCTGAACTCGCAGACCACAAGTCGCCCGCCCGGCCGGGTGACCCGAGCCAGCTCACGCAGGGCCGCGTCGGTGTCGTTGACGTTGCGCAGCGCGAAGGAGATGGTCACCGCGTCGAAGCTGGCATCGGCGAACGGCAACCGCAGCGCGTCGCCGGCCAGCAGCGGCACCTCGGGGCGGGCCCGCTTGCCGGCGTACAGCATGCCCAACGACAGGTCGGCGCCCACCGCGTACGCCCCGGACTGCGCCAGCTCCCGCGTCGAGACGCCGGTGCCGGCGCCCACGTCCAGCACCCGCTCACCCGGCCGCAGCCCCAGTGCCGCCCGGGTGGAGCGACGCCACGAGCGATCCTGACCCAGCGAGATCACCGTGTTGGTCAGGTCGTAGCGCTCCGCCACGCCGTCGAACATCGCGGCGACCTCGTGCGGCTGCTTGTCCAGACTGGCTCGCTGGCCCTGCGGGGTACGGCTCACCCCTCCACTCTGCCAGCCGGCCGACGAGCGCCGCCAGCTGGGTGCGGTGCCGTCGCACGGGTACGCGAAAGGGCGGGGTGGTCGCCCACCCCGCCCTCGCGTCGTGCCCGGTCCGCCGCCGTTGCGCCTCGTGTCGAAGCGCCTCGGCTCAGCGGCGCGGTGTCATCAGTCGGTCGACTTCTCGTCGCCCGGAGCGACCAGGACGACCTTGCGCCGACGGGAGAGCACCAGCAGCGCCCCGCCCACGAGCAGGATGATCGCGCCGATGCCGCCGATCAGGCCGACCTGCACACCGGTCACCGGCAACCCACCACCGTCGGAGCCACCGCCACCGGCGGCCGGCGAGGTGGTGGTGCCCGGCGTGGCCGTTCCGCTCGGCGTGGGCGTCGCGGTCGGCGTGGGCGTGGCGGCCAGGTCCACGAAAGCCTCGAACGTGGTGTGGTTGTCCATCACGTCGACCTCGGTGAACGCCTTCCGCTGAGCCAGGCTGGCCACCTCCGGCTCCTCCTCAGGCTGCCCTTCGGCACCGTCCAGCCCGTACGCGAAGAGGTCACCCTCGTGCAGCACCGGCTCGGTCACGTCGCCGCCGATGGTCACCCGGATGTCCGAGGTGTAGTACTCCCCCGGCTTCACGACCGCACCGGCGTCCTCGCAGAACAGCTGCTGCTTGCCCTGGAATACCTGCTCAAGGCAGCCCTCCGGCTTCTGCGCGAAGGTGACGCCCACCGGCAGGGTCAGGCCGTAGAAGATGCCCGTCGCCTTGCGACTGCCATCGTTGTAGATCGCCCAGTCCAGCGGCACCGTCTCGCCTCGCCGCACCGGACGCAGGTCGGGATCATCGCCCTGGACGCCGTTCACCACGACGTTCGCCTGGACGTCCTGCACCCAACTGGTCAGGTCGTAGCCGGGCTTGGCGACGGTGATCTCGTGCTCGACCTTGTTGTCGCCACGCTTGGGGTCGACGGTGGCCGACTTGATGGTGACCACCAATGTGCCGGCCGCGCCGCGACCACCGGTGGAGAACAGCGGAATGCCGAACTCCTCGCTGGTGCCGGCCGGCAGGTCACCGAGTTCGCAGGTGAACTTCTTGCCCTTCACCTGGCAGCCGTCGGGAACCACGAAGCCGATCTTGTTTTTCAACAACAGGCTGGTGTCCGCGGTGTAGCTGACGCCCTTGGCGGCAACCGAGCTCCGACTGTTGTCGACTCGGAACTTGAACGGCTTGGCCTTGGCCGCGTCGACGCCCTTGGCCAGCTCGTAGCTCAGCGGCACCAGCGCCAGGTCGGCCTGGTCGGCGGCCTGCGCCGGGGCGGCCACGGTGGCCAGGCCACCGGCCGCGAGCAGAGCCACAACGCCGGCGCGCGCCAGGGCCGAGCGGTGGAACGCTGTCATCAGTCCCCCGGGGGTAGGGAAGAAGAATGGTTGCGGAACGGAGCGGACGCTATCGAAGGTCGATCTCTTACGCCAGCGGGCGGGGGTGTTTTCATCCGTCCGGCCCGAGCTGGGCAGACGCTACGGGCGGGATGGTCACCCATCCCGCCCGTACCGCCGTGCGTTATATGAACGACCCTCAGCGGGCCGATGGAGGACAGCCCACGGCCATCAGACCATCCGCCACCAGCACGGTCGCCCCGTTCTCGGCAACCGACTGTGGCAACGGATACGAGGCGCGACGCTAGCCGTCGACGATCATCTCCACCAGCCCTTGACCGGGCAGCCTGACGCTGCGGCGACGGGGACCACCCGTACCGCCGGCATGACCCGGCAGGAGCATGAGCCTCGGTCAGCCGAACGGCCGGACGCCGACCCGCGTCAGTTGACCTCGACCAGCGGCAGGGATTTGCCCGCCCCGCCACCGGGCAGCGCGATCGAGGAGAAGTGTGAGACCACCCGCTCGTCGGTCGGATCGTCGGCCGGCGTGTGGTGCACGGCGAGCCGGTTGTAGAGGGTGTCCCGCTGCGCGGGGATCCGGTCCGCCGAGCGGATCATGCCGATCAGCTCGTGCAGGTTGGAGCGGTGCCGGGCACCGGCGGAGGAGATGACGTTCTCCTCCAGCATGATCGAGCCGAGGTCGTCCACGCCCATGTGCAGCGAGAGCTGCCCGACGTCCTTGCCCGTGGTCAGCCAGGACGCCTGGAGGTGCGGCACGGTCTCGAAGAAGAGCCGGGCCACCGCGACCAGCCGCAGGTATTCCAGCGTGGTCGCCTGGGTGCGGCCCTTGAGGTGGTTGTTCTCCGGCTGGTACGTCCACGGAATGAAGGACCGGAAACCGCCGGTGCGGTCCTGCACGTCACGGATCATGCGCAGGTGCTCGATCCGCTCGGCGTGCGTCTCACCGGTGCCCATCATCATGGTGGCGGTCGACTCGATGCCCTGCCGGTGGGCCAGCTCCATGACCTCCAGCCAGCGCTCGCCCGACTCCTTGAGCGGCGCGATGGCCTTCCGCGGCCGCTCCGGCAGCATCTCGGCGCCGGCGCCGGCGATCGAGTCCAGACCGGCGGTCTTGATCCGGGCGATCGCCTCGTCCAGGCTCACACCGGAGACCTTCGCCATGTGCAGGATCTCGCTGGGGCCGATCGAGTGGATGACCAGCTGCGGGTACGCCTGCTTGACCGAGGAGAACAGCTCCTCGTAGTACTCCACGCCGTAATCCGGGTGATGCCCGCCCTGGAGCATCACCTGGGTCGCGCCCAGCTCGACCGCCTCGCCGCACCGGCGCAGGATCTCCTCGGTCGGGTGGGTCCACCCTTCCTTGTGCTTGGGAGCGCGGTAGAACGCGCAGAACTTGCACGCCGTCACACAGACGTTCGTGTAGTTGATGTTGCGGTCGATCAGGTACGTGACGACGTTGTCGGGGTAGCGCCGCCGGCGCACCGCGTCCGCCGCCTCGCCCAACGCGTGGAAGGGCGCCTCGGTGTAGAGCAGCAGCGCCTCCTCGGGCGTGATCCGCCCGCCGTCCGCGCCACGCTGCAGGATGTCGTCGATCTCCCGGCTCACCGTCACGCCTCCGAGGTTACGCCGCTCGACCATCCAGGCCCTCAGGGGTACGCCGGGCCGTGACCGACCCCCCATTCACCCGGCCCCGACAAGCCCTCGCTCGGATCGGGGACTGTCCGTCACCGGCTGACCGTGACCGGTCGGGATCCACCTGGACAGATTCGGGTGGCGAAGGGACTTACCAGCAGCATATCGAAGATTTACGATGCTTCTCATGATCAACGTAACTCGATCCTCTCCACGGCCCCCCGTCGGGCGACGCACCCTCCTCGGGCTGGTCCCACTCGTGGCCGGCGGCCTGATCCTGGCCACCACGGCCCAGCCCGCCAACGCGGCCAGCGCCGCCGCCGGAGCGGCCCAGCCCGCACCGGAGTGCCTCGCCGACCTGCTGGAGGCCTGATGGCGACCATCCCCTGGCTCGCCACCGTGCTGCGCGAGGCCGGCGTCAGGGTGGTCGAAGAGGGCAACTGGCTGGGCCGGGTGGCCGGCAGCTCGTTCAACCCGATCGGCGTGCTCTGGCACCACACTGCGGCCACCTCCAGCGCCGCCAACCCGCACCCCGCCCTGAACATCTGCATCAACGGCCGGTCCGACCTGCCCGGCCCGCTCTGTCAGGCACTGGTCGACTACAACGGCGTCTTCCACCTCATCTCGGGTGGTCGGGCCAACCACGCCGGCACCAGCGTGGGCAGCGGGCCCATTCCGGCCGGCGACGGCAACGCCCTGATGGTCGGTTGGGAGATCGACTACAACGGGATCAGCCAGGCCATGACCAACGCCCAGTACTCGGCCTCGGTGCTCGCGACCGCCGCCGTGCTGCGCCGGCTCGGCCGCGATGCCACCTACGCCCGGGGCCACCGGGAGACCAGCAACGCCGGCAAGATCGACCCCTCCTTCATCGACCTCGACACGATGCGCGCCGACGTGGCCCGCCAGCTCGCCGGCAACCCTCCCCTCAACCTCTCGGAGAACGACATGAAGCTGATCCAGTCCACCAACCGGGGCATCGCCCTGGTCGGCCCCGGCTACTTCCGCGTGCTCACCACCAACGAGGAGGTGCAGCAGGCAGTCCTGCTGGTCGGCAACCCCCTGATCGGCAACGACCGCCAGTTCGACCTGTGGCGCAGCATCGCCTTCGACGGCCAGGTCAAGGCCCCGTCGGCCTGACACCGAGGATGAACACCTACTCCCGCCGTCAAGCGCTCGCCCTGGCGTCCAGCGGGGCCGCCCTGGTCGCCACCGGCATTGGGGTATCCCAGGCGGCCTCCGGCGAGCCGGCCCAGGCGGCCTGCTCGTCGATCCCGTCGAGCGCCGACGACGCCGTCCTGACCACCGTCTACCGGGTCGCCACCGGGCTGTCGGCCAACGAGCGGGTGCTGCTCGCCGGCTTCGAGGCGGGCTGGGTGGAGTCACGGATGAACAACCTGCCCTGCGGCGACTCCGACTCGCTGGGCGTGTTCCAGCAGCGCCCCTCCCAGGGCTGGGGCACACCCGCGCAGATCCTGAACGTCTCGTACGCGGCCAACTCGTTCTTCGTCCGGGCCATCCCGCTGGCCGCCGCCAACCCCGGCTGGTCTGCCGGGCAGGTCGCGCAGGGCGTGCAACGCTCCGCCTTCCCGGATCGCTACGACGCGGCGCGGGCCACGGCGCAGGCGCTCATCGCCCGCGCGCGCGGGCTGACCACTCCACCCCCGCTCGACCTCTGGAAGGACGACATGAGGCTGATCCAATCCCCGAACCGAGGCATCGCCCTGATCGGCGCCGGCTACTTCCGCCAGCTCTCCAGCACCGAGGAGGTGCAGGCCGCCGTCCTGCTGGTCGGCAACCCCCTGATCGGCAACGACCGCCAGTTCGACCTGTGGCGGAGCATCGCCTTCGACGGCCAGGTCAAAGCCCCGAACTGACCCCCAGGAACCCCAAGATCCGCGCAACTTCGGGGAAAGTGCTCCCTCGACGCGCACGCAGACAGCAGTTTCGGTGAACTTGCGCGGATCTTGGGGCGCGGGCGAGGGCGCAGGTACTGCCCGGCTGGTGCGCGGCGCGGAGGCCCGTGAGGCCGGCAACGACGTGGACCAGGGCGACGGGCGGGACGGGCACCCTTTACGGACACCCCGCGACGCTCGCCCGGCGTCCTAGGCGGTTCGTACCTCGACGTGGATGCCGTAGGTGTCCCGCAGTTCCGCCGCGAACTCCGGCCCTGCCCACGCCGGCACGGACGCCTGCCACCACGGCCGCTCGGAGCGCCCCGGCATCGCCTGCTCGGAGAGCACCGCCCGGAACCGCCCGTCTGCCGCCTCGATCCGCTCCCGGACCCACCCCATCTGCGGAAAGCCCGACAACCGTTCGTCAGTCAGCACCCTCTCGATGGCGTCCCGGATGCTGAGGTCGAACCAGTACTCGTCGAGGTTGTCGTGATAGCCCTCCTCACAGAACTCGACGAACTGCTCCCACCCCTCCACGTAGCTGGTCGGTCGCCGTCCCCCGGTGACCTCGGCGAACCGCTCGACGAACTCCCGGTCGTTCGGCGTCGTCATGCGTCGTAGTCGACAGTGAGCTTGTCGGTCGTCGGGCTGGACTGGCAGGTCAGGACGTAGCCGGCGGCCAGCTCGTCGGGCTCCAGGGCGTAGTTGCGGGCCATCGTGACTGCACCGTCCACGACCTTCGCCTTGCAGGTCGAGCAGACACCACCCTTGCAGGCGTACGGCAGCTCGCCGCGAACCTTCAGGGCGGCGTCCAGCACCCGCTCCTCGCGACCCATGGTGAAGTTCGACGAGCGGCCGTCCAGCACGATGGTCACCTCGGCCCCGGCGCCCACCTGGTCGGTGGGTCGGCGGACCGGCTCCGGCGGTGCGTCGACGTGGAACAGTTCGGTACGCACCGCCGACTCGGGAAGCCCGCGCGCGGTCAGCACGTCCCGGACGTCGACCACCATGCCGTACGGGCCGCAGAGGAACCATTCCTCGACCAGGTCGCCCGGCACGATGCTGCCCAGCAACCGGCCCAGCCTCTCGGCGTCGATGCGCCCGGAGAGCAGTGGTGACTCGCCCTGCTCCCGGGACAGCACGTGCACCAGGTGCAGCCGGGTGGGATAGCGGTCCTTCAGGTCGGCCAGCTCCTCGGCGAACATCACGGTGTTCGCCGTGCGGTTGCCGTACACCAGGGTGAACGTGCTGGCCGGCTCGACGGCCAGGGCGGTCGCGACCAGCCCGAGCACCGGTGTGATGCCGGAGCCGGCGACGACCGCGCCGTAGTGGCGCACCCGGTCCGGCGCGAAGGCCGTCGTGAAGGTGCCCAGCGGCGGCAGCACCTCGACCGTGTCGCCGCCGCGCAGCGCCCCGCAGGCGAACGCCGAGAACGCGCCGCCGGGGATCTCCCGCACCCCGATCCGCAACCGGCCGTGCCGGGTCAGGTCGTCGGGGGTGGAGCAGATCGAGTACGACCGGCGCACGTCCGAGCCGTCCTCAGCCACCCGCCGCACCGTGAGGTGCTGGCCCGCCCGGAAAGCGAATGTGTCCCGCAACTCCTCCGGTACGGCGAACGTGACCGCCACGGAGTCGTCGGTGAGCCGGTCGACGGCCGCGACCGACAACGGGTGGAAGGCCGGCCGGCGACGGACCGGGCGGGTGATGGTGACAGTCACAGCGCCTTCAGGTGGTCGAAGGGTTCGGAGCAGGAACGGCAACGCCACAGCGCCTTGCACGCGGTGGAGCCGAACCGGCTGACCTGCTCGGTCTCCGGCGAACCGCACTGCGGGCAGCGGACCGCGAGGGTCAACGACACCACGCCGGCGGCCGGCACCGGGGCCGGCGGGGCGATCCCGGCGGCGGCCAGCTTGGCCCGCCCACCGTCGGAGATCCAGTCGGTGCTCCACGGTGGGCTGAAGACCGTGCGCACCTCGGCGTCGGCGTGGCCCGCGACCGCGAGCGCGCGGCGGATGTCGGCCCGGATCACGTCCATCGCCGGGCAGCCGGTGTAGGTCGGGGTGATGGTGACGGTGACCCGACCACTGGCCGGATCCTCCTCGACCGCCCGCAGGATGCCCAGCTCGTCGATGGTGATCACCCGGATCTCCGGGTCCACCACCGACGCGGCCGCCTCCCTGGGGTTCACCACTGCGCTCCGGGGTGGGCGCGGTGCAGCACCTGCATCTCGGCGAGCAGGTAGGCCAGGTGCTCGGTGTGCACGCCGGTTCGTCCACCGGCCGGCGCCCAGCCGCTTCCCGGCAGGGTGAGCGTCGCCTCGGCCAGCACCGCGCCGACGGTCTCGTCGAACGCCGGCCGCAGGGTGGCCGGGTCGACCGGCGCCGCCGGGTCCGCGGCGAACAGCTCATGGGTGTACGGCCACACCTGGTCGACGGCGGCCTGCATGCGACGGTGCGACTCCTCGGTGCCGTCGCCGAGCCGTTTCACCCACAGCGCGCCGTGGTCGAGGTGGTACGCCGACTCCTTGCGCGCCTTCGCGCCGATCGCGGCCAACCGCTCGTCCGCGCAGCCGGCCAGTGCCGTGTACAGCGGCAACTGGTACGCCGCCAGGAAGAACAGCTTCGCCATCGTCACCGCGAAGTCGCCGTTGGGCAGCTCGACCAGGAGCGCATTACGGAACTCGCGGTCGTCGCGCAGGTACGCCAACGCGTCCTCGTCCCGCCCCGCGCTCTCCAGTTCGCCCGCGTACGACAGCAGCAGGCGGGCCGCGCCGAGCTGGTCGAGGGCGATGTTGGCCAGCGCCACGTCCTCTTCCATCTCCGGCGCGCGGGTGGTCCACTCGGCCAGACGCTGCGCGGCGATCAACGCGTCGTCGCCGAGGCCGAGGGCGAAGTCGAAGGGCCCGTTCACGCCGCCACCTCGCTACGCTCGGTGGCGGCGTGAAGCGCCGCGCTGCTGAGCTGGCTGGTTCGCTCGCTCCGCTCGCTTCCCGCCACCACCTCGCTGCGCTCGGCGGCGACGCGAAGCGCCGCGCTGCTGAGCTGGCTGGTTCGCTCGCTCCGCTCGCTCACAGGTGGGCCACCCCGTCCGGCACCTCGTAGAAGGTGGGGTGGCGGTAGACCTTGTCGGCGGCCGGGTCGAAGAAGGCGTCCTTCTCGTCCGGGCTGGACGCGGTGATCGCGCCGGCCGGCACCACCCAGATCGACACGCCCTCCTGGCGACGGGTGTAGAGGTCCCGGGCGTTGCGCAGGGCCAGCTCGGCGTCGGGGGCGTGCAGGCTGCCGACGTGGGTGTGCGACAGCCCGCGCCGCGCCCGCACGAAGACCTCCCACAGAGGCGAGTGATCCGTCATGCCGCTACCTTCTCCCGCTGTTCTGCCCGCTTCGCGGCGTACGCCGTGGCGGCCTCCCGTACCCATGCGCCGTCGGCGTGTGCGGCCCGGCGGTGGGCGATCCGTTCCCGGTTGCACGGCCCGTCGCCGGAGATGACCCGCATCAGCTCGTCGTAGTCCGGCTGGGTGTAGTCGTGAGCCTGCCGTTCCTCGTTCCAGCGCAGGTCCGGATCGGGGATGCGCAGCCCGAGGATCTCGGCCTGCTGGACGCACATGTCGACGAAACGCTGCCGCAGGTCGTCGTTCGAGAAGCGCTTGATCTTCCAGGCCATCGACTGACCGGAGTGCGTGGAGTCGCCGTCCGGCGGGCCGAACATGGCCAGCGACGGGTACCACCAGCGGTCCACCGCGTCCTGAGCCATCGCCTGCTGCCCCGGGGTGCCGTGCGCCAGGGTGTGCAGGATCTCGTAGCCCTGCCGCTGGTGGAACGACTCCTCCTTGCAGACCCGGATCATCGCCCGGGCGTACGGGCCGTAGGAGCAGCGGCACAGCGGCACCTGGTTGACGATCGCCGCGCCGTCCACCAGCCAACCGATCGCGCCCACGTCGGCCCAGCTCAGGGTGGGGTAGTTGAAGATCGAGCTGTATTTCTGTCGTCCGTCGAGCAGCAGCCGGACCAGCTCGTCGCGGCTGATGCCGAGGGTCTCGGCGGCGGCGTAGAGGTAGAGGCCGTGGCCCGCCTCGTCCTGCACCTTGGCCAGCAGGATCGCCTTGCGCTTGAGTGACGGCGCCCGGCTGATCCAGTTGCCCTCCGGCTGCATGCCGATGATCTCGGAGTGAGCGTGCTGCGCGATCTGCCGGATCAGCGTCCGGCGGTACGCGTCGGGCATCCAGTCGCGTGGCTCGATCTTCTGCTCGGCGTCGACGACCTCGGCGAAGTACGCGGCCAGGTCCTCGTCCGGGGCTGGGCCGCCACGCCGTCCGCGCGCTGCCGCCGCGCGAAGCTCGGCCTCGGCGGCCTCGACCTCACCCAGCAGGCCGCTACCGGGGGCGTCGTCCGGGGTGCCGTTCGGTGCGGAGAAGTCGTTGCCATACATGACGCTAAGTGTTACAGCTTGCGCCACGTTGCACCAGGGGGTGTAACAGGAATCCGAGGATCCCATCCGTAACGGAATGAGCGCTTTGCGTCACCTGGATCGCCGGGACGTTGCAGTGACTTGGGCCACGAAACAAAGGTGAATCCCCGCAAGAACCGCATACCGGTCCCATATCGCGTCTTTATGGCGGCGTGCCTGGTGTCGGACTCTGGCGGGTCCGGCAACCGGACGTAGACTTTCCGCCGTCACACCGATCGGCTTCAAACGATCGCCGTACGACAGAGGCCACCTCCCCCGGCCTTGGCGATCAGCCGGTTTGTCCGGACAACAAGCCGGTCCCCCCGGCCCTGACACCTGGAGCTCACCCACTCATGCGATCTCGCGTGACCATGGTGCTCGCCATCACGGCGGTCCTGCTCGGCGGCGTCCTACTGGTCCCCGCCGCGTACGCCCGCCTCTCCGACGGCGACAGCAGCGGAGGCGGAGGCGGAGGCGCCGCCTCGACCGTCGCCGCGCCCGCGCCCACCCCGCCGCCGCCGCCCACGCTGGCGGCCGGACCCGTGTCGGTGAGCTTCCAGGGTGAGTTCTTCTCGTGGGCGCTGCTGGACCGCCAGACGGGCACGATCTCCGGATCGCCGAACATGACCGCGACCAGCTCCACCGAGTCGATGATCAAGGCGTGGATCGTCTCCGACTATCTGCGGCAGCTCAAGAACAAGGAGCCGTCCGCAGCGATGAAGGAGATGGCTCGAGTCGCCATCGTCGACAGCAACGACGGGGCTGCCAACAAGGTGCACGCCGCTGCTGGCGGCTCGTACAAGCCCTCCAACAGCAGCACGCCCGACGCGGTGATCCAACGGGCGATCACGATCTGCGGGCTGACCGACACCAAGCGCGGCAACGTCAAGCCGTACACCGGTTACTGGAGCTTCACCCGGATGTCCCCCCGCGACGCGGTCCGGCTCGGCGACTGCATCGCCGACGGTAAGGCCGCCGGGCCCAAGTGGACCAAATGGGTGCTGGACCAGATGAGCAAGGTCCAGGGCACCACCGCCAAGAAGGACCAGAGACCAGACTCCGGCGGTGGACGCTGGGGGATCATCGACGGTCTGCCCAAATCGATCACCGCGCAGGGCCCGGTCAGCATCAAGAACGGCTGGACCCCGATCAACTACGACGGCAACTGGCACGTCAACTGCCTCGCCGTCAACGACAAGTGGAGTCTCGCGGTGATGCTGCGCTACCCGCAGAAGAGCGGTCTGGACTACGGCGCGAAGGTCTGTGCCAGCGTGGCCACCCAGCTGGTCACCCCGCAGCCGGGTGCCGCGCTCAAGGTGCCGCAGCAGCCGGTCGGGAAACTCTGATGGCCGGCAACCGTCGGGCCGCCCGGCGCGAGGGCGCTGACGCGTCCCCCCTTCGCCTGGTCGCGATCGCGGTCATCCTGATCGGCCTGGTGCTGGTGTCGCTGCGGCTGCTGCCCGGGTCGCCGTTCGAGTCGTCCGCCGCCGCCAAGTGGGGCAACGCCGGCACGACGACCAGCGACCGGTCCACCGGCAAGCCCACCGACCGCAGCGCCCGCCAGCCGGCCCCGCCGTCGCCAAGCCCCAGCCCCTCCCTGGCACCGCTGCCGTTCGCGGCCAAGGACCTCGACCTGGACATCGAGGGCTGGTATTCCTGGAGCGTGCTGGACCGCCGGACCGGGCAGATCATCGGCTCCAGGAACATGGGCGAGACCAGCACCACCGCCTCAATGATCAAGTCGTGGATCGTCGCCGACTACCTGCGTCGCGCAGCCGACGCCGGGCAGACGCCGAGCGACGCGAAGCTCGCCGACGCGACGCGGATCATCCGGGACAGCGACAACACCCGGGCCGAACAGTTCTACAACCAGGTCGGCCGGGACGCCTCGATCAAGCGGCTGATCTCCATGTGCAAGTTGACCGACAGCAGCGTCGCCCCCGACCGCGGTTGGAGCCGCACGGCTCTCTCCCCCCGGGACACCGCCCGCCTGGGCAACTGCATCGCCACCGGCACCGCTGCCGGGCCGAAGTGGACCAAGTGGCTGCTCAACGAGATGAAGCTCGTGCGCGGCGCCGGTGACTTCGGCATCCGCAAGGCATTCCCGGCCGCCGAGCAGAAGCAGATCGCCATCAAGAACGGGTGGATCGACCGGACCAGGGAGCAGGAGATGCACATCAACTGCCTGGCCATCGGCGACACCTGGACGATGGGCGTGATGGTGAAGTACCCGATCAACAAGGGCTACGACTACGGCATGAAGAACTGCGAGAAGATCACCGAGGCGCTGCTCCGCCCCGGTGCCTGAGCCCCGCCGGCCCCGGCCGGCTGCTCAGCTGGCCCGCACAGGCTGGCTGGCAGGGGCCGCGCCCGCCGCTCAGCCCGCGAAGAACTCCGGGCCGCCGTCCGGCAGTGCCGGGGCCTCGCCGATGGCGGTAGCCCGCCGGGCCCACTCGCGCAGCCCGGCGACCTGACGGTCGCCGAGGGAGAAGTCCAGGGTCCGGAAGTACGTGGCCAGCGTCTCCGCGTCGAACGTCTCCCACCGGGCCGCCGCCTCGGCGACCTGGTCCAACTCGGCCAGGCAGAGGTCCCGCGAGCGCAGGAACGCCTCGTGCACCTCCTTGACCATGCCCGGATGGGCGGCGGCGAAGTCGCGGCGGACCGCCCAGACGGCGAAGACCATCGGCAGGCCGGTCCACTCCCGCCACGCCTGCCCGAGATCGGTGACGGTCAGGCCCCGCTGGGGCGCCTCGTAGTACGCCCGCAGCGCCACGTCACCGATCAGCACCGCGGCGTCGGCCTCCAGCAGCATCTGGGTCAGGTCCGGCGGGCAACGGAAGTAGTCGGGCCGCACGTTGTACTGCTCGGTGAGCAGCAGTTGAGCCAGCATGACCCCGGTCCGCGACGTCGAGCCGAGCGCCACCCGGGCGCCGTCCAGCTCGGCGAGGGGTCGGGTGGAGACCATGTTGACCGAGAGCACCGGCCCGTCGCTGCCCACCGCCAGGTCCGGCAGGAGCAGAAGCTCGTCGGCGTGCTTCAGGTACTCCAACAGGGTGATCGGGCCGATGTCGAGGTCGCCGGCGACCAGCGCAGCGCTCAACCGGTCCGGTGAATCCTTGTGCAGGTCGACGTCGAGCAGGGCGCCGGAGCGCATCAGACCCCAGTAGATCGGCAGGCAGTTCAGGAACTGGATGTGCCCGACCCGCGGGCGTGCGATGCGCTCAGCCATGACCCGACCGTATCCCCGGCCTCCGGCTCCGGCTCGGCGGGCCGGCCCGAAGTGGCCAACCCCGCATCCGTGCCAGCGGCCTGGGGATGTCGGAGGGCCTCGTCCGGCACCGGCCGTCGTACCGCCCGGGCGACGACCGGCACGAACGCCAACACCACCACGAGCCCGGCCGCGCCCGCTGCGGCGATCAGTGGTCGGGGCGGGACGACCGTGAGCAGCGCCCCGCCGATCAGATAGCCGGCCATCGAGCCACCCTGCACCGCAGCGCCGTAGCTGGCGTACGCCCGGCCGCGCATCGCCTCCGGCACCCGGCGACTGGTGAGCAGGTTGGCGAAGACGTTCTCGCCGCCGTTCGCCGCGCCGGCCACCAGCCAGAGCGGCACGAGCAGGGCGGCCGTCGGCACCGTCGCGGCGATCAGCACCAGCAGGCTGCACATGGCCAGCGTCACCAGCACCCCACGGATGAGCGCCCCGTCGTGGTCGAACCGGCGGGCGAGTCGGGCGGCAATCCAGCTGCCGGGCAGCATGCCGGCCATCCATGCCGCTCCTACCAGGCCGTACGTGGTCGCCGAACCGTGCAGCGTCTCCCGGATGAAGAAGACCTCGATCACGTTGATGCCGCCGATCGCCGCGATCACCACCGCGGTGCTGGCCACCATGACCAGCATCAGCGGGTCACGGCGCAGCCGCCAGCCCATCCCCGTACCGCTCGGGTCGGCCTGGTTCGCGGGGCTTCCCCCGCCCGCCGGCCCGGCCGCGGCGGTGGCGGGCCGCCGGCCGCCCCGCCGGGTCCGCAGGAGCAGGCCCGCGACCACCAGCGCCAGGTAGGTCACAGCATCGAGAAGCAGGGGTACGCGAGTGCCGAACTGCCCCACCAGCAGGCCGGCCAGCACCGGCCCGCCGAGCGCGCCGAGGGAGACGGCGTTCTGACTGATCGCGCTGGCCCGGGGCAGGTCGGCCGGGCGGACCATCGCCGGCAGCAGCGCCGCCAGGCAGGGCTGGGTCACCGCGAGCCCGCAGGCGAGCAGGGCGACGAGGCCCACGACCAGGACCGGGTGCTCGGCGACGGCGAGCAGCGTACAGATGACAGCCTGCGCCAGCCCGACGGTGACCAGCAGTGTGCGGCTGTCCACCCGGTCGGCGAGCCGTCCGGTGAGCGGGGCGAGCACCACCAGGGGCAGGGTGGCCGCGAGCAGCAGCCCCGACACGGCAAGCCCTCCGGCGCCGGAGCCCTGGAGCGCCAGCGCGAGCGCGGTGGCGGCCAGGAAGTCGCCGCAGATCGTGGTGCCACGGGCGGTGGCGGCGAGCCAGACGTCCGACCAGCGCGACGGCTCAGTTGTGAAGGACATACTTCGAAAATAATCCTTCACAACTGATCAGCACAACCCCTGCCGCCGCGACGACGGCGAATGGCCGGTCGGCGATCAACCAGCGTGGGGCTCGGCGCACCGCGACCGTCCAGTCAGGCCAGCGGCACAGCCCGGTACTGCACGGCGACCATGCGGGCCCCCGCCGGAGGATCGGCCTGGCGCAGGCGAGCCCGGTACGGCTGCAGCATGGTCATGACCGCCTGGTTCACCTCGGCCAACTCCTCAGCGGTGAGCAGCAGCAATGTGTCGTTGAAAAGCGCGGCGTCGTACCACTCGGCGGGCTCGTCCCCGGCGCGCCGCAGCCAGTCCCGGGTCCGCTCCATGGCCCGAACGGCATGCGCCTCCACCAGCGCCTGCTCGGCCGCGCGCGCCTCGGGCCCGGCATCGCGACCCGCCTCGACCCACACACTCACACTCGGCACTCGCCACAGCCGCTCGCGCGCGTCCCCGCGACTCGGCGCCTGCTCGACCAGGCCGAACTTCGCCAGCGCGCGCAGGTGATAACTGGTCGCGCTCGGCGACAGACCGACGATCTCCGCGCACTCGGTGGCGGTCCCACCGCTCTCCCGGCTACTCAGGTATTCCATGATCGCGATCCGGGCCGGGTGAGCCATCGCCCGCATCACCTGCGGGTCACTGATCGTCATCCGACGCGAATCGGGGCTGGCCTCGGTCATGAGCCCATGATCCCGGGCGGCTCCCCGACCCGCCATCACCCCCGCTTCTCCCCGACCAAGCCTGCCACTTCGGTGACCGACTCAGCTCGGGTCAGCGAGCCGGCAATGTCGGGTGGATTGGGTTGTTCCGCGTCGATCAACACGGACCGAAACTGTCGTACACCTGTTCTAGTCTCTGTCTATGTTGAGGGCGTTGGCGCAGGCGGGCGGTGCCGTCGACGACTGTGCCGGCACCTCGCTGTGGGCGCTCTCCGACGACGACCTGCTCGCGTGTCTCGACGCGACCCACGTGCTGGCGCAGCGGTTGGCTGCCGTCCAGCTCGGCCTGGTGCGCGAGGTCGACTCTCGCGGCCTCGCGGTCGCCCAGGGCGCCTCGTCCACCTCCGTCTGGCTGCGGGAACGGCTGAGGCTTTCCAGTCGCTCGGCCCGGCAGTTGGTCCAGCTCGCCGCCGCCGTCGACGCGGCACCGCAGGCGGTGCGTGACGCACTGCTCAGCGGCGCGATGACCGTCGAGCAGGGTCGGGTGGTGGCAGAGACGATCGCGGCCCTGCCGCCCGAGGCCGGCCCTGAGGTGGCGGACAAAGCCACTCAACTGCTGGTCAGCTGGGCCGACCGCTTCGATCCGACCATCCTCAGCCGGCTCGGGGAACGCGTCCTCACGCACGTCGCACCGGATCTGGCCGACCAGGCCGAGCTGGCCGCCCTCGAAAAGGCCACCGAGCGGGCCGTGGCCCGTCGGCACGTCACGCTCTCCGAGCAGCAGGACGGGCAGGTACGCCTCAGCGGCAACCTCGACACCGAAACCGCGAGCCTGCTACGGGAGGCGATCGACAGGCTCTGCGCCCCGGCCGGTGAGCACGACGACCGCAGTCCCGGTCAGCGCCGAGCGGACGCGCTGGGTGAGGTCTGTCGTTTGGCGCTGCGCACCGGCCAGCTGCCCGACAACGGCGGCGACCGGCCGCAGCTCGTCGTGACCGTGTCGCTGGACGAGCTGGTCAACGGCGTACGCGCCGGCACCCTGGAGACCGGAACACCCCTCACGCCGGGCGCGATCCGCCGTCTCGCCTGCGATGCGGGCGTGCTGCCGGCGGTGCTGGGCGGCGACAGTCAGGTTCTGGACGTCGGGCGCCAGCGTCGGCTCTTCAACGGCCCGTTGCGCCGAGCACTCGTGCTGCGCGACGGCGGTTGCGCCTTTCCTGGTTGTGATCGGCCATCCCGATGGTGCGACGGTCACCACGTCCGGCACTGGGCAGACGGCGGAGCCACCGCGCTGGGCAATGCCGTGCTGCTCTGCGGCCACCACCACCGGCTCATCCACCGCGGCGACTGGCTGGTCCGCATCGCGCCCGACAGCCGGCCGGAATTCCTCCCGCCCAGCTGGCTCGACCCGCTACGCGCACCACGACGCAACCTCTACCACCGGCGCTGCTGACACCCGGCAGACGTGCCGTCGCCCCCCGAGAACGGGATCAACCACCCGGGCCGACCGCTGACGTCGGGGCAGCGTGTTGCCACCCGACGACACGCCCACTTTCGTGCGCCGCGCCCGGCGACACGCCCTCTCGTACGGATGGTCGCGTGGGTAATTCGGTGGAACGGTCAGGCTGGGGAGCGTAGGGTTGCAGCCCGCTTGACGGCCGAGGTGATCTGCACCGGAACGGACGTCTTCGCGCCGGGCGGCCGGCCATCCGCCCCCGGACACGCGAGCGCGCAGCAGATGTGAACGATGGGACGTCAGCATGCCCGCACTTGACCTCGACACCCACCTCGACACGGATCTGGCCGCCGAACGCACGCACCTTGCAAACTCGCGGGCAGCGCTACGCCGGATGCGGGAGCGGGCCGAAGCCCTCTTCTCGACCGGTGACCAGGTTGCCGGCGACGCCTACGCGGCCGAGACGCTGGGTCGCACCCTGGCCCGCCGGGTGGCCGAGCTGGCGGACGACCCGACCACGCCGCTCTTCTTCGGTCGCCTCGACTTCACCGGAACCACGGACCACGAAACCACGGACAACGCGACCGCTGACGACGCGACCCCCAGCAGCGGCAGCGGTGATCATGAAGGCCGGCGGTACCACGTGGGGCGGCGGCACGTCACTGACGAGCTTGGCGAGCCGTTGGTGCTGGACTGGCGGGCACCGGTCTCCCGGTCGTTCTACCGGGCCAGCGCGCGGGATCCGCAGGGGGTGGCCGTCCGGCGGCGGTTCGGGTTCAGCAACGGCGTGCTGACCAGCTTCGAGGATGAGCGGTTGGATCGGGGCGAGGAACTCGGTACGACCAGCCGGATCCTCACCTCCGAGATC
Organism: Micromonospora zamorensis; assembly: GCF_900090275.1. Classification (NCBI taxonomy): domain Bacteria; kingdom Bacillati; phylum Actinomycetota; class Actinomycetes; order Micromonosporales; family Micromonosporaceae; genus Micromonospora; species Micromonospora zamorensis. The sequence goes on along the minus strand of NZ_LT607755.1, from coordinate 6,642,828 downwards.
GAACGACCACGCGTCGGGCCGATGCGGGACATCGTCGCGACCATTCAGCCGGAGCAGGACGAGCTGGTCCGGGCCGACCTGGCCGACTCGATCTGTGTGCAGGGAGCACCGGGGACCGGCAAGACGGCTGTCGGCCTGCACCGGGCCGCGTACCTGCTGTACCTGCATCGGGAGCGTCTGCGACGGGCCGGTGTGCTGATCGTCGGACCCAACCGGGCGTTCCTGTCGTACATCGCGGCAGTGCTTCCGGCGCTCGGCGAGGTCGAGGTCGAGCAGGCCACGGTGGAGGAGTTGATCTCCCGGGTGCCGGTTCGGGCGGTCGAGGCGCCGACGGTCGCCACGCTCAAGCACGACGTACGCATGGCGAGCGTGCTGCAACGCGCGGTGCAGGCACAGATCGACACGCCCACCGAGTCGATCACCGTGTCGGACGGTTCGTTCCGGTGGCGGATCGGGCTGGAGCCGTTGCACCGGATCGTCGAGGAGACCCGTCGGGAAGGTCTGCCGTACGGCACCGGCCGGGAGCGCGTCCGGGCGCGGGTGGTGAGCCTGCTGCAACGGCAGGCCGAGGCCCGCCGGGCCGAGTCGCCCGGTGATGCCTGGCTGCGTCGGATGAGCCGCTGCCGCCCGGTGGTCGACTTCCTGGACGCGGTCTGGCCGGCACTCACGCCGGAAGGGCTGGTGCACAGCCTGCTCTCCGACCCGGATCAGCTGGCCGCGGCGGCGGACGGCCTGCTCAGCGACGAGGAGCAGGCGTTGCTCGTCTGGGCGAAGCCGGCTCGCACCCCCAAGGCGACCCGCTGGACCGCCGCCGACGCGGTGCTGATCGACGAGGCGACCGGGCTGCTGGAACGACCCTCCGGGTTCGGGCACGTGGTGGTGGACGAGGCGCAGGACCTCTCCCCGATGCAGTGTCGGGCCATCGCCCGGCGCAGCGAGCACGGCTCGATCACCCTCCTCGGTGACCTGGCCCAGGGCACCGCGCCGTGGGCGGCCACGGACTGGAAGGAGTCCCTCGCCCACCTGGGCAAGCCGGACGCCGTGGTGGTCCCGCTGACGATCGGTTTCCGGGTGCCAGCCGCGGTGGTCGCGTTCGCGAACCTGCTCCTTCCGGCGCTCGCTGTGGACGTACCGCCGGCCGAGTCGCTGCGGCACGACGGCGGCCTGGACGTGCGTACGGTGACCGATTTGACCTCGGCGACGGTGGCGGAGGTGCGCTCGGCGCTCGCGCACGACGGCTCGGTTGGTGTGATCGCCGCGGACGACGCGGTCGACGGGTTGCGCGCCGCACTGGCCGATGCCGGTGTCGCGACCGCGACCGCCGACGACGTGGCGGCCGCGGAGCGGGTCACCCTGGTGCCCGCGACGCTGGTCAAGGGCCTGGAGTACGACCATGTGGTGGTGGTCGAGCCGGCCGCGATCGTCGCGGCCGAACCGCGTGGGCTGCACCGGTTGTACGTGGTGCTCACCCGAGCGGTGTCCCGGCTGGCGGTGCTGCACCACGAGCCGCTGCCCGCGCCGCTCGTCGGCGGGTCAGCCGGCTGACAGGGCCGCCGCGATCTCCCGCAGGGGGCGGCCGGAGTCAGCCAGTGGCACGTGGAACGACAACCACGACCCGTCGGCAAAGTCGATCCGCAGCCGCTTCCAGTTCAACCGGTACCGGCCGACCCGGGCGGTCACGGCCGTGCGCGGCACCGACCCGAGCAGCTCGATGTCGGCCTGCGCCCGTTCGTCCGCCGCTGAGCTGGAGAGCAACCCGACCGGTGCTGTCGCGCCGACCAGCAACCGCTGGTCGGTGACCCCCAGCACGATGTCGCGGACGCCGGAACCCTTCGCCGTCACGGTCAGGGCGTGGTGCAGCAGGGAAGCCTGCGAACCTGGTTCGCCTCGACCTCCGACGCCGAAGAAGAGCCAGTCGACGGCGTCGTCCGCCCGACCGAAGGTGATGTTCGGCGACAGCACGTTGAGCAGGGCACCCAGGAAGCCCGGCCCACCCGGGGCGGGTGGCGCCGACGGCTGCGGGGGCGCCGCCGGGGTCAGCCCTCCCCCCGCTCGGACCCGGGCCACCGCACGCACCTGCTCTCCGGCCGCTAGCAGCCGGGTGATCCCCTCGACGTACCGCGCCTGACTGCCGTCGACCGTCATCGGCGCTCCTCGTGGTCGCCGGGCCGGCGCGGGCCGGCACCTGGCTCCCCGATGACCTCACCGACCAACTCCCGGACCTGGGCCGCAGCGGCCTCCTGCGCCCGGTTGGCGGCTGCGGTGAACTCCTCGGCCAGGCTGTAGGAGTCCAGTCGCATCGCCCGCGCGTTCAGCTCCGCAGAAACGATCTTCCCGTCGGCGGCGGCGGTGACGCGCACCAGGCCGGAGTCGCTCACCCCCTCGGCGCTGGTCTGCTCCAGCTCCGCCATCCGGTCGGCGAGCTGCTGCTGCCAACCGTCCAGGTTGCGGGCCAGCGCCTCGATGCGGTCCAGGGCGGGGAAGGTCATGGCTGCCTCTCAGTTCACGATGGAGTCGAAGACATTCTGCACACTCTTGGTGTATGGGCCCAGGTCATCGCTGTACGTGCCGTCCACGAGGTAATTGCGGTCCTTCTGCCCGTCGGAGATGTCGTGCAGGCCCACACCGGTGTCCAGCAGTGCGCCGCCGAAGCCGGGAACGTTGACCGGCGAGACCTGGTTGATGACGAACTTGCCGGGAAAGAGGGTCTTGAACTTCTCGATCTGGAAGGCACGCCCCTCCGGCGTCCAGCCACCCTTGGTAAGCAGCTTGTACTGCTTTTTCCGCTTCTTGAGCTCCATGACGGTGTTGGCGTACTCGCGCAGCTGCCCGGCGACTTTGCCCAACCGAGTGGCGAGGCGGGTGAGCACCTCGGCGAACCGGGCGACGATCTTGACCATCCGACCCACGGTGGTGGCCAGCCGGGCCAGCACCCGGACCACAGTGGCTGCCAGCGAGACGCCGGCGCTCAGCGCCGCGGCCACCGCCGCGATGATCACCTCGGTGAGGAACCAGAGCAGGAACTCGAGGATCAGCTCGACCAGCAGGTTGAACGCGTCGACCGCCGCGTTGGCCGCCTCGACCAGCACGTCCTTGGTGCCGTCGAGCCCTCGGGCCAGCTCCTCGATCGCCTTTTCCACCGACTCCATCGAGGCATGGAAGCTCTCTGCGGCGTCGCCCTTCCAGTTGCCGCGCAAGCGGGCCCGGTCGGCGATCTGGTCGCCTGCGATCTCCCGGACCGCCGCGCCGGTGTCCAGGCAGACCTGCGCCGCCCGCATCAGGTCGTCCGGTTCACCGGCGACCAGTTCCAGCAGTTGCTCGAACGGCCAGAGCACCGCGTTGGAGAGCGGCTTGAAGGGCTCCGGAGTGCCCGACACGATCTGCTCGAAGTAGGTCTTGTTGCGGTGCAACGCCTCCGTGCTCACGCGGGCACCGGCCCGCTCGGAGCGCCGGTGCCACCCGACCAGGGGCCGGGAGCGATGAGGTCGGGAGCTGGCGGGCGGCCGGGCACGAACATGTCGGTGTTGGCCACGTCGGTGCCGGTGTAGGCACCGGCGGTGTCGCTGACCCCCTCCGCGATGTCCGCCATCATTTCGGCGCCGTCGGCGAGCCCCTGGAGGCACGCCTCGAACTGCTCGGCGTACGCGGCGGCGAGGCCGAACGACGCCGGCATCACCCCGAACGCGTGCCGGGGCACGTGCCCGTCGCCAAATGAACGGTGCAGCTCGCGGAAGCGGGCCGCCCGGTCGTTGGACGTCTTGGCGAACGCCGCCAGCGCCTCCGGCTGGACCTCCAGGTCTCTGCTCGGGCTCGACACGGACCCTCCCCTGTGTCCTGTGCGACCGGTCAGCCGCCACGGTTCCCCACCATAGGCACTGCGCGCCGCTGTCGTAACCCGGACGCCGAGCGGGACACCGCGTTCGGACTTTGCATCGTAAAGTAGTTTGCGTGGACCTAGACGATGACCTTCCACCCGCCGACGCGGCAGCGGCGCTCCGGCTGATCCAGGACCAGCGGTCCGCGACGGCACGGCGTCTCGACCCCGACGCCCGCCTGGTCTACTGGCCCTGGGGAGTCGCCTGGCTGGTCGGCTTCGGGCTGTTCTTCCTGCGGTTCTCCCCCGACGACCGGGAGCTGCTCCGGCTGCCGAGCTGGCTGCCGCTGACTGTTCTCTTCGCGCTGCTCGTGGCAGCCGGAGTGATCCAGGCAGTGGTCAGCACACGGGCCTACGGCCAGGTGATCGGTGACTCCGCCCAGCGTGGGCGTTGGTATGGGTGCACGTGGGCCCTCGGCTCCGTGAGCATCTACGCGGGGCTCGGCCGGATCTCCGAGTACCTACCGGACGATCTGGCGGGCCTGGTCTGGTCGGCGACCGCCGTCGGGCTGACCGGCGCGCTGCACATGGCCGGTGGAGCGATCTGGCTGGATCGGGACCTTTTCCGGCTGGGCGTCTGGATCAGCGTGATCAACCTGGCCGGTGTGATCGCCGGGCCCGGCTGGCACGCGCTGGTCATTGCGGTGGCCGGCGGCGGCGGGATCCTGGTCGCTGGCGCGATCGCCCGACGGCGACAGTGACACCGCCGATGAGCGAACTGGACCCGGTCATCCACGCGCAGGCTCGGCTCCGGGTGGTCGCCAGCCTCTCCGCTCTCGGCGACGGCGACCTGATCGCCTTCCCCCGGTTGCAGGAACTGCTCGCGATGACCGCCGGCAACCTCTCCGTGCACCTGCGCAAGCTCGAGGAGGCCGGCTACGTGGAGATCAGCAAGACCCACCGTGGACGCACCCCGGCAACCCTGGTCCGGCTCAGCCGGCGGGGCCGGCTGGCGTTCGAGGAGTACACCGAAGCGATCCGCACCCTGCTCGATCCCACCCCGTCGAAGGAGCAGTCATGACCCTCGCCCGCGCCGACCAGGCCAGTCGCCGGTACGGCGACGTCCTCGCCCTCGACCGTGTCGACCTGGAAGTCCGGGCCGGTGAGCTGGTCGGCCTGCTCGGCCCGAACGGCGCCGGCAAGAGCACACTGATGAACCTGCTGGTCGGCCTGCGCCGGCCCAGCTCGGGGCGGGTCGAGCTGTTCGGCGGCGACCCCCGCGACCCGGCGAACCGGCGGCAGATCGGGGTCACCCCGCAGGAGACCGGCCTGCCGGGCACACTGCGCGTCGGTGAGGTCGTCGATTTCGTCTCCGCGCACTACCCGGCCCCGGTGCCCCGCGGTGAGTTGCTCGACCAGTTCGGCCTGGGCGACCTCGCCCGACGGCAGACCGGAGGCCTCTCCGGTGGGCAGCGTCGCCGGTTGGCGGTGGCGTTGGCATTCGTCGGCCGACCCCGGCTGGTGCTGCTCGACGAACCGACCACCGGTCTGGACGTCGCCGCCCGGCACACCCTGTGGGAGGCGATCCGCGCGTTCCACGCCGACGGCGGCACCGTGCTGTTGAGCAGCCACTACCTGGAGGAGGTGGAGGCGCTGGCGCACCGGGTGGTGGTGATCGGGCAGGGCCGGGTGCTCGCCGACGACACGGTGGACGCCGTGCGCGGCATCGTCGGCGTACGCCGGGTCAGCCTCGTCGCCGACCACCTGCCCGACCTGCCCGGCGTCGTCCGCACCGAACGGGTCGACGGCCGGCTGCACCTGCTCACCACCGACGCCGACGAACTGGTCCGAGCGCTGGTCACGGCCGGAACGGCCTTCACCGACCTGGAGGTACGACCGACCTCGCTGGAGGAGGCGTTCCTCGCCATCACCAGCGGGGACGCGCCCGCCGGGGACCAGCCGGCCACCGAAGGCCGAGCCACCACCGCCGCTGCCGGCGGCCGAGCCACCACCGCCGCTGCCGGCGGCCGAGCCACCACCGCCGCTGCCGGCGGCCAACCCACCACAGTCTGAGGAGGCCACCGTGCAGCTCGCCCTGGTTCACGCCCGCTACCAACTCCTGGAGATCATCCGGATTCCGGTGGCCGTCGTCGGCAGCGCCTTCTTTCCGGCCGCCGCCATGATCTTCTTCGTGGTGCCGTTCGCCGGCGACGACGCGGCCGGTGCCACCTTCGCCACCGCGTCGATGGTCACCTTCTCGGTGATGAGCGCCAACATCTTCCAGTACGGCGTCGGCGTCGCCGAGGACCGCGACCAGCCCTGGAACCCGTACACCCGGACCTTGCCGGCCGGGCCCGCGCCCAGGTTCGCGGGCCGGGTGCTGGCCGGCCTGGCGCTCACGTACCTCTCGCTGATCCCGGTCGTGGTGATCGGCGCGACGCTGACCGCGGCCCAGATCACCCCCGCGGCCCTACTGCTGACCATCGGCACCGTGGCCGTCATCTCGGTGCCGTTCACGCTGATGGGCCTCGCGATCGGCTACTCGCTGCCCAGCAAGGCGGCGATCGTCGTGGCGCAGGTCGTCTTCCTGCCGCTCGCGTTCGGCGGCGGCCTGCTCTCCGCGCCGGGTGAGGCGCCCGGGTTCATCGAGACGATCGCGCCGTACCTGCCCACCCGGGGCGCGGCCGAGCTGATGTGGTCGGCGGTCGGCGAATACCGCGTCGAGCCGCTGGCGATGATCATGCTCGGCGTCTGGGTGGTGCTGCTCGCGGCACTCGCCGGCTGGGCGTACCGACGGGACGAGGGTCGCCGGTTCAGCTGACGATTCGTCCGTTTCCGCCCCGGGCCGCCGCGGGACGGTGCCAGGATTCCGGCAGGGGGTCGCCGTGACCGCCCGGGCCGAGAGGGGTCTTGACGTGAGCACCGTCCCGCCAGGTACGCCCTGCTGGGCCGACCTGGCCACCCCGGACCTGACCGAGGCGCGACGCTTCTACCCGGAGCTGTTCGGCTGGACCGGCCGGGTGACACCGGAGCCCGAGGCGGGCGGCTACACGGTCTTCCTGCTCGACGGCAGGCCGGTGGCCGGGGCCGGGCCACCGGCGATCCCGGACCAGGTGCCGATCTGGTCGACGTACCTGGCCACCGACGACGCGGAACTGGTCGCCGGCCGGGTCGAGCGGGCCGGCGGCCAGGTCGTCGTGCCGCCGTTCGAGGTCTTCGACCGGGGCTGGATGGCCGTCTTCGCCGACCCGGCCGGCGCCACGTTCAGCGTCTGGCAGCCCTTGGCCATGGCCGGGGCCGAAGTGTTCAACGTGCCGGGCGCGATGAGCTGGAACGAACTGGTCACCCCCGACCCCGAGGGCGCGAAGGTCTTCTACGAGCTGGTGTTCGGCTGGCAGCCGGACGACCAGGCGGTGGGCCCCATGACGTACACCGGCTGGCGGCTCGGGACGCAGATCGTCGCCGGGATGATGCCGCCGCTGGCCGACGACTTCCCGGCCGACCTGCCCGCGTACTGGACGGTGTACTTCGCGGTGACCGACGCGGACGCCGCCGCGGCCCGCGCCGCCGAGCTGGGCGGAACGATCCTGGTCCCGCCCCGGGACATCCCGGCGGGCCGGTTCGCAGCCCTACGCGACCCCCAGGGCGCCCTCTTCTCCGTCATCGACCTGGGCCCCTGACCCGGACGATCTGGCGCGGGGGCGGACCGGGACCACCAGTGGGCCGTGGGTGCCGGGGACGACCCGGACGCTGGCCCGGTAGTGGGTCGCCAGCAGGTGCTCGGTCAGCACCTCGGACGGGGTTCCGGCGGCCACCACCTGACCGCTGGCGAGCATCACCATCCGGTCGGCGTACTCGCCGGCCAGGGAGAGGTCGTGCATCGTGGCGAGGACGGTCAGGCCGTGCTCGCGGCGCAACTGGTCGACCAGTTCCAGCACCTCCTGCTGGTGCCCGATGTCGAGCGCGCTGGTCGGCTCGTCGAGCAGCAGCAGCGTCGCGCCCTGGGCGAGTGCCCGGGCGAGGAACACCCGCTGCCGTTCGCCTCCGGAGAGGGTGGCCAGCTCACGGCGGTGGAAGCCGGTGAGGTCCAACCGGCCGAGCACCTCGTGCACGGCGTCGAGGTCGGCGGCCGACTCCCGGCCCAGCGTGGGGATGTACGGGGTGCGGCCGAGCAGCACGTAGTCCAGCACCGACATGCCGGGCGGCACCACCGGCGACTGTGCCACGGTGGCCACCACCCGGGCGCGGTCCCGGCGGCGCAGCGCGGTGCTCGCCGTACCGAACAGGGTGATCGCCCCCGGCGCGGGCAGCAGGCCGCCGACGGCGCGCAACAGGGTGGACTTGCCGGCGCCGTTCGGGCCGATCACGGTGACCCACTCGCCGACGGCGACGGTGAGGTCGACGCCGGTCAGGATCGGTGTGCCGCCGAGGTCGACGTGCAGCCCGCGCACCTCGACGGCCGGCACACCGCCGTCACCACCCCCGGACGAAAGACCCCCGGACGAAGGACCGCCGGACGGAAGGCCGCCAGGCGGACGACCGCCGGGCGGGCCGGCGGCGGGCTCGCGGCTCACGTGAGCACCCGTCGGGCGGTCCGCAGCACGATCACGAAGAACGGGCCGCCCAGCAGGGCGGTCACCACCCCGATCGGCACCTCGGACGGAGCGGCGACGGTGCGGGCCACCACGTCGGTCAGTGCCAGGAACGCACCGCCGAACAGCAGTGACAGCGGCAGGATCGCCCGGTAGCTCGACCCGGCGAGCAGCCGGACGGTGTGCGGCACGATGATGCCGACGAAGCCGATCAGGCCGGTCGCGGAGACCGCCGCAGCGGTGCCCAGGGAGGCTGCGGCGATCAACAGGTAGCGGGTGCGCTGCGGGTGCAGGCCCAGACTTCTCGCCTCGTCGTCACCGACCGCGAGGACGTCCAGCTCACGGCGGTGCAGCAGCACCACCACAGTGGTCAGAGCGGCGTACGGCAGCACCAGCAGCACGTCGTGCCAGCCGGCGGTGGCCAGCCGGCCGAGCAGCCAGGAGTAGACCGGTTGGATGCTGTCGGAGTGTCGTTGCAGCAGGTAGGTCTGCCCGGCGGAGAGGAACGCGGAGACCGCCACTCCGGCCAGGATCAGCATCGCCGGCGAGCCGCCGCGCCCGCCGGCCGCGCCGAGCACGTAGGTCATCGTGACGGCGAGCAGTGAACCGGCGAAGGCTGCCAACGGGATGGTCATCGGCAGCCCGGAGATCGCGCCCTGCCGGCCGGCGCCGCCGAGGGCGATCGCCGCGGTGACCGCGAGGCCGGCGCCGGCGGCCACGCCCAGGAGGTACGGGTCGGCGAGCGGGTTGCGGAAGACGCCCTGGTAGCAGCCGCCGGCGAGGGCGAGCAGCCCGCCGACCAGCAGGCCCAGCACCACCCGGGGCAACCGCAGCTCGGTGACGATCGCGATCTCCCGCTCGGAGAGACCGCTGTCGAGGTGCACCCCCGGGATCAGGTTGAGCAGCTCGGCCGCGACGCTGCCTGCAGGCAGGCTGACCGGGCCGAGCGACACCCCGGCGACGAGCGCGACGAGCACCGCGAACACCCCGGCGACCAGCCACCGCTTGCGCAGCCCGGCGGGCCGGGCCCTTGACGGCAGCCCGGCGGGGCGCGGCGTGGACGGCGGTCCGGCGGACCGGGCCGCGGGAAGCGGCCCGGTCACCGACGGACGACGGTCACGCGGGCACCTTGGCGACCGCGTCGATGATGACCCGGAGCAGGTCCACGACCCGCGGCCCCCAGCGGGAGGCGACGTCGTCGTCCAGTGCGATCACCTGGCTGTTCTTCACCGCGGTGAGCCCGGACCAGCCGCTGCGCGCCTTGACCGAGTCGGCGTTCTGCTGGCAGCACTTGGAGTCGGCCAGGAAGACGAAGTCCGGGTTGGCCTTGACGATGAACTCCTGGGACAACTGCGGGTAGCCGGCGCTCTTGCCGTCCGCGTCGGCGGGGTCGGCGATGTTGGTCAGACCGATCTGGCTGTAGAGCGTGCCGATGAAGGTCTTGCTGGTCGCGCTGTACAGCTCGGGGCCCAGCTCGTGGTAGTAGGTGAGCTTCTCTGCGCGCTGCGGCACGTCCTTGACCAGCTTGGCGATGTCGTCCTTCATCCGGCTGGCGACGTCGGTGGCCTGGTCGGCGTGCCCGGTCAGCGTGCCCAGCTCGGTGATCTGCCGGTACGTGTCGTCGAGCGTGGTGGCCGCCGGGGTCTGGTACACCGGGATCTTCAGCTTGCCGAGCTGCTCGACGATCTTGTTGCGGTCGTCGGAGAGCACCACCAGGTCGGGGTTCTTGCCGGCGATCGCCTCGGCGTTCGGCTGGAAGGCGGAGATGTCGCTCTTGGGCGCGTCGGCCGGATAGTTGGACTGGTCGTCGACGGCGGTCACCTGCGGGCCGGCACCGATCGCGAAGAGCATCTCGGTGGCGGTCGGCGACAGCGCGACGATCTTCTCGGGGCGCTTGTCGAGGGTGAGCGTGCCGACCGTGACCGGGTAGGCGGCGGCCGCGGTGCCGGTGGTCGGCTTGTCGTCGGCCTTCTCGGCGCAGGCGGCGAGGGCCAGCGCGGCGACCGCGAGGGTCGCGGCGAAGAGCCGAGGGGTACGTCTGAACATGGGGCCTCCTGTCGGTCGAGGAGTGTGGTGCTTCGCCGACAGGACTTTCGTACGCCCGCCCACGAGGCGCCCTTCCTCGAGAGCGCGTTTCGCGACCGATCCGCAGGCGACCTGGCTCGTCCCCACCGTCGGGTGGGGCATCACAGTTGCGGGACAGCGCCGGGTTTCGCACCGGCTTCGCTGCGGACTGGTCGGTAAGACGGTAGCGCACCGCCGGGACGTGCCGGATCGATCACGCGCCGATCGCCGCGAGTCGATCCCCCGGAACCGTCACACGGTGACCGTCGGAGGGCGTATGTCCGAGTTGGTGGTGTTCGGAAACGGGTGGTGGGGCCCCGCGGGGCGGAGCGGGGCCCCACCCGATCAGGAGGACGTGATGGTGACGTTGTCCACAGCCGCCTCTACCAGGCTGGCGCCGGAGGCGTCCGCCGCCTCAACGAGGATGCGGACCGACTGCCCGGCGTACGGGGTGAGGTTGAGGTTGGCCACCGCCCAGCTCCCGTTGCGGTTGGTCGCCGCGCCAGCCTGGGTGAGCAGCGCGGTGGTGCCGCCGTTGTGCACCACGCTCACCCGCAGGTAGTCCGCCGACGAGGCGTTCGAGCCGTGCGCCAGGTACCAGGCCAGCGAGAGGCTCAGCGTGCCGGACGACGGCAGGGTCACCGCCGGGGACCTGGCACTGGTCACGCCGCCGTCGACGTCGTAGTCACCGGCCGCCGAACCGGCGAGCCGGCCGGTGACCAGGTCGTTGGATCCGGCGTACGGGGTGAGCTGCTTGGCGCCGGAGGACGTGGTCGCCTGGGCGGCGCCCCGCTCGAACGCGCCGAGGGTGGCGGTGTCGGTGCCGGACGGGTTGATGGTCCAGCCGGTGGCGGTCTCGAAGGTGTCCGACCAGACCGTGGTGCCGCCACCGCCGCTGCCGCAGTACTGCGCCTGCTTGCCGATGGCCCGGTACGGGCAGTCGGCGTACTCGCTCAGCAGCAGCACCGCCTCCCGGTTGCGCGAGGTCTGCGCTGGGATGACCTCATCGGGCGGGTAGAAGCCGCCACCGCCGGACGAGCCCGGGTACATCTCGAAGGTGTACGCCCAGATGTTGTGGGTGGCCCACATCCAGTCGAGGCTGTCCCCGTCGGTGATGTAGAGGTCGCTGGACTGTTCCGGGGTGTAGTTGTTGGTGGCCGCCATCTGCTGGCCGATGGTGGCGAAGGTGTTGTACTGGTCCGCGTTCATGCCCGTCGCGGTGTTCGCCGTCGTGTAGCCGTAGGGCCAGAGCACCAGCTGCGAGTACGTGTGGAAGTCGATGTTGGCCTTGATCTGCTGCACGCCACCGACCACCCGACCGTTGACGAAGTTGCGCAGCGCCTGCGTCTCGGGTGCGGAGAACGCCGACGGCCCCCGGTAGGTCTCCGACGAGGTGGTGCCGGACGAGCCGCCGCAGCAACCCCAGTTGTAGGACCAGTTGCGGTTCAGGTCGGTGCCGACGTTGGACGAACCACTGTTGGGCTGCCGGTTCTTGCGCCAGGACCGGTACGACCCGGTGGCGATGTCGTACTCGCTGCCGTCCGGGTTGACCGTCGGCACGATCCAGATCTCCCGGCCGTTGACGATGTTGGTGATCCGGGAGTCGGAGCCGTAGCTGTCGGTGAACAGGTTGAGCAGGTAGATCGCCATCTCGACGGTCAGGTGCTCACGGGCGTGCTGTTGGGAGTTGAACAGGATCTCGGGCTCGTTCTCGTCGGTGCCGACGTTGTCGGAGATCTTCACCGCCATCAGGTCGCGGCCCTCGTACGACGAACCGATGCTGATCTTGCGGGCGATCGCCGGATGGTCGGCGACGACCTGGTTCACGACGGCGGTCAGTTCCGCGTAGTCGTGGTAGTTGGAGTCGGCGGGCGGGAAGGCCATCGTGCCGATCTCGCCGGCGCCGCGCTCGGCGTTGGGCGGCGGGGCCAGCGGTTCCAGCCGGAAGCCGAGCTTGCCGATCTCGGCGGCCTCACCCGCGGTCGCCGAGATGTGCAGGACTCCGTGTTCGGAGTAGTCGATGGCGGCTCCGGTGCGGGCCACCGCGTTGCGGTCGGCGAGGGTCCGGGGGCCGAGCACCCGGTAGCTGGCGGCGGCCGGCTCGGTGGACCGGTCCGGTGCGGGTCGGGCGGCGACCGGACCGGCGGCGACGGTGACGATGCCCAGCCCGGTGACGACGGCGAGCACCAGGACGCGGCGGAGAGGGATGGGCGTGCGGAGGGCCATCAACTACCTCCTTGATCGGCGGGAGATCCCGCTCGGTGAAGCACACTTCACCACCTGTCACATGGTCATATCAATATCCTTCGCTGCCTTGTCCATCCCGAGCCGATCATCCCGGCGGCAATGATTTTCCACTCAGGAACATCTGGCGAAACTTCCCTCCAAGCGGGAAACTGACCAGCGACGATGCCCCTCTCGACACCGCGGAGCACCCATGGCCAGATCCCGCCTGCACGCGGCCGCCCTCGCCGGCGTCACCGCGCTCACCCTGCTCGCCACCAGCGCGCCAGCGACGGCGGCCCGCCCGCCCGCCGCCACCCACGACGAGCAGATCACCTTCCAGGACTGGTCCGGGCCCGCCGACTGGCACCGGGGCAGCCGGTCCGGCACCCGCGTGGTGCCCGGCGCCCGAGCGGGCCTCACCCTGGCCCGTCCGGCCGGCACCACCGAGTACGCCGACCCGCACACCGGCACCACCCGCACCTGGGAGTACGGCACCTGGACCTCACCGGTGACCCGGGTCGGGTTCGACGCCAGCGAGCTGATCGCCTCCTGGAACGCGGAAACCCCCGCCGGCACCTGGATCCAGGTGGAGATGCAGGGCAGCTACACCAGCGGCGACCAGACCCCGTGGTATGTCATGGGTCGCTGGGCGTCCGGCGACACCGACATCAAGCGGACCAGCGTCAACCGGCAGGGTGACCCCTGGTCGACGATCTGGACCGACACCTTCAGCATCGACGACGCCACCGCCGGGGTGCTGCTGCGGTCGTACCAGCTGCGGCTGACCCTCTACCGGGCACCCGGGCAGACAGCCGCACCGGTGGTGCGGATGCTCGGCGCGATGAGTTCCACAGTGCCGGACCGGTTCACCGTGACCCCGAGCGCCGGGCACATCGCCTGGGGCGTCGAGCTGCCGGTGCCGCGCTACTCGCAGAACGTGCACTCCGGGCACTACCCCGAGTACGACGGCGGCGGCGAGGCCTGGTGCTCACCCACCTCCACCGAGATGGTGGTCGAGTACTGGGGTCGCAAGCCCTCGGAGGCCGACACCTCCTGGGTGGACCCGACCTACCCCGACCCGACGGTCAACCACGCGGCCCGGATGACCTACGACTACGCGTACGACGGCGCCGGCAACTGGCCGTTCAACACCGCGTACGCAGCCAGCTTCCCGGGGCTGGAGGGTCGGGTGACCCGACTGCACTCGCTGGACGAGCTGGAGCGTTTCATCGCCGCCGGCATCCCCGTCGTGACCAGCCAGTCCTTCCTCGCCAGTGAGCTGGACGGGGCGAACTACGGCACCTCCGGGCACCTGTTCGTGGTGGTCGGCTTCACCGCCGACGGCGACGTGATCGTCAACGACCCGGCATCGTCCAGCAACGACGTGGTGCGCAACGTCTACAAGCGCGCGCAGTTCGAGCAGATCTGGCTGCGGACCAAGCGCACCAACGCCAGCGGCGGCGTCTCCGGCGGCTCCGGCGGCATCGCGTACCTGATCAAGCCCACCTCGAAGCCCTGGCCCAAGGTCCCCGGCTCCACCAACTGGTAACCCACCAACCCCTGCCACCCGGCCCCTGCCACCCGGCCCCGCGCCGCCCCGCTCAACGCGGGTGATCAAGAGGTTTGCGTCACCGGAACCCAGTTCCGTGACGCAAACCTCTTGATCAACGCGGAGTGTCCGGGCCTTCGGCCGGGCGGGTGGGGTTGGGGTTGGGGCTGTCTTCGCCGGCCAGGGCGCTGCGGAGGCGCTCCTTCTCGGTGCGCCGGCGCTCTGCGGCGGTGCCCATCTCCTCGGCCATCTCGTCCCGCCAACCGCGCAGCAGGAAGAAGGAGAGCGCGGCGGAGAAGGCCAGCGCCAACATCAGCTTCAGGAACACGTTCATGTCGATCAGCCAGAGGCCCGCCAGCACGGCGACGAACAGCCCGATCCGGCCCAGCGTGTACTTGAGCGCGGCGCTCACCCGTACCACTCCGTTCTCTCCGTCGCCCGCCGATGTCGGCGGGAGGGTCGATCCGCCCGGCGGGCGGTCGCGGTCAGCCGGTTCGGCGGGCCAGCCAGCGGACGCCCGGGAACCAGAGGGCCGCGTACGCCACAGTGAACGCCGCCGCCGCCAACGCGCCGGAGAGCAACGGTGGCAACCCGGAGCCCAGACCGGCGATCAGCAGCCCGACGAACACCCCGACTGCGGCGGCGACCAGCGCAGCCACCACCCGGGCCGCGCCGAACCCCCAGGCCCGGAAGTCGTCCCAGAACAGCCACGCCGGCAGGATCACCGCCAGCCAGCCGTTGGTGTGCCCGAAATCACCGGCGCCGATCGAGGCGAACGCCCAGTCGAACAACACCAACGCCAGCACACCGATGACCAGGCCGGCCAGGCACACCCCGAGCAGATCGCCGAGGGTACGGATGCGCCCCTCGGCGTCCCGGCGGGGAAACCCACTCTGCTGCTCAGGTTCGCGTTGCTCGGTCATCGACTGCGAGGGTACGTGGTGGCTCAGGCCCAGACCTGCTGCGGCTCGGCGCGCCGCTCGGCCAGCGACGGGGCCTTGTCGTACTCCCGGACCACGTTGTAGCGGGTGTCCCGCTCGACCGGCTGGAACCCGGCGTCCCAGATCAGGTGCAGCAGGTCCTCGCGGTGCATCGTGTTCGGGGTGCCGTACGAGTCGGCATCGTGCGTGATCTTGTATTCGACGACGGAGCCGTCCAGGTCGTCCACGCCGAAGTTCAGCGAGAGCTGGGCCACCGACAGCCCGTGCATCACCCAGAAGTTCTTGACGTGCGGCACGTTGTCGAAGAGCAGCCGGGAGACGGCGAACGTCTTCAGCGACTCGGCCGGCGAGGCCATCGTGGTGCGCGCCTGGATCCGGTTACGGATCTTGCCGTCCGCCGAGTCCACGAAGTCGTGCTGGTAGCGCAGCGGGATGAAGACCGCGAAGCCCCCGGTCTCGTCCTGGAGCTCACGCAGCCGCAGCACGTGGTCGACCCGGTGCCGGGGCTCCTCGATGTGGCCGTACAACATCGTCGCCGGGGTCTTCATGCCCTTGCGGTGCGCCAGGGCGTGGATGCGCGACCAGTCTTCCCAGTGGCATGCGTGGTCGACGATGTGCTGCCGGACCTCCCAGTCGAAGATCTCCGCGCCACCGCCGGTCAGCGACTCCAGACCGGCGTCCATCAGCTCGTCGAGGATCTCGTCGGCGCTCAGACCGCTGATCTTCTCGAACCACTGCACCTCGGTCGCCGTGAAGCACTTGAGCTTGACGTTCGGCAGCGCCGCCTTCAGCTCGCGCAACACCTTGGGGTAGTAGCGCCAGGGCAGGGTCGGGTGCAGGCCGTTGACGATGTGCAGCTCGGTGAGCTGCTCATCCTCCATCTCCTTGGCCTTGCGAACCGCCTCGTCGATGCGCATCGTGTATGCGTCCTTCTCGCCCGGCTTGCGCTGAAACGAGCAGTACGCACAGGACGCCGAGCAGACGTTGGTCAGGTTGAGGTGCCGGTTGACGTTGAACATCACCCGGTCACCGTTGAGCTCGGTGCGCTTGTGGTGCGCCAACCGGCCCAGCCACGTCAGGTCGTCGCTGTCGTAGAGGGCGACCCCGTCCTCCCGGGTCAGCCGCTCACCGGCGTACACCTTCGCTTCGAGCTCACGCTTGAGTCCGGCGTCCATGGCACGTCCCTTCCACCTGCGGTCCTCGTCGAGCGTACGTCGGGACGCCGACAGCCACGGCGGCACGGTCGCCGGCAGCGATCCACTTCACCAGACTCTCAGCCTCCTGTAACCCGGAGATGCATCGACATCACTGCCGTCGTGCGGTAAGACAGAACGGGGCGGAACCACACACTGGTACCGTCCCGACCGCCGCGCCCACCAAGCGCGGTGACGGACTGCGGGACGGGGAGCGGAATGGTCGACAGCGGGCGCGGGCGACGGCAGCGACGACGGAACCCGGTGATCTCGCCGGTGCTGCGTCCGAAGCTTTGGGCCGCCCTGCTCGGCGCGATCGCCGCGGCCGTGCTGTCCACCCCCGCGTACGCCGAGCCCGGATTGCCGACCACCGTGCCGGACACCGGTTCCCGCCCCGCGGTGACCGGTGCGCTTCAACTGCCCGGTGGCGCTCCCGTCGCCGGTGTCCCGGTCCCGCCGGTGGTCAACGTGGGCACGGGTCCGCTGGCCGCCGCCATCTCCGCCGGCGAGGCCCAGGTCGGCGCGCTCGGCGAGACGCTGTTGCTGACCAAGCAGAAACGCGTCGACGCCAAGGCGCAGCTCGACGCGGCCGGCAAGACACTGGCAACCGCGCAGGACGCCCTGCTCCGGGCCCAGCAGGCGGCCGACGCGGCCGCCGCCGACGCCGTAAAGGCAGCTGCCGCGCTGCCGGACAGCGACCTCGCCCAGGACATCCGCGAGCTGAACCGCCTCCAGCAGATCACCCGGGGCCAGAAGGTCGACGGCGGCACCACCGGCGTGGCCGGGGAGCTGTCCCGGGCCCGCAGCAACGAGCAGCTCGCCTACCAGGCGCACGCCGCCGCCAAGATCCGCGTCGACTCCGTCGAGGCGGAGTTCACCGCCGGCGAGGCGTCGCTCCGCACGGCCGAGGCGAGCCTGCTCAAGTTGCGCCGCGACAACGCCACACAGCTGATCGAGATCGAGCGTCAGCAGGAGGCCGCCGAGCAGCAGATCGGCGCCGGCTACGTCTCCAACCAGAACATCAGCGGCATGGCCGCCCACCCGCGGGCACTTGCCGCGGTCCGGTACGCGCTCGCCCAGCTCGGCGACCCGTACAAGTGGTCCGAGGAGGGGCCGAACCAGTTCGACTGCTCGGGTCTGATGTGGGCGGCGTACCGGTCTCCCGGCGCCGACTACTTCGACCTGCCCCGGGTCTCCCGCGACCAGTACGCCGCCACCCGGGCCCGGACGGTGCCGCAGAGCGCGCTACTCCCCGGCGATCTGCTCTTCTTCGCCTCCGGCAGCAGTTGGACGACGATCCACCACGTCGGCATGTACATCGGCAACGGCAAGATGGTGCAGGCGCCGACCACCGGCGACGTCGTCAAGATCTCGGTCGTCAGCTGGTCCCGCCTGTACGCGGCGACCCGGGTCATCGGCGCGGTGCCGGGACCGATCGTGTCGATCCCGACCCCGCCGGTCACGACGCCCAGCAAGCCGCCCGTGAAGCCGACGCCCACCGTGAAGCCGACGCCCACCCCGACGAAGTCGGCCACCCCGACGCCGACGGGTTCGGCCACGCCGAAGCCGACCGGCAGCGCGACGCCCACGCCGAAGCCGACGCCCACGCCGACCGAGACCACCTCGCCGAGCTCGCCAGCCACCCCGAGCAACACGCCGACGACCCTGCCCCCGCCACCGACCAACGCCCCGAGCAGCTCATCACCGGCGACCACCCCGAAGGCCACCACGAGCGCGTCGGGCGGCGACAGCCCGTCGGGCAGCCCCAGCACCGCTGGTTGATCCGCCACGACCGGCTCCGGCTGTCCGGTCGGGGCGATCTGTGGCACCGTGACAACCAGGCACATCCGACTCGACGTCACGAGTCCGGGTGCGAGCATGGCGCGGAGGGCGGAGATGGCCGAGCAGAAAGATCCGGCGGAGACTGTCGACCCTGTGGTCGACCAAGCCGACCCGCCAGGGCTCGGCACCGGCGACCCGGTGTCTCCCACCGAGGCCGCCCCGGTCAGCCCTCCCGCTGACCCGGCTGCCAGCGACACGGCCCCGGCCGCCACCGGCACCGCTTCGGCCGCCAGCGACACAGCGCGGGCCGCCACCGGCACAGCGCGGGCCGCCACCGGCACGGCCTCGGCCGCCACTGACGACACCCCGTCCCCCCGTGACGACTCCGCCGACGCCGATGCCGCGCCCGCCGACGCCGACGCGGCCGACACCACGCCCGCCGACGCCGACGCGGCCGACGCCGCTTCCGTCGGCAGCGGCGTCGACACGGACGATCCCGCCGTCGGCCACGGGCAGGCGGCGCCCGCCGACGCCCGCCCGGACCAACCCGCCGCGCCGGTACGGGCCAGAGCCAGCGTCGCCACCGCCGGGGCTCTCCGCAGTGACCTGCCGGTCAGCGCCCCGGTCACCGCCACCACCTACCGTGCGACCGGCTCGGCCAGTCCGGCTGACGTGTCGTTGCCCGGGCAGCGGAACGACTCGACCGCGCCGGCCCGGGCCAGCGCCACGGTTCCCGGCAGCAGCCGGGTGACGGCCGGTGCCATCCGCACCCCGGCCTCCCGGGGGAGCACGCCCACCGTCTACGGAGCCGGACCGGTGAACCCCGAGCCGCCCGAGCCGGCGCAGCCACCGGAGCCGGCTCAGCCACCGGAGCCGTCGACTCCGGAACCGGAGCCGTCACCCACGCCTCCCGGCCCCGGGCCGACCCAACCGTCACCGCCCGAGCCGGAGCCCGCGCCGGATCCGGGGCCGTACCCGCCCGGCCCGATGCCGACGCCAGGGCCCCGACCCACGCCGCCGCCCGGTCCGGTTCCGCCCGTCCCGGGTCCACCCGTACCGCCGCCCTCGCCGGTGCCGCCCATGCCAGGCCCGCCCTCGCCGCCCATCCCGGGCCCGCCCGTGCCGCCGCCCGGTCCGCCGGTGCCCGCGCCGCCGGGTCCGCCGGGCCCGATGCCGGCGCCGCCGTTTCCGCCTCCGCCGGCGATGACCGACACGCCCGGCGTACGAGCGAGCGCATCGGTTTCCGCACCGCCGGCCGGATGGCAGTCCACCGCCCAGGCGGCCCGCCCCGCAGCGGGCGGCGGCTGGGCCGAGGCACCCGTCTCCGCACCGCCGGTGGTGCCCGCGCCAGCGCTGCCGAGCTGGCCGCCGTCCAGCGTCGGCACTCCCCCGTCGACGGGCAGCGCCGGCGGAAACTCCCGGTTCACCGGAGGGACCGCCGGCCCTTCGTTCAGCTCCGGACAGGGCACGACCGGTGCTCGTGGTGGGCGACACAGCGGCGACACCGACCTGGCCGGAACCGTCTACGGCAGCGGCGACGGGCCGGGTTTCGCCACGATCGCGATGCCCGCCAACGCGGTGGAGAATTCCGGCTCGCTGACCGGGCACATCCTGGCCCAGGGCTGGGCCGACACGCCGTCCGAGCGGCGCAGCAACGCCAAGGTCATGATCGTCCTGGCCGCCGCTCTGGGGCTGTTGGTCGCGATCAGTGTCATGATCGTTCTGCTTGCCGGCGACGCCTTGGACGGTCTGGTCGGCGGCGCGCTCAGCGGGTGAGTCATCGGGCGGGCGTGATGGTGAGTCCGCCCACTACCGCCGGACAACCGACTGGCGGGTTCGCCGGACCGCCGTACACTGGCATAGATCACTGACCCGGCGCGCGTGGTGTGCGCCCATGGGCGGTCTTGCGGGCGATCCGGCGGCACAGCCGCGGCAGGCCATCGCGAAGATGCGCCCCGCTCGAAAGGCATTTGTTGACCACCTCTGCTGACCCCAGCACCGTTACGTCCGTTTTCCACTCAACCCCGGCGACCGACACCGCCTCGGAGCCGCTCGACGCCGCTCTGAGCGAGGCCGGCACCGCGGCGGCGACCGCCGCACAGCCGGCCGAGTCCGCGCCGGTCGAGTCCGCCGCACCGGTCGACTTCGCCTCCCTCGGCCTGCCCGAGCCGCTGGTCCGCGCGCTGGCACAGCAGGGCATCACCAGCCCGTTCGAGATCCAGCGGGCCACCGTGCCGGACGCGCTCGCCGGCCGTGACGTGCTGGGCCGTGGGCAGACCGGTTCGGGCAAGACGCTCGCCTTCGGTCTGCCGCTGATCGCCCGGCTGGCCACCCGCAACCGGGCCCGGCCGATGCGCCCCCGCGCGCTCATCCTGGTTCCGACCCGGGAGTTGGCCATGCAGGTCAACGACGCTCTGTTGCCGCTGGGCAAGGCCGTCGGCATCTTCCTCAAGACCGCTGTCGGCGGTGTTCCGTACGACCGTCAGATCGACGCGCTGCGGCGCGGCGTGGAGATCATCGTGGCCACGCCCGGCCGGCTCGGCGACCTGATCGAGCGGGGCATCTGCCAGCTCGACGACGTCGAGGTCACGGTGCTCGACGAGGCCGACCAGATGGCCGACATGGGCTTCCTGCCCGAGGTGACCCAGCTGCTGGCGAAGACGCCCGCGAACGGTCAACGGCTACTCTTCTCGGCGACCCTGGACGGCGACGTCGACGCGTTGGTCCGGCGGTTCATGACCGACCCGGTGACCCACTCCACCGCGCCGTCGACCGCCTCGGTGTCCACCATGGACCACCACATGCTGTTGATCCCGCCGCACGAGAAGTTCCCGGTGGCGGCCTCGATCGCCGCTCGGGACGGTCGGACCATGGTCTTCGCCCGCACCCAGCTCGGCGTGGACCGGCTGGTCGAGCAGCTCGCGGCGGTGGGCGTACGCGCCGGTGGGCTGCACGGCGGCAAGACCCAGCGGATGCGCACCAAGACGCTGGCCGAGTTCCGTGAGGGCCGCATGAACGTGCTGGTCGCCACGGACGTGGCGGCTCGGGGCATCCACGTCGACGGTGTCACCCTGGTGCTGCACGTCGACCCGCCGAAGGACCCCAAGGACTACCTGCACCGCGCAGGGCGCACCGCGCGGGCCGGCGAGTCCGGCGCGGTCGCCACGTTGGTGCTGCCCAAGCAGCGCCGCACCACCCTGGCGATGATGGAGAAGGCCGGCGTCGCGCCGGCCGAGACCCGGGTCCGGGTCGGCGACCAGGCGTTGGCCGAGCTGGTCGGCGCACGGGAGCCCAGCGGCGTCCCGGTTCGCCTCGAGGCGGAGCCCCGGGGCTACGGCGATCGCTCCGGCGGCTCGCGTCGGTTCGACGACCGTTCCGGCGGTCCGCGTCGGTTCGGTGACCGCACGGGCGGCGAGCGCCGCTACGGCGACCGGCCCCAGGGCGACCGCCCGACCGGTGAGCGTCGCTTCGGCGACCGGCCGCAGGGTGACCGCCAGTACGGCGACCGCCCGACTGGCGAGCGTCGCTACAGCGACCGGCCGCAGGGTGACCGCCAGCACAGCGACCGCCCCCAGGGCGAGCGACGTTACGGCGACCGGCCCACCGGCGATCGGGGCTTCGGCGACCGGCCGACCGGCGAGCGGCGTTACGCCGACCGGGACACCCGGGGTTACGGCGACCGGCCGCAGGGTGAGCGCCGGTTCGGTGACCGCCCGCAGTTCGGCGACCGGGACGGCCGGGGCGACCGGCCGACCGGTGACCGGCGCTTCGGCGACCGCGACACTCGGGGTGGTTTTCGCCCGGAGAGCCGTGTGCGGGACGACCGTCCCCGCGACGACCGGCCCCGTGAGGACCGTCCGCGTGACGACCGGCGTGGGTTCGGCGGGCGACCGCCAGCGCGTACCCACTGATTCACTGATCCACCGAACGCCGTCGCGGAGCCCAGGCTTCGCGGCGGCGTTCGCGCATGCCCTGCCGATGTCCTCCTGGTCGCGTAACGTCCGGCTCATGCCGACCATGCCGAAGACGATCTTCTGGTCCCGGACGGACACCGCCGGCAGCGAGCAGGTGCTGCTCGACGACGGTCACGGGTTGACGGCTCGGGGCACCCTGCTCGCCGTGGACCCGATCCCCTGGACCGCCCGTTACCAGCTGACCACCGCGCCGGACTGGACCACCACCCGGGTCGAGGTCGAGGCCGAAGGGCTGGGCTGGCTGCGCAGGGTGAAGCTGGAGCGAGCCACGGACCGGTGGCGGGTGACCACCGCCGAGCAGGGCGACCTGGACGCGGCACTGGTCGCGGCCGGTCACCCCCGGGCCGGCCTGCCGGGCACCGACGACCCGGACCGGCTGGCCGACGCGCTCGACGTCGACCTGAGCGGCTCACCGCTGTTCAACTCCCTGCCGGTCCACCGGCTGGGGTTGGCAGCCGAGCCGGCCGACCTGGCACACCGGATCACCGTCGCCTGGGTGCTGCTGCCCGGTCTGGAGGTGGTGGCGGCGGAGCAGATTTACAGCGGGCTCGGGCCGGGCCGGGTGCGCTTCGCCAGCGGCACCTTCACCGCCGACATCGATCTGGACGACAGCGGCTTCGTGGTGCGCTACCCCGGGCTTGCCGAGCGAATCGACCCGCGCTGACCGCGCCCGCGTGACTCAGGCGGGCCAGGTGCCGCTGGTCAGGAAGCGTTCGATCGTGGCCAAATACGGCGTCAGGTCGAGGCCCTGGGCGGCCACCCAGTCGTCGGCGTAGTACGTGTCGGCGTAGCGGTCGCCCGGGTCGCAGATCAGGGTGACCACCGAGCCGGTCCGGCCCTCGGCGAGCATCGCGGCGATCAGGCCGAAGGCACCCCACAGGTTGGTGCCGGTGGAGCCGCCCACCCGGCGGCCGAGCACCGCCGAGCCGGCACGCATGGCTGCCAGTGACGCCGCGTCCGGCACCTGGACCATCCGGTCCACCACCGAGGGCAGGAACGACGCCTCCACGGCGGGACGGCCGATCCCCTCGATCCGGGAGCCCTTCCCGCTGCGCACCGACCAGTCGGCGGCCAGCCAGGCCGGGTAGAACGCCGAGTTCTCCGGGTCGACCACGCAGAGCTTGGTGGCGAGCCGTCGGTACCGGGCGTACCGGCCGATGGTCGCGCTGGTGCCCCCGGTGCCGGCGCCCACCACGACCCAGGTGGGGATCGGGTGCCGCTCCAACTCCAACTGGGCGTAGATCGACTCAGCGATGTTGTTGTTTCCCCGCCAGTCGGTCGCCCGCTCGGCGTAGGTGAACTGGTCCATGAAGTGCCCGCCGGAGTCCTCGGCCAGCCACCGAGCCTCGACCACCACGCTCGCGGGGTCGTCCACCAGATGGCACCGGCCGCCCTGGAACTCGATCTGCGCGATCTTCTCGGGCGAGGTGGAGGCCGGCATCACCGCGATGAACGGCAGCCCGAGCATCCGGGCGAAGTACGCCTCGGAGACCGCCGTGGAGCCCGAGGACGCTTCGACGATCGTGGTCTGCGGCCCGATCCAGCCGTTGCAGAGGCCGTAGAGGAACAGTGAGCGGGCCAACCGGTGCTTCAGCGAGCCGGTGGGGTGGGACGACTCGTCCTTGAGGTAGAGATCGACCCCCCAGGCGCGGGGCAGCGGGAACGGCAACAGGTGGGTGTCGGCCGAGCGGTTCGCGTCCGCCTCGACGGCGGCGATCGCCTCCGTCACCCAGGTCCGGCTGGCATCGTCGCAGCGGTCGAGATGAGTCACGCTCGGAAACGTAGCAAGCAGGCCAGCGGTGGTCAGCGCCGGTCCGGCGGCGTGCTCCGACGGTGTTGGCGGCGCTGACCTGCGCGGCCGGCGGCCTGGACGATCGGGGTCAGTGCGACGGCCAGCCCCGGTAGGACGTCCAGCAGGCGGACCTGCGCTCCCCGCCAGCGGGGCAGGCTGACCACCGGGCGGGGTCGGCGGGCCAACCGGACCGCCCGGGCGGCCACCTGTTGCGCGGTCAGCATCGACCCGGTGAACGAGGCCACCGCCCCCGGGTCGTCCAGCCGGTCGTGCAGCATCGGGGTCCAGATGCCGTCCGGGCAGAGGCAGGAGACGTGCACCCGCCGGTATCCGGCCATCCGCAGGTCGGACAGGGTGCCGAGGCTGAACGCCAGCAGGGCGTGCTTGCTGGCCGCGTACACCGTCTCGCCGGGCGCGGCGATCAGCCCGGCCAGCGAGACGACGTTGAGCACGTGGCCGTGACCTTGCCCGCGCATCACGGCCAGCGCGGCGAGGGTGCCGTTCATGGCGCCGAGGGCGTTGACGTCGAACACCCGCTGACGGGTCGGGCCGTCGTGCTCCCACGACGGCCCGGTGACCAGGATTCCGGCGTTGTTGACCCAGAGGGCGAGCTCGCCCCGGCCCGCCGCGGTCGCGGCGACGGCGGCGCAGGCGTCCTCGTCCCGGACGTCCAGGGCCGCCGACCAGCCGCCGAGGGGTGCCGCGGCGGCGGCGACCGCCGCCGGGTCGAGGTCGGTGAGCAGCACCGACCAGCCGTCGGCGTGCAGCGCGGTGGCGATGGCCCGGCCGAGGCCCCCGGCAGCGCCGGTCACCACGGCCACAGGACGTACCGGCGGGGTCATCGGCGCACGCTACCGCCGGCAGGCCGGGCGACACCAGGGGTACGCGACGGTCAGGCCGTGGGCGGGCCGACCGGCTGCGGGCGGTTCTCCCACTTCGTGGAGAGGGCGATGGCGGTGCGGGTGGAGGCGACCCCGGGGGTGCGGTTCAGCCGCACGATCAACTGCTCCAACTCGGCGATCGTGCCGACCCGCGCCTTGAGCAGGAAGGACTCCACGCCGGCCATGAAGTAGCAGGACTCGATCTCGGGCAGCACCCGCAGCGACTCGAGCATGTCGTCGCTGTCGGCGCCGGAGTCCTCGACGATGCCGATCAGCGCGGTGACGCCCAGCCCGATCGACTCCGGGGCCACGTCCGCTCGGTAGCCCCGTACCACGCCGCTGCTCTCCAGCTTGCCGACCCGTTCGTGCACGGCCGGGGCCGAGAGGCCCACCTGTCGGGCCAACTCGGCGTACGAGAGGCGAGCGTTGCCGCGAAGCAGGTCGACGAGGTTCAGGTCGATGGCGTCCACAGAGAGTGACCCTAACCGCTGAGGCATAACGCGAGGCGTTCGGCATCCGTTGGACTGAGCGGTGAGTCACTGTTCGCAAACCGCCGGTCAAGGCAGAGGTAGCACCAGTACCATTACTAACTCCCCACTCAGTGCATTTTTCGCGTTTGGGCGGACAGGCCATGTCCCTGGTGCTGTAATTGCCATACGTCCCTCATGACGGCTCTGGGCTACGCACCAGCCGGGGGCAGTGTGTTCAGCCGGGGGCTTCGTC
The DNA here is from genome assembly GCF_900090275.1 of Micromonospora zamorensis. Classification (NCBI taxonomy): domain Bacteria; kingdom Bacillati; phylum Actinomycetota; class Actinomycetes; order Micromonosporales; family Micromonosporaceae; genus Micromonospora; species Micromonospora zamorensis. The sequence goes on along the minus strand of NZ_LT607755.1, from coordinate 6,617,297 downwards.
GACGCGAGGAGGGGGCTGTGGACACTGGAGATCGCCTGCTGACACCGGGTGAGGTCGCCGCGCTGTTTCGGGTAGACCCGAAAACTGTGACTAGATGGGCGGCGGCCGGCCGGATAGGAAGCATCCGGACTCCAGGCGGGCATCGCCGGTTTCGGGAATCCGAGGTGCGAGCCCTGCTTGAGGGGGAGGGCATGCTGGACGAGGTGGATGAGGTCGGAAAGCCACGCAATGTGGGGCCGGCCGCATCCACGGGGCCGGGTCCGGCCAACGCTGGCATGTACTGAACTGGTGCGGACAACGCTACGCGGACCGGACACCAGTCCGGTCCGCGTCCCGCTACGACCGACGACCGCCGGGCGGCACGGCGGGGCGGACTGAGGATCAGGCCGGCTCAGGTCCGGGTCGCGCCGAGCTGCCCGGACCACCGACGGAACAGGGTGTGTGGGACGCCGAGCGCGTCGAGCACCTTGCCGGCCACGAAGTCGACCAACTGCTGGGCGGTGGCGGCCGCGCCAGCCCCGTAGAAGCCAGGGCTGGCCGGCAGCACCACCGCGCCCGCGTCGTGCAGCGCGATCAGGTGCTCCAGATGGCTGCGGGTCACCGGTGTCTCCCGGGGGACCACCACCACCGGGCGGCGTTCCTTGAGGTTGACCTCGGCGGCACGCTGCAACAGGTCCTTGGAGAGCCCGATCGCGATCCCGGCGCAGGCTGCCGTGCTGGCCGGGACCACGGCCATCCCGCGTACCCGGTATGAGCCGCTGCTCGGCCCGGCGGCCAGGTCGCCGGCCGGCCAGTGCCGCACATCCGCCCCGGTCAGGTCCCGGTCGAGCCAGGCGGAGAGGTCCTCGGCCCAGTGCCCGTCGCGGAACGATCGGCCGGTCTCGTCGAGCACGGTGAGTCGTGCCGCGCGGGACACGATCAGGTCCACGGGCTCGCCCGCGTCGAGAAGTCCGCCGATGACGGCCGCCGCGTACGGCGTACCGGAAGCGCCGGAGACTCCGACCACCCAGGGTTCGCGCATGCCCCCAGCCTGCCTGGTCCGGCCGGGCGCCGTGCCGTGCCCCCCGCCCTCGCCCACCCGCCGTCCTCCCGGCCCGCGACGGACATCATCGACAGCCGATTTCTGACATGCTCGGATGGGGGGAAAACCTCTGTGCGGCAACCGGAGGGACGGTACGACCGATGACGGTGGCGGCAGCCCGCGCACTACGTGCCGAGTGTCCCCTTCCCTCGCGGTGCTCGCCGCATGCCGAGGCGACCCAGGAGTGGCTGGCGGGCTGGGTGCGCCGCTTCGACCTGCCGCTGGACGACGACGAGCTGCGCCGGCTGGATGCCGGTCGCATCGCCTGGTACGCGGGTCGGCTCTACCCTGACGCCAGCGCCGCCGACCTGCGTACGGTCGCCGCCCTCTGGACCTGGTTCTTCCTGCTCGACGACGCCTGCGACGGGCCGCACGGTGCGAGCGGCGCGGACGTCGCTGCCTTGCGGGACGGCGTGCTCCACGTGCTGCGCCACGGCCCCGGCGCCCACACGGCAGGGTTCCGGGGACCGCTGCGCCAGATGCTCGCGGACGCGTGGCAAGCGCCGCGTGCCCGGATGCCCCCGCCCTGGCAGCAGCGCTTCGCCGACGCGGTCGCCCACCACCTGGCAGGCGACCGGACGGAGGCGGAGAACAAGACCAGGGGCCACGTCCCCGCCGTCTCCGAATACGTTGCGCTGCGCCGGGCGACCTCGGCGGCGTACGTGTCGTACACCATGATCGAGTTCGTCACCGGTCACGCGCTGCCAGACCCCGTCTACCACCACCCGGCGCTGCGGGCGCTCGCGGCAACCGGCAACGACCTGCTCTCCTGGTTCAACGACCTGGTGTCGTTGGAGAAGGACAGGGTCACCTCGGGCGGGCACAACCTGGTGCTGGCCATCGCACGGGAGCAGCGCCTGCCGGACGAGCGGGCCGTGGAAGCGGCGGTGGCCCGCTGGCGCACGACGATGGGCCGATTCATGGAGCTGCGGGCCACGATCCCGTCCTTCGGCCCGGAGCTGGACCGGGCGGTGGCCGCGCACGTCGAGGGAGTCGCCCGCTCGGTGCGGGGGACGATCGACTGGTCGATGGAGAGCGCCCGGTATTCGGCATCCCGGAGCTGACCCCGAGGGCTACCGGGTCAGAGGGTCGGCCGATGACGGTCGGCGAGCGTGTTGAGCAGCCCGGCGGCAGTGCCAGCGCCGGCAACCGTGACGACGGTCGAGCGCCCGCCGGTCCGCTCGACCAGCAGGCCCTCACCCGCACGCAGAACGATGCCGACCCGGCCGCCACGGCCCACCCGCCAGCCCCAGCCGCCAAACTCGCGCAGCGGGTTGACCTGGACAACGCTGGCGCGAAGCACCTCGTCGAGGGGGACGTGGGTGCGCGGCCAGCCGGCCGACGACCGGACCAGCAGGCCGGTCTCGTCGATCCGGACGGTGAAGGCGAACATCGCCACGAACACCCCGACCAGCAGGGCCGCGACGATCAGCAGGCCCCACACGCCGCTGATGACGGCGAGCGTGACCAGGACGACAATCGCCGCGGCGCCCAGGGCGATCCCCGGCCCGGCACCGGTGTGCCCGATCCAGACCGCCCGTTCGCTCGCCGCCAAAGGGACGCGGGACGCCTCGGGCGGAACGGGGGCGTCGGCTGGCTGGGGCGGGTCACCGGGCAGGAGCACGCCGACGAGCACGGCCGGCAGGAGCGAGCCAACGGTCGCCAGGATGAGCGCAGCGCCGATGTCGTCGGCGCCGCGCGCGTCAGCCAGCCCAAGCTGGACGTGCAGTGTGCCGATCTGGAGGAGGGCCAGGAAGAGCGCCAGCCAGATGGTGGTCCCCGCGCCGATGCGGCGGCTCGCCGCCGACTGCCCCCACAGCGTCGTGACCGCGCCGAAGGCGAGCACCAGGAGGGCGCCCAGGCCGAAGCCGACCCAGAGGAACGCACCGAGGGACATGAAGCCGTCAGGCGTGCCCCGGGCTCCCCAGTGCGTCGCAACCGGATCGGGCAGGTCGCCACGCCAGGCGAGGGCGACGGCGGCGGCCACGGCCAGGATCACGAGCCCGCAGATGGTGACCGTCAGGCCGACGCGGCGCATGCGCCGGCGCTGGGCACGGGCAGGCTCGGTGCCGGTGGTCATGAGAACGCCTCCTTGAGGAGTGTGGCGGTGGCTTCCGGGGAGAAACGCAGGGCACGCGCCTCGCGCACCACCTCGTCGATGGCGGCCAGCAGCTTTGCGTGGTCGGCTGCGGGTCGGGCGGTGACGATGGCGCCGCGACCTCGTCGTAGCTCGATCAGCCCGTCGTCTCGGAGCAGCTGGTAGGCCCGGAGCACGGTATGCACATTGAGGTCGAGCGAAGCGGCGAGCTCGCGGGCGGCGGGCAGCCGTTCGCCGGGCTGGAGCGCACCCTGGGCCACTGCGAGGCGGACCTGCGTGACGAGCTGGGCAAAGAGCGTCTCATCCAACGACGGGTCGATGCGGAAGAGCATGCTTAAAGATTACTTGTTCTAGTGTTCATAGAACAAGTGCCTGGACGGAACGCCGACGGCGGCGGTGCCGAGCGCACCGCCGCCGTCTGCCGCCGCCACAGCGGCCCTAGCCGCGCAGGCCGAGCCGCACCACAAGATCGAGCAGGGCGAACACGAACAGCGCGATGCCGACGAACCCGTTGGCGGTGAAGAACGCCCGATTGACCTTGCTCAGGTCGGTCGGCGTGACCACCAGGTGCTGGTAGCCGAACGCCACAGCGGTCAGCACCAGCCCGATCCACCAGAGCCAGCCGAAGCCGATCAGCGCGCCGAACCAGACGAACAGCCCGAAGGTCACCACGTGCGCGACAGTGGAGGCGTGCAGGGCGAAGCGCCGACCGTAACGGGCCGGCACGCTGCGCACGCCGATCTCCTGGTCGATCTCGGAGTCCTGGCAGGCGTAGATCAGGTCGAAGCCGCCGATCCACAGCCCGACCCCCACGCCGAGCAGCCAGGCCGGCCAGGAGCCGTCCAGGGTGCCGGTGACGGCCAGCCAGGCGCCGACTGGGCCGACCGCCTGGGCGATCCCGAGGATGGCGTGCGGCCAGTTGGTGAACCGCTTGGCGTAGGGATAGACGACCAGCGGCACCACGGCCAGCGGCGCGAGCACCAGGCAGAGCGGGTTGAGCAGGGCTGCGGCGGCGAGGAAGACCACCAGCGCGACGGCCGCGCCGGTCCAGGCCGTCCGCACGCTCACGGCCCCGGTGACCAGTTCCCGGCCGGCGGTACGCGGGTTCCGCGCGTCGATCCGCCGGTCGAGGATCCGGTTGGCGGCCATGGCGAACGTCCGCGCCCCGACCATCGCCACGGTGATCAGCAGCAGGTCCCACCAGCGCACCCGTCCGCCGTTGACCTGCATGGCGCTCAACGCCGACAGGTACGCGAAGGGCAGCGCGAACACCGAGTGCTCGATCGCGACGAGCTTGAGGAAGGACTTGACCCGGCCCGGCTTCTCGGCCGGTGCGTCGAGGACGGCCATCAGAGCCCGTACTCCTTCCAGCGCTTGTCGACCAGGGCGGTGACCTCCGGGCTCATGCGCATCTCCTCCGGCCAACCGCGGGTGTAGCCCTCGGTGGGCAGCTTGCGGGTGGCGTCGACGCCGGCCTTGCCACCCCAGAACTGCTGGTACGAAGCGTGGTCGAGGTGGTCGACGGGCCCTTCGGTGAGCAGCAGGTCGCGCGCGTAGTCGACGTTGCCGAAGGCCCGGAAGGCGACCTCGTTGTAGTCGTGCACGTCGCAGTCCTCGTCGACGATCACGATGAGCTTGGTCAGCGACATCATGTGCGCGCCCCAGATCGCGTTCATCACCTTCTGGGCGTGCTTCGGGTACCGCTTGCGGATCGACACGATCGCGCAGTTGTGGAACACCCCGGCGGCGGGCAGGTCGTAATCGACGATGTCCGGGATCAGGAAGCGCAGCAGCGGCGCGAAGATCCGCTCGGTGGCCTTGCCGAGACCGTGGTCCTCCTGGGGCGGCTGCGACGTGACGATCGAGTGGTAGACCGGGTCGCGCTGCATGGTCATGCACTCGATGTGCATGACCGGGAACGGCTCCACCGGGGTGTAGAAGCCGGTGTGGTCGCCGAACGGGCCCTCCGGCAGCCGCTCGCCCGGCTCGATGTAGCCCTCAAGGACGATCTGTGCGTGCGCCGGCACCTGCAGCGGCACGGTCAGGCAGTCGACCATCTCGACGCGCTCGCCGCTCAGGAACCCGGCGAACAGGTATTCGTCGATGTCGGCCGGAAGTGGCGCGCTGGCCGAGTATGCGACGGCGGGGTCGGCGCCGATGGCGATCGCCACCGGCAGGCGCTGCCCGAGCCGCTCAGCGACCGCGTGGTGTGCAGTGGAGTTCTTGTGGATCTGCCAGTGCATACCGATGGTGTTGCGCGAGTGCTGCTGGAGCCGGTAGAGCCCGAGGTTGCGCTTACCGGTCTCCGGGTGCTTGGTGTGGGTCAGCCCGAAGTTGTGGAAGATCCCGCCGTCACCCGGCCAGATCTGCAGCCCCGGCAACCGGTTGAGGTCGACGTCGTCGCCGCGGTAGACCACCTGCTGGCAGGGGGCCGTCTTGACCTTCTTCGGCGGCATCGACTTGAGCTGCATGACCTTGCCGAGCCCGCCCATCATGCCCGAGAAGCCCTGCGGCAGCTCCGGCTTGAGCAGCTCGCCGATGCGCGCGCCGATCTCGTCGAGGTTCTCCACCCCGAGGGCCATCGCCATGCGCTTCTCGGTGCCGAACAGGTTGATCGCCACCGGCATGTCGCCCCGGGTCGGGCGCTCGAAGAGCAGCGCGGGGCCGCCTGCCCGCACCGTGCGGGTGACCACCTCGCTGATCTCCAGGGTGGGGTCGACCGGGACGTCGACCCGGCGCAGCTCCCCCGCGCGCTCCAGCGCCGCGAGGAAGTCCTTGAGATCGGTGTACGGGAAGCCACGAGCCGCCATGTCGCCAGTCTCCCGCACCGGGTGCCGAACGGCCCAGGCCGGGTGCTGTGACACTCGCGATGACCCGGTCGGCTGCCGGTCAGGAGGCTCGGCCCGCACCTTGATCCACTCGGATTTCCGGAAGTCGGGGTGTCCACTGGCCCGGGAGGGCCCGACTTCCTGAAACGCGAGTGGATCAACGGTCAGGGCGCAGAACTCGCAGGCATGGTGGGCGGTCGAGCGGGTAGCCGGGCAGCCGGCGGCGGACAGCCGGCGGACGGAGGCGGCGATGGGCGCGGAGCGGGTTCCGGCGGGGTTCACCGAGCAACGGGCGCGGGTCGGCCAGATCTCCATGAACTACGTCCGTGGCGGCAGTGGCCCGCCGCTGGTCCTGCTGCACGGGTATCCGCAGTGTTGGCACATGTGGCGGAACCTGCTGCCCGAGTTGAGCCGATCCTTCGACGTGGTCGCACCCGACCTGCGCGGCTTCGGGAGCAGCGACGCCCCGGCCGGCGGGTACGACAAGAAGACCGTCGCCGCCGACCTGCACGAGCTGCTCGACCAGCTCGGCCTGGTCAGTGACCTCCGGTTGGTCGGGCACGACCTGGGGACCATGGTGGCGTACGCGTACGCCGCCGCCCATCCGCAGCGGGTGAGCCGACTGGTGCTCACCGAGGCACCGATCCCCGACGAGAGCATCTACACGTTCCCGGCGCTCACCTCGGCCGGCCCGGGAGTGTGGAACTTCGGGTACTTCTCGATCGGCAACGGGCTTCCGGAGGAGTTGGTGCGTGGACGGGAGTCGCTCTGGGTGGACCGGTTCACCGACGCCCTGATGGTGCGCAAGGGCAGCATCGCCGCCCCCGACATCGAGGAGTTCGCGAGCCACCTACGCGACCCGGCGCATCTGCGGGCCAGCTTCGCCTACTTCCGGGCGTTCGATCAGGACATCGCCGACAACGCGGCGTACCGGGCCACGAAGCTGACGATGCCGGTGCTGGCCGTCGGCGCGGCGGCGAGCCTGGGCGGGCAGGTCGCCGAGCAGGTTCGCCGGTACGCCGACACGGTCCGCGGCGAGGTGATCGAGGACTGCGGGCACTGGCTCTACGAGGAGCGCCCGGACGAGATGCTCGCCCTGCTGCGGGACTTCCTCGGGGCGACCTGAGCAGCGGTTGGCAGGCGCCCCCGGTCAGGCGGCGGGCGTCCAGGCGTGGGCGGCCAGCGGTGGGTCGAGCGGTGCGCGGGTGAGCCGGTTGGCGAAGGTGGACATCGTGTACGCGCCGACGCCGAGCACCACGTCCAGCGCGTGCCGGGGCTGGTAGCCAGCGGTCAGGAACTCGTGCAACTCGTTGTCGGGCACCGCTCCCCGGTGGTCGAGCACGGCCAGCGTGAACCGGCGCAGCGCCTCCAGTCGCGGCTCGGGCAGCGCCGAGCCGGCGCGCAGTGCGGTGATCAGCTCGGTGGTCGCTCCGAGCTGGGTGAGCTTGCCGGTGTGCAGGGCAACGCAGAAGTGGCACTCGTTGGTGGTGGAGACCGTCAGGATGACCACCTCCCGCTCCAGCGGGGCGAGGTCGGTCTGCTCGAAGCCCGCGCTGGTGGCGAGGAAGCCGGTGAGCAACTGTGGCGAGTCGGCCATCAGCGCCACCGGGGTGGGCAGCCAGCCGAACCGGCCGCGTACGCCCTCGATGGCTCGGCGGGCGGCAGCGGGTGCGGTCTCGGCGGTGTGAGCGGTGAAGACGGGCATGGTTACCTGCTTTCGGCAGCGTCGGTCGGGAGGGTCGGTGCCGCATCCCGTAGGATAGTCAACGTGGTTGACGGAATAGTAAACGTGGTTGTCGAACATGGCAACCGCTGATCCCGCGCGCCCCGGGTTCCACCTGCCACTGCTGCTGCTGGCGGGCTTCCGGACGCTGATCGACGACCTGCACGCCGAACTGGCCCGGGAGGGGCATCCGGAGCTGCGGCCGCTGCACGGGTTCGTGCTCCAGGCCGTCGGCGCGGACGGCACCACCGCCACCGAGCTGGGCCAGCGGCTGGGCATCTCCAAACAGGCCGCCGGCAAGACGATCGACCGGCTGGTCGCCGTCGGCTACCTGGAGCGGGCCGACGATCCCTCCGACGCCCGACGCCGGCTGGTCCGGGTGACGCCGCACGGCGCCGACGGGCTACGCCGCTCCGCCGAGATCTTCGACCGGCTGCGCGCACAGTGGTCCGAAACCCTCGGCCCGGAACGGGTCACCGCCATGGAAGACGACCTCCGCACGATGGCCTCGGCAAACTGGTTCCGCCTCGACATGCCGGGCTGGTTCGGCGGCGCGGCCTAGATCCACTCGACTTTCAGGAAGTCGGGGCCTCCCGCCGCTGGGACAGCCCGATTTCACGGAAACCGAGTGGATCAACGAGGCGGTCACGGTGGCGGAACGGCGGGAGCCGGGTGCAGGGTGGTGGGCATGTCGGACGCCTATGTCGTCGGCGACCCGGACGGGTTGTCGCCCCTGCTGGTCGCGCTTCGCGACACCATCGCCCGGGAGCTGCACGCCCAACTGGCGCTGCGTGGTGAACGGATCGAGCTGGCCGACCTGCCGGAGGTGTCCTACCAGGTCACCGTCCAGGTCGAGCGGACGTTGCGGGCCTGGCGACCGGCGCGGCGGGCACCGACCGAATCCGGTTTCGACGAAGATCGCGACCTGGTCGACCGATCGAGAACTGTCACAGGTGATCTCTAAGATCATGGATGCCGATCGGGTCGGGGTGCCGCAAACCTGGCTTCTTCCGGTCGGCTCATCCCCCACCAAGGAGATCGATGAGATCTGTGCGCGTTACGCGTGGCAGGCTTGTGCACGGGCTGACCACGCTGGTCCTCGCAACGGCGATGATCGGCGCGGCGGCAACGCCCGCCTCGGCCGAGGACGACCCGGGTTGGGTCAATGGCTGGCTGGGCGACGTGACGCTCGGCGCGGCCGGCGCTCCCGGCCGCACGGTGCCGTTGACCCTGACCAGCACCGGAGCCACCCAGCCTCGGGTGACCATCGACCTGACCGGCCTCGCTGGCGTGGCCACCGCCAGCTTCCCCGACTTCTGCGTCAACCAGGGCACTTCGGTGACCTGCCCGATGCCGCCGACGGCCATCGACGAGTTCGGCACGCTCACCGGCACCGTGCCGGTGGTGTTCCGGGCCGCTCCCGGCGCGGTCGACGGCGCGACGGGCACCCTCGACTACACGGCGTTCGGCGAGCAGACCGAGGCGTACACCCAGCAGGCGACGGTCACCGTGCGGTCCGGGCCCGACCTGCTCGACATGGTCGACGAGTACGTCTCCGGCGTCGAGGTGGGCGACACACGCCCGGTCCCGGTGGCCGTGGTCAATGCCGGTGACCAGCCGGCCGTGGATCTGCGGCTCACCATGCGCTTCCCGGTGGGCCTCGTGCCGGCCAGCTACCGCAACTGCCGGTACGGCACCGACCAGGTGCTCGCCACCGTTGTCGTCTGCACCGTGCGGGGCACGTTCGCGCCCGGCCAGCGGCACGAGCTGCGGGGCGGGTTTCTCACCACAGTCGGTCCAGCCACCCTCGGCGGCAAGCGAATCGGCCAGATGGTTGAGCCGCTGACCAGCGCTGGGCCGCTCCCCAGCGGCGTCAGGTTCAAGCACCGCGACGCCGACCAGGCACTGCGCCTACGGCCGGCCGGTGCACCGCTCGACGTAGTCCCCATCACGGTGACCGGCGCCGGCGGTGGGACCTACCTGGAGGTCCAGGGAGCCTTCGACATCGTCGCCCAGGGCGCCGCCGTCACCGGAGCCGTCGGCGACACCGTTCCGGTCACCGTGGGCCTCCACAACGAGGGCCCGGGCGTGCCGGACGGCACCAACTCCGGCGACACCGTCGGCGCGTTCTACTTCACCCCACCCGTCGGAGTCACCGTCGTGGACCATCCGTCAGACTGCTGGCCGTTCGGCGGTGACGAGGGCACGGCGGATGCCCCGGCAACCTGGTACTGCAACGGGCGGGAGGCCGTGTTCCTCGCCGGGACCAGCCATACGGTCACGTTCGACCTTCGGATCGAGCGCATCACCGGCACTCCCGGAAGGGTCGAGCCACACGGCCGCTACCCGCGGGTGGACGACAACCCGGGCAACGACATCGCCCCGGTCACGGTGAGCTGACCGAAGCCCTTTGAACGACGCGGGCCGGTCACTGACGAATCAGTGGCCGGCCCGCATCGTGTTGCCAGGTCAGTCCAGCCCACCGTACGAGTGCAGGCCGGTGAAGAAGATGTTCACGCCGAACAGGTTCATCAGCATGGTGAGGAAGCCGAGCACCGCGAGCCAGGTGGCCACGTTGCGCTTGACGCTGGGCGTGGCCCGGGCGTGCAGGTAACCGGCGTACACCACCCAGGAGATAAACGCCCAGGTCTCCTTCGGGTCCCAGCCCCACGGCCGACCCCAGGCCGCCTCGGCCCAGATGGCACCGGCGATCACCGCGAAGGTGAAGATCGGGAAGGCGAAGGCGTGCAGCGTGAAGGTCAACCGCTCCAGCCCGGCCGCGGCGGGCAGCCGCTTGGCCAGGGTGTACGGGAAGCTCCGCTTGCCGTTCTCGTACCCGTTGCGCATCAGGAAGCCGACCGCCGGCACCGCACCGAGCAGGAAGATGCCGGACGCGAACACGATGGTCGAGACGTGGATGACGAACCAGTACGAGTTCAGTGCCGGCACCAGCGGCACGATCGGCACGTACAGCACCAGCTCGGCGGTAGCGACCAGCAGCACCATCACCAGCGTGAGGAACAGCCCGAGCTTGCGCAGCGACGGCCGCTTCCAGAGCACCACCAGCCAGGCCGCGACCCCGATGAACGTCACAGTGAGCACGAACTCGTACATGTTGCCCCACGGCATCCGGTCGGCCGCGAGGCCACGGGTGACCAGCGCCGCCAGGTGCAGCACGGCGGCGACCGCGGTGGCGCCCACCCCGATCAGGCCGGCGAGGCGGGCCCGTCGCGCGGAGCGGTCGGCCCCGGGCTGCGACGGTACGGGCGCGGGCGGCGTCGGCACGATGCCGCCGCCGGCACCCACCAGCTCGCGCACCGGAGCCGCAGCGGCGACCCGGGTACGCGCGTTGCCCAACGCGTACTCCACGGCGTGACCGATCATCGCGACCAGGTACGCCAGGATGGCGAAGGTCACCAGATTGTCGGAGAGTGCGGACATCACTCGGCTCCTTCTCGCACGCCGGCCCGGTCACTGGAGTCAGCGCCCGTGCTGGCCCGCTCAGCCGCCCGTTCGTCGCCATTGACCTCGGCGATGAGCTGGGCGAACTCGTCGGCGAACCCTGGATAGTCGGTGCGCGGCAACCCACCGGCCTCCATCAAGCTACTACCGCCCGTCGGAGATCCTTCCGCCGGGTCGGCCGGCACCACCCGGAAGAACACCCGGCGGCGTCGCCCGAACAGCGAGCCCATCAGGCCGACCAGCAGGAAGCCGCAGCTGATCAGCAGTGGCGTCGCGCCGGGGTCGTGTCGGATGGAGAGGGTGACGTACCGCTCGGTGCCCAGGAACTCGACGGTGGTGCCGTCGTCCAGCTTCCAGGTCTCGCCCTTGCGGAGCAGCTTGGTGCCGACCTCCTGGACCTTGCCGGTCCGCACCTGCCGCTGGTCGAGTTGGTAGACCGAGCTGGGGATGCCGGCGTCCAGGCCGAGGTTGCCCCGGTAGGCGACCAGGTTCAGTGCCGGGTTGCGCTCGGTCGGGTATTCCGAGCGGACGAACGGCGTCTGCTCGGGCGCGGTGGGCAGGTAGATGCCGGTGAACGCCATCTGCTCGTCCGGTGCGCGCTGGCCGGTGGACGGGTCGACGTTCGCGTCCGGGAAGGCGGCCAGCCCTTCACTCGTCAGCCCCATGTCGCCGGTGGTGAGGAACGGTTCGTCGCTGATCTGGCTGTTGCCGAACCGGTCGGTGTAACGGATCACCGGGGCGTACCCGTGGCCGAGCAGGTAGACGCTCGCGTCGGCGAGGCGCAGCGGCGAGTTCACCGAGAAGTCGGCGCTGCGGGTCGGCTCGTCCGGGCCGTCGACGGTGACCGTGGCATTGAAGAACTCCGGCTGACCGGACGGCAGGAAGCGGGCCTCGAAGTCGTCCAGCCGCAGGCAGAAGCGGGGCAGGTCGGCGCTGTCCACCTGGGGGCCGAGCTTCGCCTCGGCGTACTGCTGCCGGGTGTTGCAGAACGCGTTGTCCGTGCCCGCCACCAGCAGCCGGTTGCCGCTCCAGCCGTACCACGAGCCGAGGGCGACGCTGATCAGCACCGCGATCAACGACGTGTGGAACAGCAGGTTGCCGGTCTCCTTGAGGTAGCCCTTCTCGGCGGAGACCTCGTCGCCACGGACCTCCACCCGCCAGCGGCGCTTGCGCAGCACCTCGGCGATCGCCGCCGCGCCGCCGGGCGGGGCGGGCAGCACTGTGTGCTGCGGCAGCCGCGCCATCCGCTTCGGCGCGGCCGGCGGGCGGGACCGCAACGCCCGGATGTGGTCCCGCAGTCGGGGCGTGATGCAGCCGATCAGGGACGTGAACAGCAGCAGGTAGATCGCGGAGAACCAGACCGAGCCGAAGACCTCGAACGCGCCGATCCGGTCCAGTCGGGGGGCCCATTCCGGGTGGTCGACGAAGTACTCGTTGACCTTCTCCGGGCTGATCCCGCGCTGCGGCAGCACCGAGCCGGGGATGGCCGCGATCGCGAGCAGGAAGAGCAGGATCAGCGCCGTACGCATGCTGGTCAACTGCCGCCACGAGTTGCGCAGCAGCGCCAGGAGGCGGTTCGGCCGACGGCGTGGCGCTGGCGCCACGGTTTCCGGCCGGTCGTCGACGACCGTCATCAGATGCTCACCTCGCCCACCCCGACGGTGGTCTGCAACCAGATCACGAAGCTCTGCCATCCGCCGGTGACCAGCGCGAGGCCGATCAGGATGAGCAGGGCGCCGCCGACCCGGGTGACCCAGCGGCTGTTGCGCCGAACGGCGCGGAAGACCCCGAGCAGGCGTTGGAAGCCCAACCCGAAGACGATGAACGGTATCCCCAACCCGAGGCAGTACGCCACGGCGAGCACCACGGCACGGTCGCTCTGCCCGGAGGCGGTGGCCATGCCCATCACCGCACCGAGGGTGGGGCCCGTGCAGGGCACCCAGCTGAGTGCGAAGACCGCGCCGAAGACCGGTGCGCCGAGCAGCCCGGCCGACGGCAGCCGGGAGATCCGGAACTCCCGTTGCAGGGCGGGGATCATCCCGAGGTAGCCGAACCCGAGCACGATGATCAACGCGCCGACGACGATTTCGAGCTGCCGCTCGTACTCGAAGAAGACCTGGCCGATGCCGGCGAACAGGATCGCCGTGGCGACGAAGACGGCGGTGAAGCCGGCGATGAAGAGCAGCGTGCCCGCGAGCACCCGGCCCTTGACGGCACCGGCCCGCGCGATCCGCTCCCGGACCGCGACGCCTCCGCGGTCGCTGGCCTCGGCGGCTTCCGCTGCCGCAGGGGTCGACGAGGTGCCCTGCCGTGCACGGCCTTCGAGGTCGGAACCGGCCAGGCCGGTGACGTACGAGAGGTAGCCGGGAACGAGTGGGAGCACGCACGGGGAGAGGAAGCTGACCAGGCCGGCGAGCGCCGCCGCGCCGATGGCGAGCAGCAGTGGCCCGCTCAGGGCCAGCTCCCGGAAGGTCTCGCCCATCAGTTGGGCGCCGGTTTCTCAGCCGCGATCCGCTCGACGATCGGTTGCAGGCCCTCCTGCTTGACGGCGGCCCGGATCACCGCGGCGATCCGACCGTCCCGGTCGAGCACCACCGTCGCGGGCACGCTGTTCGGCGGGATGTCCAGCGCGAGTGCCGTCTTGCTCGACGGGTCGAACAGGCTCGGATAGGTGACGCGGCCCTTCTCGAACGCCTTGGCCTTGTCCCGCGAATCCTGGACGTTGATGCCGAGGAAGCTCACCCCGGAACCCTTGGTGGCCTGGTAGACGGCTTCCAGGTCGTCCGCCTCGGCACGGCACGGCGCGCACCAGGAACCCCAGAAGTTGACCACGACCACCTGCCCGCGAGCCTGGCTGACGTCGTAGGTGCCGCCGAGCAGCAGCTCACCGGCGACCTTCGGGGGTGCGGAGCGCTGGTCCGGTGCGCACTCGAAGATCCCGTCGGTGGTGGTCGTGCAGGTCTTCTCCTGCCCCTTCGACGTGCAGCCGACCAGCGCCACCGCGGCGACGGCGGCGAGCAGACCGGCGGTCCACCTCCGGGCGTTCATCAGGCCCCCTTGGCCGTCCGGGCGGTCGCGGAGAGAGCGATCAGGTGCGCGGCCGGCTCGCTGTAGCCGATGCCCACCACCTTCGCGTCGTCGAAGTGGAACGAGGTGAGGCTCGCCAGCCCACACTGCCGCTTGCGCGGGTCGTGCCAGAGCCGCTTGCGCTCGACGTAGCGGCGCAGCGTCCAGATGGGGAGCTGGTGCGACACCAGCACCGCCTCGCGCCCCTCGGCGGCGACCCGGGCGGCCTGCACGGCGGCGAACATCCGCTCGGCGATCACCCGGTACGCCTCGCCCCAGGACGGGGTCACCGGGTCGCGCAGCACCCACCAGTTGCGCGGGTCACGGAACGACCCGTCGCCCGGCGACACCTTCTTGCCCTCGAACCAGTTGGCGCTCTCGATCAGCCGCTCGTCCACCCCGACCGGGAGCCCGAACTGGGCCGCGATCGGCTCGGCGGTCTGCTGCGCGCGTTCCAGCGGGCTGGCCACCACGTGCACGATCTCTCGCTCGGCCAGGCCCTCCGCGGCGGCCTTGGCCATCTGCACGCCCAGCTCAGAGAGGCGGAAACCGGGCAGCCGACCGTAGAGAATCTGGTCGGGGTTGTACACCTCGCCGTGCCGGAGCACGTGGACCACCGTCTTGCTCACCGCTGTGCCCCCTTTGTTTGCGACTGCGGGGCTCGCAAACCCGGCTCACTCCTCGCGCGCACGTCAACCCCCGTGGCCAGCCGCTGCCGCCGCGTTCGCCGCCGTCGGCAGCGCGTCGGCGATGTGCTCCAGAGCGACGTCGTCGATCGCCGCCGACACGAACCATGACTCGAACGCGCTCGGCGGCAGGTAGACGCCGGCGGCGAGCATCGCGTGGAAGAACGCCTTGAACGCCGGCACCTGCTGAGTGCGGGCGCTGTCGTAGTCGATCACGTCGGCGTCCGTGAAGAAGATCGAGAACATGCTGCCCGCGTACGACAGTCGGTGCGGGACCCCGGCGGCGCCCAGCGCGTCGGACGCCAGCTTGCCCACGACGGCGGCCGTGTCGTCGAGTTTGCGGTAGAGCGACTCGTCGGCGAGTCGCAGCGTGGCCAGGCCGGCGGCGCAGGCCAGCGGGTTACCGGAGAGCGTGCCGGCCTGGTAGACCGGGCCGGCCGGGGCGAGTCGCGCCATGATGTCCGCACGCCCGCCGAAGGCGGCGGCGGGCAGGCCGCCACCCATGACCTTGCCGTACGTCCACAGGTCGGCGTCGGAGGCGTCGAGGCCGTGCCACCCGGCGCGCGACACCCGGAACCCGGTCATCACCTCGTCCACCACGAGCAGGGCGCCGTGCGCGTGCGCGATCCGGGCGAGCTGCTGGTTGAAGCCGTCGCGGGGGGCGACCACACCCATGTTGCCGGCTGCCGCCTCGGTGATCACCGCTGCGATGTGCGGGCCCTCGGCGGCGAACGCCTCCTCGACGGCCCGGATGTCGTTGTAGGGCAGCACGATGGTCTCGCTGGCCGCCGCACCGGTCACGCCGGGCGAGTCGGGCAGGCCCAGGGTGGCCACGCCGGATCCGGCGGCGGCGAGCAGGGCGTCGACATGCCCGTGGTAGCAACCAGCGAACTTGATGATCTTGGAGCGGCCGGTGAAGCCACGAGCCAGCCGGATCGCCGACATGGTGGCCTCGGTGCCCGAGTTGACCAGGCGAACCTGCTCCATCGGGGTGCGGTCGACCAGCTCGGCTGCCAGCTCCACCTCACCCGGGGTGGGAGTGCCGAAGCTGGTGCCCCGGGCAGCGGCAGCCTGCACGGCCTCCACCACCTCCGGGTGGGCGTGCCCGAGGATCAGCGGACCCCAGGAGCAGACCAGGTCGACGTAGCGGCGGCCGTCAGCGTCGTACAGCCACGGGCCCTCGCCACGGACCATGAAACGCGGCGTGCCGCCGACCGCCTGGAAGGCGCGCACGGGGGAGTTCACCCCGCCCGGCACGATGGCGCGGGCGCGGTCGAACAGGGCCTCGGAGGCCGGCGCGTCGGCCGGGTAGCGGCCGGATCCGGCTGGAAATATGTCGGTCACGATGCCGCCATTGTGTCAGCGACGAACGGCCCACCAGCAGCCACCCCGCGGTGGGGTTACCAGGCTCACCTGTGGCCGGCACCCGCCAGCAGCGTCGACATGCGGGGGGCTCGGCCTGGACGGCGACGGCTCGCGGCCTCAACAGGCCGGACCGGTCGGATCGCGCTAGGCTGACCGGGTGGATCGTGCCGAGCTGTCCATCACGCTACACCGGACGGGTGACGAAGCTGTGCTTCGCCTGGCCGGTGAGATCGACATGCTCACGGCCGCGCAGCTCTCGACAGTGGTCAACGAGGTGCTGGCCGACCCGCCGCCGAAGATCGTCCTCGACCTCGGCGGCGTCACCTTCTGCGACTCGCAGGGCCTGGGCACCCTGGTCGTGCTCAGCCGCAAGGCCAGCCACGCGCAGAGCCTGCTGATGCTGACCCACGTGGGTGACTTCCTCATCCGCGTCCTGGACATCACGGGCCTCCGCAGCGCCCTGATGATCCGCAACGACCAGCCCACCGGCTGACCCGACCCGCCCCGCCGCGTCAGGCGGTGTTGCCCCAGCGGGCCTGCTCCAACATGCTCACCGCCCGGTCACGGGCCTCCCCGTCGTCGGACCGCAGCAGGGTGGTCGCCTCGTCGACCGCGTCGGTGAGCCTGCGCCACTGCGTGTCGCGCTCCCGGACCAGGTCGGACTGGGCGGCCAGCTGCCGGGTCTTCACCCACAGCTCGACGAAGACCGACACCTTGGCGCGCAGCACCCACGGGTCGAACGGCTTCGTCAGGTAGTCCACCGCGCCCACCTGGTAGCCCCGGAGAGCGAGCTGGGCGTCCCGGTCAGCGGCCGTCAGGAAGATGATCGGCACGTGCCTGGTCCGCTCACGGCGCTTGATGTGGCTCGCCGTCTCGAAGCCGTCCATGTCCGGCATCTGCGCGTCCAGCAGGATCACCGCGAAGTCGTCCACCAACAGCTGCTTGAGGGCCGCCTCACCGCTCTCCACCGCCACGGACTGGACCGGCAGGCCCTGGAGGATCGCCTCCAGGGCCGTCAGATTCTGCCGCCGGTCGTCCACGAGCAGCGCCTTGGCCAACTGGGTCACGAAGTCTCCTCGGTCCGGCTGCCGTTGATCCAGGACGACATCAACTCGATCAGGTCGTCCAGGTCGACCGGCTTGGTGATGTAGTCGCTGCCCCCGGCAGCGAGCGCCGACTCCCGGTCACCCGGCATCGCCTTCGCGGTCAGGAACACCACCGGCAGGTCGGCGAAGCGGTGGTTGCGGCGGATCTGGCGGGTCGTCTCGTAGCCGTCCTGGTCGGGCATCATGGCGTCCATCAGCACGATGTCCACCTCCGGATGCTCGGCCAACAGACGGACACCGTCCGCTCCATTGTCCGAGTACAGCACGGTCATCCCGTGCAGTTCCAACGCGCTGGTCAAGGCGAAGACGTTGCGGACGTCGTCATCCACGATCAGCACGGTGGCGCCGTCCAGTTGGCGGGTGGCCGGTGCCTCCGGCCGCTCCGACAACAGCTCCAGCGGCGGCATCAGCAGCGACGACGGCAGACCGGCGCGCTGCGGAGACGGAGCCTGGGGCGCGACCACCGCGTCCGGAGCCAGCACCTGCGGCACGAACAGGGTGAACGTCGACCCCTGCCCGGGCGCGGACGACACGGTGATGGTGCCGCCGATCAACCGGGCCAGGTCGCGACTGATCGACAGGCCCAGGCCGGTGCCGCCGTAGCGCCGGCTGGTCGTGCCGTCCGCCTGCTGGAACGCCTCGAAGATGATCGACAACTTGTCGTCGGAGATGCCGATCCCGGTGTCGATCACGGTGAACGCGATGACCTGCTGGGCGTTGGTCAGCGCCGGCACGTCGAAGACCGCGTTCTCCGCCGCCGGGGCGATCCGCAGCGTCACCGCACCGTTGTCGGTGAACTTCACCGCGTTGGAGAGCAGGTTGCGCAGGATCTGCTGCAACCGCTGCGCGTCGGTCACCAACGCCGGCGGCAGATCCTTGCTGACGCGTACCTGGAAGTCCAGGTTCTTCTCCTCGGCCTGCGGCGCGAACGCCTGCTCGACGTAGCCACGCAGCTCGGCGAAGCGGATCTCGGTCGGCTCGACGTCCATCCGGCCCGCCTCGATCTTGGACAGGTCGAGGATGTCGTCGATCAGGCGCAGTAGGTCCGAGCCGGACCCGTGGATGGTCCGGGCGAACTCGATCTGCTTCGGGCTGAGGTTCTGCTCCGAGTTCTCCGCCAGCAGGCGGGCCAACAGCAGCAACGAGTTGAGCGGCGTACGCAGCTCATGGCTCATGTTGGCCAGGAACTCGGACTTGTAGGCCGAGGCGCGGGTCAACTGCTGCGCCTTCTCCTCAAGGCCGAGCCGGGCCAGCTCGATCTCCCGGTTCTTCGTCTCGATGTTGCCCTTCTGCTCGGAGAGCAGAGTGGCCTTCTCCTCCAGCTCGGCGTTGGTGCGCTGCAACTCCGCCGACTGTTCCTGCATCTCGTGCGCCAGCCGCTGCGACTGGGCCAGCAGCTCCTCCGTACGCCGGTTGGCCTGGATGGTGTTCACCGCGATGCCGATGGTGAGCACCAGCCGCTCCAGGAACGCGAGGTGCAGGTCGGAGAAGGCCGACACGCTGGCGAACTCGATCACGCCGAGCAGCTCGCCCTCGAAGAGCACGGGGAGCACCACCAGGTCGGACGGGGGCGTCTCGGCCAGACCCGAACGCAGGGTGAGCCGGCTGTTCGGGGAGGCGCTGACCCGGATCGTGCGGCGGGACAGCGCGGTCTGCCCGACCAGCCCCTCGCCCGGCCCGAAGGTGACGTCGTTGCCCCGCGCCACGTACCCGTACGAGGAGGTGAGCCGCAGTCGCATGCTGCCGTCGGTGTCGTCGGCCAGGAAGAAGGCTCCGAGCTGGGCTTCGACCAGCGGGGTCACCTCCGTCATGATCATGCGGCAGACCTCGCCGAGGTCGCGCTGGCCCTGCAACAGGCCGCCGATGCGGGCCAGGTTGGAGTCCAACCAGCCCTGCTCGGCGTTCTTCTTGGTCGTCTCCCGGAGGGTGACGATCATCTGGTTGATGTTGTCCTTCAGCTCGGCGACCTCGCCCTGCGCCTTGACGGCGATCCGCTGGGTCAGGTCGCCCCGGGTCACCGACGTGGACACCTGGGCGATGGCCCGCAACTGCGTGGTCAGCGTCGAGGCGAGCTGGTTGACGTTCTCGGTGAGGTCCCGCCAGGTGCCGGAAACACCCTTCACCTGCGCCTGACCGCCCAGCTTGCCCTCGATGCCGACCTCACGGGCGACCCGGGTCACCTCGTCGGCGAACGACGACAACTGGTCGACCATCGTGTTGACAGTCGACTTGAGTTCCAGGATCTCGCCCTGGGCGTCCACGGTGATCTTCTGTGACAGGTCACCCTTTGCCACGGCGGTTGTCACCGAGGCGATGTTGCGGACCTGGCTGGTCAGGTTCGACGCCATCGAGTTCACGTTGTCGGTCAGGTCCCGCCAGGTGCCACTGACACCCTTGACCTGCGCCTGACCGCCGAGCTTGCCCTCGGTGCCCACCTCACGGGCCACCCGGGTCACCTCGTCGGCGAACGACGACAACTGGTCGACCATCGTGTTGACGGTCGACTTCAGCTCCAGGATCTCGCCCCGCGCGTCCACCGTGATCTTCTGCGACAGGTCACCCTTCGCCACCGCCGTGGAGACCTGGGCGATGTTGCGGACCTGGGCGGTCAGGTTCGACGCCATCGAGTTCACGTTGTCGGTCAGGTCCCGCCAGGTGCCGGCGACGCCACGCACCTGGGCCTGGCCGCCGAGCTTGCCCTCGGTGCCCACCTCACGGGCCACCCGGGTCACCTCGTCAGCGAACGACGACAACTGGTCGACCATCGTGTTGACGGTCGACTTCAGCTCCAGGATCTCGCCCCGCGCATCCACCGTGATCTTCTGCGACAGGTCACCCTTCGCCACGGCGGTGGTCACCGAGGCGATGTTGCGGACCTGGCTGGTCAGGTTCGACGCCATCGAGTTCACGTTGTCCGTGAGGTCGCGCCAGGTGCCACTGACGCCCTTCACCTGCGCCTGACCACCCAGGTTGCCCTCGGTGCCCACCTCACGGGCCACCCGGGTCACCTCGTCGGCGAACGACGACAACTGGTCCACCATCGTGTTGACGGTGTTCTTCAGCTCCAGGATCTCGCCCTGGGCGTCGACAGTGATCTTCTGCGACAGGTCGCCCTTCGCCACGGCGGTGGAGACCTGGGAGATGTTGCGGACCTGGCTGGTCAGGTTGCCGGCGAGCTGGTTGACGTTCTCGGTGAGGTCCCGCCAGGTGCCGGAGACGCCCCGCACCTGGGCCTGACCGCCCAACTTGCCCTCGATGCCCACCTCACGGGCCACCCGGGTCACCTCGTCGGCGAACGACGACAACTGGTCCACCATCGTGTTGACGGTGTCCTTCAGCTCCAGGATCTCGCCCTGCGCCGCCACCGTGATCTTCTGCGACAGGTCACCGCGCGCCACCGCCGTCGACACCTGGGCGATGTTGCGGACCTGGGCGGTCAGGTTCGACGCCATCGAGTTGACGCTGTCGGTCAGGTCCTTCCACGTGCCGGCCACGTTCGGCACCTCGGCCTGACCGCCCAACTTGCCCTCGGTGCCCACCTCGCGGGCCACCCGGGTCACCTGCTCGGCGAAGAGCCGCAGCGTGTCGGTGAGGTAGTTCATCGTGGCCGCCAACTCGGCGACCTCACCGCGCGCGCCCACCGTGATCTTCTGCGACAGGTCGCCCTTGGCCACCGCCGTCGCCACCTGCGAGATCGACCGCACCTGGCCGGTGAGGTTCGACGCCATGGTGTTCACCGAGTCGGTGAGGTCCTTCCAGGTGCCGGCGACGCCCCGAACGTCGGCCTGGCCCCCCAACTTGCCCTCGGTGCCGACCTCACGGGCCACCCGGGTCACCTCGTTCGAGAACGAGGACAACTGGTCGACCATCGTGTTCACGGTGCGCCCGATGCGCAGGTACTCACCGCGCAGCGGCCGGCCGTCGATCTCCAACGCCATGTGCTGGGACAGGTCGCCGTCCGCGACCGCCACGATGACCCGGGCGATCTCGGTGGTCGGTCGGCCCAGGTCGTCGATCAGCGAGTTGATCGCCCGCTGCCCCTCCGCCCAGGAGCCGTCCAGCCCCTCGTCGTCCAGCCGCTCGGTGAGCCGGCCGTCGCGACCGACGATCCGGCTGATCCGCCGCAGGTCCAGGTGATGACGCTCCTGGAGCGAGACCACCTCGTTGAAGGCGTCCGCCACCTCACCCGCCTTGCCGGCGCGGCGGGGAAGCCGGACCTTCAGGTCGCCGCGACCGATCCGTCGCAGTGCCTCGGTCAACTCACCGAGGAGCGCCTCGTGGTCGGGCGCGGACGGATCCGCCACCGACTGCTTCGCCGTGGTCATCATTCCTCGCTCAACTCGGGGGGCGCCGGTCCGTGCGGACACACCGGCACCCCATATTGTGCCCGCGCGAGCCGTAGTGCCAGGGTGCGCGACCCGCCAGGTGGCCCGGATCGCCATCCGGACCGGCTCGACGGAGGCCGATAGGGCACAGCCCGCCGCAGACCTCGCAGCGGTGCCGAACCCGCCCGAGCGACGCATACCGGTGAAGGGTGCGCTGGCCGGAAGGGGCCCCTGCTCTACTGGAAGCGTTGATACGGTGCGTGCGCTCCTCCGCCAGGGAGGGAGGCGCGACAAGGTGATCAGCTTGGCACCCGGCAGGGGGACGGTGGAGGATACGGGGGTGTCAGCCGAGGCGGGGCCCGCGACGGCCGGGGCCCGGGACGGGGCGGTCCGGCGTGTCCGCCTGCCCGCAGACCGTCGTACGCCGGCCGCCGCCCGCGCCGTGGTCCGCTCGGTGTTGACCGAGTCACACCTCGACGAGCTGGCCAACGAGGCCCTGCTGCTCACCACCGAGCTGACCACCAACGCCGTGGAGCACGCGCGCACCGAGTTGGACATCGAGGTCGTCGCCGACGAGATCGGGCTGACCGTCACCGTCTCCGACTTCGCGCCCGGCTCCGGTGACGAGCTGACCGTCGGTGCCCGCAACGACTCCACCGAGATCAACGAGGTCTCCGAGCGGGGCCGGGGCCTGCTGCTGGTCGACCACTTCGCCAGCCGCTGGGGCACGACGTACCTGCCCACCGGGAAGGGCGTCTGGTTCCGGCTGGACCGTCCCGGCACCGAGCCGTCGGCCGAGGGCACCGCGGCCGGCGGGTCGACCCCGGCCAGCGCCGGGCCTGCCACCAGCGCGGACGGGCCCACGCCGAGCGCCAGCGCGATGAGCGAACTCATGCAGACCGCCCCCGACCTGTACGCGGACGACCCGCTGCCCGACTTCGCCACCAACCTGCTCAGCCGCGTCGCCGAGATGGTGGGCGCGGCCGGGGGCTCGATCCGCCTCGACCGGGGCGACGGGCAGGGCCGTCAGGTGTTGGCCCGCTTCGGTCGGCCGCCCCGCCCCGGCAGCGACCTGCTCCGGGTGCCGTTGACGGTGCACCGCCCGTACGCCGGGGAGCTGGAGCTGGACGCGGCGCCGTCGGCGTACGCCCGGCCGTTGGCGGTGCTGACCGCCGAGCGGCTGTCGCTGCACCTGGAGAACGACCGGCTGCGCAGGACCGACATCCGCCGGCAGGTGTGGCTGACGTTCCTGGCCGAGGCCAGTGAGCTGCTCGCCCAGTCGCTGGATGTCGACCTGACCATGGCGCTGGTGCCGCAGTTGGTGGTGCCGCGGCTCGGCCAGTGGTGCGCGGTGCACACCACCGACGAGTGGGGCCGACTGCGGCTGGCAGCGGCCAGCCACGCCGACGAGTCGATGCTTCCGCAACTGCACAAGGTGCTGGCGGAGACCGGGCCGGACTCGATCCAGGCTCGCCTGCGCGAGGCGTCCCGCAGCGCGGCACAGATCCCCCTGGGCGGCCCGATGGAGGGTTTCGCGGTGCCGCTGATCGCCCGCGGGCAGCGGCTCGGCACCCTGGCGGTGGGGCGGCACCAGCGACACCGGCACGACCCGGACGAGGTCGCCGTGTTGGAGGACGTGGCCCGCCGGGCCGCGCTGGCGATCGAGAACGCCCGGATCCACGCCGAGCGTCGCCGCGTGGCGCAGACGCTTCAGCAGTCCCTGCTGCCACCGGTGCTGCCGCTGGTGGACGGGATCGGCTTCGCGGCCGAGTACGTCCCGACCGGCGACGACGCCGAGGTGGGCGGCGACTTCTACGACGTGGTGCCGCTGCCCGACGGGCGTTGGCTGGTGGTGATCGGCGACGTCTCGGGCAAGGGTGTCCAGGCCGCTGCGGTGACCGGGCTGGTCCGGGACGTGATCCGGGTCCTCGTCGGCGACGGCAAACCGTTGCCGGAGGCGTTGGCGCGGCTCAACGAGACGCTGGTCGAGCGGGGTGGCGGCCGGTACTGCACGTTGGCGCTGGCGGCGGTCGGCCCGGGCGAGGGCGACCAGCTGGACGTGTCGCTGCACCTGGCCGGACATGACCGGCCGGTGCTGCTGGCCGGCGCGGGCGGCGCGGGGTTCGTCGGCACCGGGGGCACCGCACTCGGCCTGCTCGACACGATCACCTCGCCGACCGCGAAGATCGCGCTCGCACCGGGCGACTCGCTGATCTTCTACACCGATGGCGTCACCGAGCGCCGGCGCGGCCGGGAGCTGTTCGGCACCGACCGCCTACGGGACGCGGCCGCGCCCCTGGCCGGATATTCAGCCGACGTGGTGGCCGCCCGACTGCGCTCCGCCGCGATCAACTTCTCGGTCGAGCCACCCCGGGACGACATCGCCATCCTGGTGCTCCGCAACGACGCGACCTGACCGCCGTCTGCGGCAGCCGGATTCCGGGGCCGCTCGGTAGATTGACGCTCATGTCGACTGTCGCGCAGGCCACGCCGCACTCCCGGCCGGCGGTCCGTGCCCTCGTCGTCGCGCAACTGGCGACCGTCGGCGGGTTCCTCGCCGTGCTGCTGTCCTACCTGGTTCGGATGGCGACCGCTGGCGTCGGCCCGGCCGAGATGCTGACCGGCGCGTACGACCCGAAGGACATGCTGTTCTTCTGGCTGCACGCCCCGGTTGCGATGCTCTATCTGGTCGGAGCGGTGCTCGGGCCGCCGCTGGCGCTCGTCGCGGTGGCAGTTGTCGCCAGGGAGCGCGAGGCCCTGCCCCGGGCGACCCGGGCGTTGCTGTTGACCGGGGCGGTCGGCACTCTGCTGGTGCTGGTGGCCCGCTTCACCCCACCGCTGCTGGACATGCACCGCTGGTGGATGGACTGACCGACCCGGGTGGGGCTCACAGACCGCCGGGGAGGCGCCCGGGGGCGAGGCGGTGTTCCGGATCGAGGTGCTCCTTGGCGGCCCGCAGTTGGGCCAGGCCGGCCAGCTCGCCCCACAGGTCGACGGACCTCCGGACAGCCGTCGGCGCGGAGACCACCACGCAACGACCCTGCCGGGCCAACAACACCCCTCGGACGGCGGCCAGGATGGACGCCACCCGATCGGGGGCCATCGCGCCGGGCAGTGCCGCGTGCACCACGCCCAGCCCTGCGGACCCACGAACCGGCACCGGGGTGCCGGCCGCGTCACGCAGCGCGTAGACGGCGGCGTGCAGGTCACCGATCGGCACCTCCAGGCGCAGCGCCGTGTCGCCGGGTGCGAACGGGTAGCGACGCCACCACGTCGGCGCGGAGTGGGCGATCGTCGCCTCCCCGTGCAGCAGGCCGACCAGGCGCTCGGCGCGTTCGGTGACGTCGGCGGGGCCGCCCTCCAACAGCACCACCAGGCTGCCCGCCCGGGACGGCGCACCGGCCCGGCCGGACATCGACGGGTGGCGCTCCCGGGCGGTGGCCGCCGGGTGGCCGGGCGGGTACGGGGTGCGCGGCCGTGGCGTGCCTCCGGGCAGGTCCAGCTCGATGGCTGACGGCTCCAGCCGGGCGGCGAGGATCGTCCGGACCAGGTCGTGCACCTCCAGCGGTGTCCACACCGGGCGGGACACCCAGAGTCGGCTGGCCGGCAACGGCTGCACCCGCAGGGTCGCCGAGACCAGCACACCGAGCGCGCCCTGGGAGCCACAGAGCAGCCGGGCCAGGTCGAGCCCGGGCGCGCCACCCCCGGCGCTCACCAGCTCACCGTCGGCGGCGAGGTAGCGGACACCGAGCAGTTGGTCACACGGGCTGCCGTGGCGGTGGCGCAGCGGGCCGGCCTCGCCCGCGGCGAGCACCCCACCGAGAGTCGCGCCGGGTGAAGGGGCATCCATCGCCAGTCGCTGCCCGGTGCGCTCCAGCGTGGCCTGCACCGCCCGCAGTGGGGTGCCGGCGCCCACCTCGGCCACCATCGCGCCGACCGGCTCGTGACCGATGCCGGCCAGCCGGCCGGTGTCGAGCATGATGTCGACCTGAACCGGCGTGGCACCCCAGTCGATCTTCGTGCCGGCGCCTCTGGGCACCACCGCCAGGTCGTGCGCGGCAGCCAGCCGCAGCACCTCGGCAGCGGCGTGCGGGCCGCCCGGCACCGCCACCCACCGCGCCGGCCGCCCCGCCACCTCGTCGGCCGGCCCACCCGGCCGGGAGAACGGCGGGCCACAGATCGCCGCCAACCGCCGGGTGATTTCGAGGGCTCCGGACCGGCCGAGGGAACTCGCTGCTGCCGCCATGGCGCTCATCGTACATGTGTTCGAAAGCCGTGGTAGGGGCTATCGGGATGCCGCTGGTCCGGCGTACAGCGGGTGCCGGCCGGTAACGTGGCCGCCGTGACCACCGAGACTGCCCCGCCCGCGGCGAAGCGGGTGCCCAGCGAGCGCACCCACCACGGCGACACCGTCGTCGACGAGTACGCCTGGCTCGCCGCCAAGGACGACCCGGAGACGATCGCCTACCTGACCGCCGAGAACGCGTACACCGACACGCGTACGGCGCACCTGGCCGAGCTGCGCACGACGCTGTTCGAGGAGACCCGCCAGCGCACCAGGGAGACCGACCTGTCCGTGCCGACCCGCAAGGGCGGGCACTGGTACTACACCCGGACGGTCGAGGGCCAGCAGTACGGGGTGCACTGCCGCCGCGCGGTCCGCGACGGGGAGGTCGAGCCGCCGGTCAGCGCAGACGGCGCCCCGCTCGACGGCGAGGAGGTGCTGCTCGACGGCAACCTCCTGGCCGAGGGGCACGACTTCTTCTCGCTGGGCGCGTTCGACGTCAGCCCGGACGGTCGCTGGCTGGCCTACTCCACCGACTTCTCCGGCGACGAGCGGTTCACCCTGCGCGTGAAGGACCTGACCACCGGCGAGCTGCTGCCCGACGAGGTGCCCGACACCTTCTACGGCACCGCCTGGTCGACCGACGCCTCGGTGCTGTTCTACGTGACAGTGGACGACGCCTGGCGGCCGAACCGGGTCTGGCGGCACACAGTCGGCTCGGCCGCTGCCGACGACGTGGTGGTCCACCAGGAGGACGACGAGCGGTTCTGGGTCGGCGTGGAGCTGACCCGGTCGGAAAAGTTCATCCTGATCGACATCCACAGCAAGGTGACCAGCGAGGTGCTGGTCATCCCCGCCGGCAACCCGACCGGCGCCCCGGCCGTGATCGCACCCCGCCGCCAAGGCGTCGAATACGCGGTGGAGCACCACGGCCACCGTTTCCTGATCCTGCACAACGACGGTGCGGAGGACTTCGCGCTCGCGTTCACCTCCGCGGACGCGCCGGGCGACTGGGTGCCGGTCATCGAGCACACCCCCGGCACCCGGCTGGAGGCCGTGGACGCCTTCGCCAACCACCTGGTCGTGTCGCTGCGCACCGACGGGCTCACCGGGCTGCGGGTGTTGCCGGTGGGCAGCGACGACTCGTACGACATCGACTTCCCCGAGCCGCTGTACAGCGTCGGTCTGGACGCCAACCCGGAATACCGCACCGGGCAGGTCCGCCTGCGGTACTCGTCGCTGGTCACCCCCGACTCGGTGTACGACTACGACCTGGTCACGCGGCAGATGGTGCTGCGCAAGCAGAAGCCGGTGCTGCCCGGCCCGGACGGACGGCCGTACGACCCGGCCGAGTACGAGCAGCACCGTGACTGGGCACTCGCCGACGACGGCACCCGGGTGCCGATCTCGCTGGTCTGCCGCGTGGGCACACCCCGGGACGGCTCGGCGCCCTGCGAGCTGTACGGCTACGGCTCGTACGAGGCCAGCATGGACCCGTGGTTCTCGGTGGCCCGACTGTCCCTGCTGGACCGGGGCGTGGTCTTCGCCGTGGCGCACACCCGGGGTGGCGGCGAGCTGGGTCGGCGCTGGTACGACCAGGGCAAGATGCTGGCCAAGAAGAACACCTTCACCGACTTCGTCGCCTGCGCCCGGCACCTTGTCAAGGCCGGCTGGACCGCCAGCGACCGGCTGGTCGCGCGGGGAGCCTCGGCCGGCGGCCTGCTGATGGGCGCGGTCGCCAACCTCGCGCCGGACGCCTTCACCGGGATCGTCGCGCAGGTGCCGTTCGTGGACGCGCTCACCTCGATCCTCGACCCGTCGCTGCCGCTGACCGTCACCGAGTGGGAGGAGTGGGGCAACCCACTGGAGGACCCCGAGGTGTACGCGTACATGAAGTCCTACACGCCGTACGAGAACGTGACCGCTGTGGACTACCCCGCGATCCTCGCGGTGACCAGCCTCAACGACACCCGGGTGCTCTACTCGGAGCCAGCGAAGTGGATCGCCCGGCTGCGGGCGGTCGCCCCGGGCGGCGACTACCTGCTCAAGACCGAGATGGGTGCCGGGCACGGCGGTCCGAGCGGTCGCTACGACGCGTGGCGCGAGGAGGCGTTCATCAACGCCTGGATCCTGGACCGCATCGGCCGCGCCTGACCCGTCGGGTCGGCATGATCGCGCTCGATGGTGGGAGTGGTCCCCTCGGCGGCTCGGGGAGGGCGCCACTTCCACGATCGGGCGCGATCATGAGTGGGCCGCGCGGTCCGGCGTTCCCGGTCCCGGGCCGATGTCGGGGCCTAGACTTCCGGGGTGACCGGGACCACGGATGGTGACGGCGGGGCCGCCGAGGACGTGCGCCGGCCGAGCGTCGCGGCGGTGGCGCGGGATCGCCGGGTCTGGTTGATCCTCGCGGTGGTCGCCGGTCTCCTGGTCTGCTGCTGCTCGGCGGTGGTCGGCACGCTGGTGGCACTCTCCTCCGGGCTGCTCACCGCCTGATCGGGCTGTACGCGCGGTGGCTCAGGTCATGCGCAGCTCGTCCAGGGCCGTGCTGGCGCGCAGGAAGAGCAGGCCGACACCGACCGTCACCAGCACCGCCGCCAGAGCGCCGGCACCGAGCCAGGCCAGGTGCTCCAGGGGTACGGGAACGGCTCGCTGGATCTCGGGGGTGTACACGATCCGGGTGTACTGCTCGCGGGTGGCCGGGTCGTCACAGAGCGCCGCAGTGGCCTCGCAGATCTCTGTCGACGAGACGCCCGTCGACACCTCCCCGAAGAGCCCTCGGCCGAGCAACGTGCCCACTGTGAGCGCGAGCAGGATCGCCGGCACCGCCGGGGCCAGCGCCTGCCAGGCCACCGAACGGCTCAGCGTCGCTCGGGGCACCCCGGTGGCGACCAACGCCGCGTAGGCGCGTCGGCGGGCGACGATCCCCTCGACCAGCGCGACGATCAGCCCACCCGCCGCGATCAGGACGGCCACCGCGACCGCGGCATCGACCAGATCCATGGTGGACAGATAGAAGGGGTCAGCGCCGGCGTCCACCCCGACGAGCCGGTTCTGCTCCCGGTCGAGCTGGTCCTCGGTGGCGAAGTAGGCGCGCTGAGCGGCCGCACCCCCGCCGAAGATCAGGGCGGCGAGCAGCGCCGCGAAGGTGCGGCTGCCCGCCCACGGGTCCGCCATCAGCCGGCCCGCCGCGAGCAGCGCCGCGGGCCGGCGGGCATGCCGACGCAACAACCGCCCGCAGTGGTACGAGATCCAGCCGGTGCCGATCACCACCCCGATCATCGCCGCGAGCGCACCCACCGCGAACAGCAGCGGCACCAGCCAGCCGAGCAGCTCATCCCTGCCCCTGAGCTGGTCGGCGGCCGGACGGACCGCGAGGAACGAGGCCAGACCCAGCCCGATCAGGAGCCCGGCCCACGGGCCCGGACCGCGCTCGCGGGCGGCCTTGCGGCTCACCCCGAGCGGGCTCATGGTGACCGTACGCAGCATCAGGGCGGTGGCCAGTGCCGCGACGACCGGCAGGCCGAGCACTACCGCGGCCACCGCTGCGGGCGACGGCAGCACATCGGTCGGCAGGGCCAGTCGACCTTGCGCGTCCGGACGGTGCAGCACCTCGCGGCCGACCAGGTAGGCACCCAGCCCGACCAACGTGCCGAGCAGAGCGGCCATGCCGGTCTCCAGCACGGCCAACCGGGTGACCTGGCCGGGTGTGGCGCCAGCAAGCCGGATCGCCGCCAGCCGGCGATCCCGTGCGGGCGCGCCGAGCCGCGCGCACTGGCCGGCCAGCGCCAGCACCGGAATCATCAGCATGAGCAGCGCGAACGCCGTCCCACCGCGCAACCCGGGCTCACGCAGCAACGCGTTCCGGTACTGCTCGGACTCCACCCAGGCGTCGCCAGCGGGTTTCTCGATGGCCAACACGGTCAGCGCCGCGAGCCCCGCCAGGGTCGCCAGCAGGGCGCTGAGGGCGGTGAGCACCACCCGGGCTGTGTCGGTGCGGCTGCCGGCGAGCGCGAGCCGGACCAGCGTCGCCGGTCTCACCGGGCGCCACCGGCCAGCGGCACGTCGAGCCCCAGGCCCGTGTGGTCCACCAGGCCGTCACGCAACACGATCTCCCGATCGGCGTACGCGGCGATCCGCGGCTCGTGGGTGATCAGCACGACGGCGGTGCGCTGCTCACGGGCGAGCCGGACCAGATGGGTCAGCACCTGCTCGCCCGCGAGCGTGTCCAGCGAACCGGTCGGCTCGTCGGCGAAGAGCACCCGCGGCTCGGTCACCAACGCCCGCGCGGTGGCGCACCGCTGCTGCTGACCACCGGACATCTCACCCGGCCGGAGGTCGGCCAGCTCCCCCACACCGAACCGGTCCAGCCAGGTGAGTGCCGCCGTCCGCGCCTCTCGCCGCCCCGTGCCGGCGAGGAGCAGTGGCAGTGCGACGTTCTCCGCCGCGGTCAACTCGGCGACCAGTTGGCCGAACTGGAACAGCACCCCGAACTCGGTGCGTCGCAACCGGGATCTGGCCGCCTCCGACCAGGTGTCGATGCGCTGCCCCCGCCAGGTGACCTCGCCGGCGTCCGGCCGGAGGATCCCGGCCAGACAGTGCAGCAGGGTCGACTTGCCGCAGCCGCTCGGGCCGGTGACGGCGACGATCTCACCCTCGGCCACGTCGAGTGTCACGCCGCGCAGCGCGGGTGTCGGGCCGTACGCCCGAACCACGCCGCGAGCCTGGAGTTGCGTCACGGATGCACCTCCCGGTGCCAGTCGGCGACCCGGCCCAGAGTGGCGTGCAGCCACCGCAGGTCCGCGTCGAGGTGGGCGATCGCGAAGTCGGCCGCGACCACGTCGCTGAGAGTGGCGGCCGCGTCGGCCTTGACCGCGGTCAGCTCACGCAGCCGTGCGGTGTGCGCGGCGCGCTGGGCAATCAGGTAGGACCGGGCCCGGTCGACGTCGGCGACCAGGAGCGCCACCACGACCTTGGCGAAGAGTGTGCTGGCCACGTACGGCATGGGTGATTCCACAGTGGTCAGCCACTGGTCGAGCGCGGCCCGCCCCTGGTCGGTCAGCGCGTACGCCGTGCGATCCGGCCCGGCCGCGCGGTCCTGCCCGGCGGTGACCACCAGGCCGTCCCTTTGCAGGCGGCCAAGGGTGGCGTAGACCTGCCCGAAGGCCAGCGGTCGAGCCCTCGGCAGCCGCTCGTCGTGTGCACGCTTCAGCTCATAGCCGTGCCGGCTGCCAGCAGCCAACAACCCGAGCAGAACATGCGACGTGGACACGCCCGCAACTATTCACCGAGCGAATACCCAAGTCAACAACCCAACCCAACCCGTCCCCTCCCACCCACCCATCCACCCCCTCCCACCCGGCCCACCCCACCCCACCTCGTTGATCAAGAGGTTTGCGTCACCAGAGCCTCGAAATCTGACGCGAACCTCTTGATCACCGAGAGCGGAGGGTGCGGGCACGCGGGGTGGGGTGCGGGGTGCGGGGTGGGCGGTTGGTTAGGGGGTTTGGGGCCAGGTGGGGGTGCGGCCGGTCTGGGTCAGGAGGTGGGCCAGGTCGGGCGTCGGGGCCAGGTCGGGGGTGGGGGTTGGGGTGGGCAGTGGGTCGGCGAAGACGCCCATCTTGCGGGCCGTGGGGCCCAACTGCTCGACCAACCCGTGCAGCTCGGCGACTGCCTCCGGGGCCGGCTGGTAGGGCTGGCCGGTGGCGACGGCGAGGTCCCAGCCGTGCACGGTCAGGTCCAGCAGGGCCATGCCGCCGATGACGGTCTGTGGCATGCCCATGCCCGGTGACACACCCTCCAGGGTGGACGGGTCCGACCAGGCGGCGACCAGGCGACCCGTCTCCGCCTCGAACCGGTCCCGCCAGCCGTCGCCCAGGTGGTCGGGCTTCTCGGCCCACTCCACCGGCCGCTTCACTGCCAACTCCTGGAAGTTGACCACCACCTCGAAGAGGTGGTTGAGCAGATCACGGACCACGTAGTCGCGGCACGGGGTGGGCAGATCGAACTGGTCGTCGGCGATGCCACGCACCACGTCGACGGTTCGCGGCGCGGCAGCCGCCAGCAGGTCGCTAGTCTGAGTGGTCATAGGGCCAGCGTATGAGGGTGGTCTTGAATAAATGCGACAGCGACCGCGTGGCGACAGCCGGGGGATTCTCGACCCCGGGCGGATGCTGCGCGAGGTGCGCTTCCGTCGGCACCTGCCGGCGGAGCCGCTACGCGGGTGGGTCGAGCACTACTGGTTGATCGACTGGGAGTTGAGCACACCGTTCGAGCAGCGGGTCGTGCCGCACCCGGCGGTCAACGTGGTGTTCCGGCGGGACGGCGACGGGCCCGAGTCCGGCGAGGTGGCCGGGGTGGGCCGCGACCTGTTCCGGATCACGCTCACCGGCACCGGCCGGGTGGGCGGGGTGCAGTTCCGTCCCGGTGGCTTCCACGCGTTCTGGCGCCAGCCGATCAGCGAGCTGACCGGCCGCCGGCTGCCACTTCCCACGGGCCGGCTGGCACGCCCCGGCTTCCCGGCGTGCGCGGCATCCGACGACGAGCGTTGCCGCGCCCTCGACGCCCTGCTCACCGCGTGGGACCCAACGCCGGACCCGATGGCCGACGAGGCCATCCGGCTGGCCGAGGCGATCCGCACCGACCGCACGGTGCTGCGGGTCGACGACTTCGCGGCACGGCACGACCTTCCGGTCCGCCGGTTGCAGCGACTCTTCCTGGAGTACGTGGGGGTCGGGCCGAAGTGGGTGATCCGCCGCTACCGGCTCCAGGAGGCCGTCGAGCAGGCCGCCGGTGGCCCACTGAAATGGGCGGCCCTCGCCGCCGACCTCGGTTACAGCGACCAGGCCCACCTGGTTCGCGATTTCACCGCAGTGGCCGGGGTGTCACCCGCCGCGTACGCCCGCTCGGTGCACTGAGGCCGCACCGGCTCAGCGGCGGCGCAGGACGACCACGGCGACGTCGTCCTGGATCTCCGGTGGGGCCAACTCCACCAGCAGCCGGGCGCAGAAGCGGTCCAGGTCGTCGTCGACGGTGGCGCAGACCCCGGCCAGCGCTGCCAGCCCCTCGTCGATGGTCGCGTCCCGCCGCTCGATCAGCCCGTCGGTGTAGAACACCAGCGTGGCCCCGGCCGGCACCACGAACTCCAGGTCGTCCGGGCGAGGTGCGCGGACGCCGAGCAGCGGCGCGGAGTGCTGCACGAACTCGACCTTGCCGTCCATGCTGAGCACCGGCGGAAGATGCCCGGCGCTGGCCAGCCGGACCCGCCCGGTCGGTGGGTGCAGCAGTAGCACGCAGAGTGTGGCGATCTCGTTGGGCAGCAGGGTCCGCATCAGCTCGTTGACCCGGTGCAGGATCTCGCCGGGCTGGTGCCCCTCGACCGCGTACGCCCGCACCGCGTGCCGCAGCTCGGCCATCACGGTCGCCGCGTGCAAAGAGTGGCCGGCCACGTCTCCGATCGCCAGCAGCAGATGCCCGTCGAGCATCACCAGTTCGTAGAAGTCGCCACCCACCTCGGTCTGTGCGCTGGCCGGCTCGTAGCGCACCGCGAGGTCCAGTCCGGCGACGGTGGGCAGGCCGCGCGGGAGCAGGCTGCGTTGGAGGGTGACCGCGATCCGGTGCTCCTCGTCGAACGAGCGCTGCCCCTCCACGGCCGCCGCCACCGCCTGAGCGAGCTGCTTGAGCACCGGGGTCCGAGCGGTCTGGGTGGCGGTCGGGACCACCACGTACAACGGGGCCCGGTCCTCGCGCAGCCGGGCGGCGGCGACTGTCACCGTGTCGTCCGTCGGCCACTCGACCAGCGCCCAGCTCTCCGGGGTCTGCACCCGGACCGTGGCGCCGGTCGGCACCCCGGTGTCGTCGACGACCCACGGCACCACAGTGGCCACCGCGCCGGGGCCGGCGCAGATTCCCGCGATGCAGTCACCGTCGAAGGTCTCGGCGATCACCGCCGCCGGGCTCTTGAAGATCTGCGCGGCGCCCTCGGCGGCGGCCTCCAGCAGACGCGCGAAGGTTGGTGCGGCGTGCACCGCCACTGTCGTGTCGGCCAGCCCGAGCAGCCGCTCGGCGAGCAGCTCGGCGCGCTGCCGGGCCTGGTAGTAGCGCAGGACCGCCCGCGTGGTGGCGATCAGCTCTTCCGGCTCGATCGGCTCGGTCAGGTACGCGTCGGCACCCCGGGTCAGCCCCTGGGCACGGTCGGCCACGTCCACGGCGTGCGCCGACACGTGGATCACCGGCATCGCCGGACGCCGGATCTTGATCTGTTCGCAGACTTCGAACCCGCTCAGGTCCGGCAATCGGACGTCGAGGACGACCAGGTCGATCCGGTCCACCTCGACCCGAGCCAGCGCCTCGGCGCCGTTCTCGGCCTCCAGCACTGTGAACCCGGCCCGGGTCAGCCAGCTGACCAGCAGGTAACGCTTGGTACGACTGTCGTCGACGAC
Organism: Micromonospora zamorensis; assembly: GCF_900090275.1. Lineage (NCBI taxonomy): Bacteria > Bacillati > Actinomycetota > Actinomycetes > Micromonosporales > Micromonosporaceae > Micromonospora > Micromonospora zamorensis. The sequence goes on along the minus strand of NZ_LT607755.1, from coordinate 6,582,834 downwards.
CAGGATGGTTGCCGGCATGCCGTCCATGCTGTCACGCCCCGCCGGTGGGCAGGGAGACGGTGAATGTGCTGCCCCGGCCCGGCTCGCTGGTCAGCACCAGCGACCCACCGAGCAGTGTCACCAACCGCCGGGCGTACGGCAGGCCGAGGCCGGTGCCGCCGACCCGGGTGGCGCCCGGCACCTGGTAGAACTCCTCGAAGATCCGGTCGTGCAGCTCGGGGGCGATGCCGGGCCCGGTGTCGGTGACCTCGAAGGTCCACCGGTCGCCGTGCTGGCGGGCCCGCAGCCGCACCTCGCCGCGCTCGGTGAACTTCAACCCGTTGTGCAGCAGGTTGCGCAGCACCTGGCCGAGCAGCACCTCGTCGGTGCGCAGCAGGCTGGGCGCGGACGGCTCCTCAACCACCAGCTCGACCTCCGGACGGGTGGCGAGCGCACGCATCGTGCCGCGCAGTTGACCGAAGACCGACCGCAGGTCGACGTCCGTCAGGGCCGGCTCGATCCGGCCGGACTCCGCCTTGGCCAGGTCCAGCAACTCGTTGACCAGATTGAGCAGATCCGCCGCCGACGAGCGGATCAGATCGACCTGGCGGCCCTGCTCGTCGGTGAGCGGATCGGAGGCGGAGTCGGTGAGCAGCCGCCCCAACCCGATGATCGCGGTGACCGGGGCGCGCAGCTCGTGGCTCACGTTGGCGAGGAACCGGCTCTTCGACTCGCTCGCCGCACGGAGCTGGGCCGACTTCTCGTCCAGCTCGGCGTAGAGGGCGACGACACCGCGGTTGGTCTCCTCCAACTCCTCGGTGAGCTGGTTGTAGAGCGCCAGCACACCCCGGTTGGTCTCGGCCAGCTCCTCGTTGAGGACGGCCAGCTCGTCGCGCTGGCTGCGCACCTCGTCGAGGGCGGCGATGAGCTGCCCGTTCTGCACCGTCAACTCGTCCAGCGCGCTGCCCGGCGCGGTACGACCGAGTTCGGCGCGGAACTCGGCGAGCCGCTCCGGGGTTGGCGTCGGCGCGCTGACCGGAACTCGTCGGGACATCCTCACGACCGTAACCCCACCGACGGTCGACACGCTCAACGTGTCGACCAGTCGGGACACCGCGCCGGACTGCGGCTGGTAGCGGCCGTCCGGCAGCGGAGCCACCGGGGCCAGGTCGGCGCGCAGGTGGAACCGGCCGTCGACGCCCGCGTCGATGTGGAAGGAGATGTCCGCGCCGCCGGTCGTCCGCAACAGGTCCCGGGCGACCTCGCTGAGCGCGGTGGCGATCCGAACCTGGTCCTGGTGTTCCAGACCGACCACCGCCGCCACCTCGCGGCCCCGCTGGCGGATCACGAAGATGTCCTGCTCGACCCGCAGCGCCATCTGCAACAGCGGCAGCGCGGCCGGCTCGCCGGTCATGTCCAGGACCTCGCGACCAGTACGCAGGCGTCGTCACGTCGCACACCCGCGTCGCGCAGGAGGGTCGCCGCCATGACCAGCGGGGATCGCTCCGCCAGGCCCGGGTAGTCGGCCAACCGCCAACGGTCGACCACCCCGTCGCTGTGCATCACCAGCCGGGCACCCGGAGCGAGTGGGTAGTCGTACTCCCGGATCGTCGGCCGCTGGTGACCGGCGATGCCGGGCAGCGACACCAGCCCTCGCCGGTGACCGTCGCCCTCGACTACGACGCCGGAAATGTTGCCCAGGCCGGCGTAGCGCAGCACACCGGCCGTCGGCGCCAGCTCGGCGACCGCGAGCGCCGCGCCACGGGTGTGCGACATGCTTCGGTGCAGGTGACCGACCACCACCGCCGGTGGGCCGGCCGGGGCGTCCCGGAACGCGGCCAGTGCCGCGTCGGTGGCGGCAGCGGCCAGCGGGCCGTGCCCGAGCCCGTCGCTGACCAGCACCTGGTGCCGTCCATCGGCGATCCGGACGGCGTAACCGTCGCCGCTTACCGTCTCGCCGGTCAGTGGCCGGGTGAGGGCGCCGGCCCAGGACGGCTGGGCCGGCTCCGCCGGCCAGACCTGCACGGCGAGGACGGTGCCCTTGCCGGGCAGCGAATATCCGTCGAACCAACTGGCCTGCCGCACGATGGCACCCAGACCGATGCCGAGGGTGCCGGTGGTGGAGTGCCCGTCCTGGGACGAGACGGTCAGGTCGGCCATGCCGGGCCCCGAGTCGATGGCGATCAGTTCCACACCGGCCTGCCCGGCGCGGCGCACCGGCCGGAGCAGCAGCACACCCTCGTCGGCGTGCTTGACCAGGTTGCTGGTCAGCTCGGCGGCGACGATGGCCAGGTCGGCGATGCGCGCCGCACCCATTTCGACCTGCGCACCGAGGCGCTCGGCGGCGCGTCGGACGGCGCTCGCCGCACTGCTGGCCTCCACACGGAACCAGATGCCACTGTCGGTAACCGCCTCGGCGTTCACCGGGACCACTTGGTGACCGTGATCCGCGTGCCGGTTTCCGGAGAAGTCTCGATCTCGAACTCGTCGACCAGCCGGCGGGACCCGCTCAGCCCGAGGCCGAGCCCTCCGCCGCTGGTGTAGCCGTCGGTCATGGCCAGATTCAGGTCGGCGATGCCGGGCCCGGAGTCGGCGAAGACGATCCGGACGCCCTTGCGTCGGCCGTTGTCCACGGTCGTCACCTCGACCGAGCCGCCACCGCCGTACACCAGGGTGTTGCGGGCCAACTCGCTCGCCGCGGTGACCACCTTGGTCTGGTCGACGAGGGACAGCTTGACGGCCACCGCAACGGCGCGAACCAACTGCCGGACGCGCACCACGTCCTCATCGCTCTGGATCGCCTGCGCCTGCGGGTGGCCCAGGTCGATGTCCGCGGTCACGTCGTAGCCGTCTCGGCGTCCGGATCGTCGTCGAGCTGGTCATCGAGCTCGTCGGCGTGGGCGGCCGCGATCAGTTCCATGCCGCGCTCGACGTTCAGCGCGGTACGGATGCCGTTCAGCGACAGCCCCAGTTCGACAAGGGTGATGGCGACGGCTGGGCGCATCCCGACCACCACCGTCTCCGCGTCGAGCACCTTGGAGATCGAGGCGATGGTGGAGAGCATGCGCCCGACGAAGGAGTCGACGATGTCCAGCGCGGTGATGTCGATGATGACGCCGTGGCAGCCGGTGTCCACGATCCGCTCGGCGAGATCCTCCTGGAGCTGGACGGCCGTCTGGTCGGACATGTCCAGCTGGATCGAGACGAGCAGGATGTCGCCGATCTTGAGGATCGGAACGCGCTCCATCAGACGCCCCGACGCGGCTGGCGACGGGCGGTTTCCACCCCGCTGAGCCGCAGCACGTGACGCAGCGCGTCGGCGAGGCTCGCCTTGGTGGCGATGTCGCCGAACTCGATGCCGAGCGCGACGATGGTCTGCGCGATCTGCGGGCGGATGCCGGAGATGATGCAGTCGGCACCCATCAGTCGGGCGGCCACCACTGTCTTCAGGATGTGCTGGGCGACCTGGGTGTCCACCGCCGGGACGCCGGTGATGTCGATGATCGCGTACGGGGAGCCGGTGTCGACCAGGGTCTGGAGCAGCCGCTCCATCACCACCTGGGCCCGGGCCGAGTCCAGGGTGCCGACCAGCGGGACGGCGACCACACCTTCCCAGAGCTTGACCACCGGCGTGGAGAGCTCGAGCAACTGCTCGGCCTGGTCGGCGATCAGGCTCTCCCGGGTGCGGACGAAGCTCTCGAAGGTGAACAGGCCCATCTCGTCGACCAGCTTGGAGAAGGCGACGAAGTCGTGCAACGCGGTGGGTCCGCCGGCCTCCTGCACCAGCTCGGCCAGCACGTCCTTGAGCGCGAAGATGCTGATCGTGGTCTCGGTGGCCGAGAAGCCCTGCCGGGCCCGACCACGGGACAACTCGGAGAGCGCGGCCCGCAACTCGGCCGCGTTCTCGCCGGTCAGGTCGATGTCACCCTGTTCGCCGGTGGCGACGATGGCGTTGTGCAGATCCTGGACCTGACGGCGCAACTCGGCCTGGCTCAGCCGGCCGCGCAACGAACTGGTGACGATCTCGGTCCACCGAGTCGTGACCCGTTCTGCCTGCCCGCTGAGCAGCGCGGCGAGACGGCGACTTTCTTCGGTGCTCAACGCCATTTGGAACCCCCTTGACCTGGACCGGGCGGACTCTATCACCGGGGCCTGATCAACTACTTGCCCCGTAGCAACGGAATGACGACGGCCACCGGATCCTGCCTCCCGTTCTGCGTACGACCCCGGTCGTGGGATACCGTTCCCCCGATAACAGGAGGTCTGGCGAATGTCCTTGACGGTGCACACGGAACAGCGCGGCGACGTGGTCGTCGTGTCGGTGGCGGGCGAGCTGGACATGGCCACCGCACCGCAGCTTCAGGACCAGATCACCGACCTGCTCGACAAGGGCCGTAGCCGGCTGGTGTTCGACCTGGCGGACGTCTCGTTCTGCGACTCGACCGGGTTGTCGGTCTTCGTCCGCGCCAAGAACAGCTGCGACGAGGCTGGCGGCGTGGTCCGGCTGGCCGCACCACAGCGCGGGGTGCTGCGCATCCTCGAGGTGAGCGGGCTGGTCGAGGTGCTGCACACCTACCCCACGGTGGATGAGGCAGTCGCCGGCGAACCGACGCCGGCTTCCTCCTGACCGTTGCGGTTTCACTCGTCCTCGACGTAGCGGGGACGAGCGATCGCCAGGCCCGCCATGGTCTGCACGGCGAGTGCGCCCAGCAGGAACCCGATCGGCGCGGTCCAGCCCCCGGTCACCTCGTAGAGGATGCCGACCATCAGCGGGCCGAGAGCGGCGATCACGTACCCGGTGCTCTGCGCGAACGCGGAGAGCGCGACGGTGCCCTCGGCGGTGCGGGCACGTAGACCGATGGCGGTCAGGATCATCGGGAACGCGCCCTGCCCGATCGCCAGCAGGGCGACCCAGAGCAGCGCGGCGCGGTTCGGCGCGAAGGCCAGACCCAGGTAGGCCAGCGTCGACGCGGTGGTCAGCCCGAGCACCAGCGGGCGCAGGCTGCCCAGCCGGCCGGCCAGGGTGGGCATCAGCAGCGCGATCGGCACGCCGAGCGCGGTCACCCCGGCGAGCAGCAGCCCGGCCGATTCCGGCTGGTAGCCGGCGTCGCGGAACAACTGGGCCAGCCAGCCCATGATCGCGTACCCGCTGAGCGACTGCGCCCCGAAGTAGACGGCCATCGCCCAGCCGAGCCGGGTGCGCGCCGGCCGAACCCGCACCGGCGCTGCGGCGACCGCCGTCGGGGTCGCCCGCCGCGCGCCCGCCCGGGTCCGCAGCGCCAGCGGCACCCACGGGAGTACGGCCACCGCGGCCATCGCGGCCCAGACACCGAGCCCGGCCCGCCACGACCCGAAGGCGTGCGCGATCGGCACCGCGGAGGCGGCGGCCACCGTCGTGCCCACTGTCAACGCCATCGTGTACGCGCCGGTGACCAGGCCGGTGCGGTGCGGGAAGTGCTGCTTGACGAGCATCGGCAGCAGGATGTTGGCGACCGCGATGCCGGACAGCGCGAGCGCGCTGGTGAGCACGAACACCAAGGTCGAGTCGGTGATGACCCGGAGCACCTGACCGACGGCGAGGGCGAGCATGGCGACCACCAGCACCCGGGCCGGCGCCACCCGGCGGACCAGCCACGGGGTGAGCGCGCCGAGGCCGGCGAACGCGATGGTCGGCAGGGTGGTGACCAGACCGGCGGTGGCGCCGGAGAGGCCCAGCCCGTCGCGGACCTCGTCGAGCAGCGCGCCGAGGCTCGTCACCACGGCCCGCAGGTTGAGCGCGACCAGCAGCATCCCGACCAGCACGAGCGCGCCACCGGTCGCCGGGTGCGTCCGTCGACCCGTGTCGGGGTCCCTCGTCGGGCGGGGGTCGACGGGAGCGGGCGGCGCCGGAGCGGCGGTTGGTGGCGGGGTCATGGCCTCTAACCTACAATCATGGGATGAATTTGGGACCGGTGATGTAACCAGTGCCACCGTCGGTTGATTTCCCCTCCGCCCCGCCGGTGCCGCCCCGCGGCCAGCCCGCCGTGCCGCCTCGCGGCCACCGCGTCCGGCAGACGACCGAGCAGCTCCGCGCCCGGATCCTGGGCGGCGAGTGGCCGGTCGGCGGGCGCATCCCCACCGAGCCGCAGCTCGTCGCCGCGCTGGGCGTGGGGCGCAACACGGTCCGCGAGGCGGTCCGAGCCCTGGTGCACGCCGGGGTGCTGGAGTGCCGGCAGGGCTCCGGCACGTACGTGGTGTCCACCGACGAGCTGGCACCCGTGGTGGCCCGCCGCCTCGGCGACGACCGGATGACCGAGGTCATCGAGGTGCGCCGGGCCTTCGAGGTGGAGGCCGCCCGGCTCGCCGCGCTGAGGCGTACACCGGAGGACCTGGCGGCGCTCGACGGCGCGCTCGCCGAGCGCGAGGCCGCCTGGCACGGTGGCCGGGTCGACGCGTTCGTCGAGGCCGACGCGGCGCTGCACACGGCGGTGGTCGCCGCCGCGCACAACGCCATGCTCGCCGAGCTGTACGCCTCGGTCGGCACCGCCCTGCGGAGCACGGTCGCCGAGGCGATGGGGGGCGCGCTCACCCCCGAGCGCTACGTCGACCACACCCGACTGGTCGAGGCGATCCGGGCCGGCGATCCCAGCCGGGCCGCGCTCGAAGCCGGCGCTTTTCTGGAACCCGCCGAACGGGCATAGGTTGTGCCGGACAGAAAAGCGGACACTTCAGGAGTACGAATGCTCAAGGGCTTCAAAGACTTCATCATGCGCGGCAACGTCGTCGACCTGGCGGTCGGCATCGTGATCGGTGCCGCGTTCACCGGCGTGGTCACCCAACTCACCAAGTCGTTCCTCGAACCACTGATCAAGGCACTCGGCGGGGGCACTGGCCTGTCGGCCGGGAGGTGGGAGATCACCAAGGGCAACTACATGGACTGGGCGGGGTTCATCAACGCCCTGATCACCTTCCTGCTCACCGCCGCGGTGCTCTACTTCTTCGTGGTGTTCCCCATGAACAAGCTGGCCGAGCGTCGGCAGCGGGGCGAGGAGCCGCCCCCGGCGGCGCCGAGCGAGGAGGTCAAGCTGCTCACCGAGATCCGGGACGCGCTGGTCTCCGCCGGTCACACCACCCCCGGCCAGCAGCGTGGAGCACTGGACGACGTGCTGGGCCGCCGGACCGAACCCCCGGCACCGCGCTGACCTGAACGAGATGCACATCGGCCCCTGCGGGATTCCCGCAGGGGCCGCATCTTCTCGTACGTGTGTTCGATAGAGTCCCGCCATGGAGCAGCGAAAGCACTGGTGGAACGGGAAGTGGGGGCGGCTGGCCCGGCGGGACGTCTTCCTGCGGGTGGACGCCGACCGGTGGCACGTCGAGCAGCGGGCCGGCGGCGCGGAGGGCATCTCCCGGTTCTACGAGTACGGCAGTGCGGACGAGGCCGAGGACACCGTCCGGGCGCTTCTCGACGGCCCGGACACCTGGCGGGAGCTGTCTCCACGCCCGCCGGGCAGTTGGACCCTCCCGAACAGCTGAGCAGGTCCGTCGTCCCCCGCCACCGCCGCAGGACCTGGCGGCGGTGCCGCTTTCGACGGTGATGACTCACAGGCATATTTATGCCGCAGAGTCATCACGCTCTCCAGGGTGGGCCGCGCCGGCACCCGCAGGTCGGTGGCGATCATGCCCATCAGCCTCATGCGCCGCCCGCGACTGCCACTCGTGGGCTGCCTCAGCCGCCCGCGACCTCCGCTGCCCGGGTGGCGGGTCGGGCGGTGACGGCGTTTAGCGGCGTATCGCCCTGGGAACCGCGGTGGGATGGACCAGCAGGACGAGCAGCAGGCGACCATCTCGCGGATCACCACCGGGATGCCGGTGATCGACTCAGCCGGCACCGAGGTCGGGACCGTGGACCTCGTCCAGCGGGGCGACCCCAACGCGGTGACCGTCCAGACGTCGACCGCCGACCCGGGCAGCAGCCTGGACGAGCTGATCGAGGCGACCGCCGTCGAGGAGCCGGACGTCCCGGCCGACCTGGCGGCGCGGCTGCTGCACAGCGGCTACCTGAAGGTCTCGACCGAGTTGACCCGCACGGGCGCGGTGTACGTGCCGGCCGACCGGATCGGGTCGGTGGCCGACGGCCGGGTCCTCCTCGCCGTGGGTGTGGCCGACCTGCCGCCAGAGGAGTAGCCGCACCACCCTGATCGACTCGGGTTCAAGGAAATCGGGGCGTCCGGAGCCTTAGGACACCCCGGTTTCATGAACCCTGAGTGGATCTTTCCGGCGCTGCGAGCACGGGCTGGTCCGACGCAGCGAGCGCGGGTTGCCCCAGCGCAGCGGAGGCGGGCTGCCCCGGACCGTCGGCGGGTGGGCGGCGGCGGAAGAGCAGCAGCATCAGGCAGCCCGCGACCAGGCCCCAGAACGCGCCGCCCACACCGATGAGCGTCACCCCGGAGGCGGTCACCACGAAGGTGACCACTGCGGCCTCCCTGGCCTCCGGGTCGGTCACCGCCGAGGCGAGCGCGGTCGCGAGGGCGCCCAGCAGGGCCAGCCCGGCGACCGCCTCAATGAGGATGGGTGGGGCGACCGCTACCAGCGCGGTGGCCACGCCGGCACCCAACCCGAGCAGGGCCAACCCGACGCCGGCGGTGACCGAGGCGACCCACCGGCGCTCCGGGTCGGGGTGCGCGTCGGGGCCGGCGGCGAGCGCGGCGGTGATCGCCGCGAGGTTCACGGCGTGCCCACCGGCCGGGGCGGCGAGCAGGCTGGCCAGGCCGGTGGCCCGCAGCGCGGCGCCGAACGGCGGCCGGTAGCCGTAGCCGACCAGCACGGCCATGCCGGGTACGTTCTGCGCGGCCATGGTGACCAGGAACAGCGGGAGGGCCAGCCCGACCAGCGCGGACACGTTCCAGGCCGGCGCGGTCAGCGTGACCGACGGGACCAGCGCGGCACCGGTCAGACCGGCCGGCGGGGTGGTCAGCGCGATCGCCGCCACCGCCACGACCAGCGCGCCGGGCACCGCCCAGCGGCGGGCGAACCGGTGCAGGAGCAGCCAGCCGACCACCACCGGCCCGGCCACCAGGGGCAACTCGACCAGCGCGCGGACCGGGGCGGTGCACAGCGGCAACAGCACCCCGGCGAGCATCGCGCCGGCCACCGGCTTGGGAATGGCCGCCACCGCGCGGCCGAGTGGTGGGAACAGCCCGGCCGCGACGATCAGGGCACCGGAGACGAGGAAGGCGCCCACCGCGACCGGCCATCCGCCCGGGGGCGGCCCGGTCGCGACCAGCAGCGCCGCACCCGGGGTGGACCAGGCCACGCTCATCGGTATCCGGTGTCGCCAGCCCAGCCAGGCGGCGGCGAGCCCGCACGCCACGCAGAGGGCCAGCAGACCGGAGGCGGCCTGCGCGTCCGACGCGCCGGCCGCCCGGAGCCCGGCCAGCACGACGGTGAACGAGCTGGCGAAGCCGACCAGCGCGGTGACCACGCCGGCCAGCACCGGTTGTACACGTCCGGCCATCCCCACCCTCCCCCGGCCGTTCCGTTTACGGAACGACAGCGTGTAGGACGATAGCCGGGTGCCGCACCCACCACCAGCCCGCCGCCCGAACCTCGATGTCGACCCCGCCGTCGTCGGTCGCCGGGTCCGCGCGCTGCGCGAGGAGCGGGGGATCTCGCTGTCCGCACTCGCCCGACTCGCCGGCGTCGGGAAGGCCACCCTCTCCGGCCTGGAGCACGGCACCCGCAACCCGACACTGGAGACGCTCTGGGCGGTCACCGTGCAACTCGGCGTACCGCTGACCGGTGTGCTGGCCGAGCCGTCCGACGAGCCCACAGTGCACGGCACCGCGGTCAGCGCCACGCTGCTGGAGGTCTTCACCGACACCGACGCGACCTACGAGCTGTACCGGATGCGGGTCGCACCCGGGCCCGGGCAGCTCTCCCCCGCCCACCAGGCGGGCGTCACCGAACACGTCACCGTCTTCGCCGGGGTGTTGCGCGCGGGCCCGGCCGACGCGCCGCTGACCGCCTCGGCCGGCGGTCACCTCCGCTGGGTGTCGGACGTGCCGCACACGTACGCGGCGGTGGGTGACGAGGAGGTCGCCGCCAGCCTGCTGCTGCGCTATCCGCGCCGCTGACCGCCTCAGTCCACCGGGGCGGGCACCGGCGGCCGGCGGCGTACCGCCCAGAGCGCCACCTCGGTCCGCGACGCCGAGCCGGTCTTGCGCAGCAGGTTCGACACGTGCACGGTGACCGTGCGCACCGAGATGCCGAGCGCCTTCGCGACCTGCTTGTTCGACATCCCGTCGACCAGGCAGCCCAGCACCTCGATCTCCCGGGCGGTCAACTCCGGGTCGATCGCCGCCACCGGGTCGACCGTCGCCATCGGTTCGACCGGTGGGCGCGGCTCGGGCAGTCGCCGGAGCAACGCCTCCGGCCCGTCTCCGGCGTGTGCGGCCAGCAACTCGGTCAGCGCGTACGGGTTGCCGCCGGTGCACCGCCACAGCGAGGCGACCAGCCGGTCGGACGGGTCGCAGCCCTCGTACACCTGGGTGAGGACCTCGGCGACCTCGGCCTGGCGCAGCGGGCCGAGGTGCTGGCGGACGGCTCCCCGGACCCCACTGAGCCGGGCGAGCGCACGACGGGTCAGCTCCGGCGCCACCGCGTCGGCGGCCGGCCGGCTGGCCACCACCAGCAGGGCGGGCAGCTCGGCCACGGTGGCCAGCTCGCCGATCAGGTTGACGCTGGCCGGGTCGAGCGCGTGCAGGTCCTCCACCACGAGAACGGCCGGGCCGGCGCCGACCAACAACTGGACGGTCCGCACGGCGAGTCGCAGCAGGGTGCCGGGCGCGTACCGCTCCCGGGGTGCGGTGGGCTGCTGGGCCAGCCACGCCAGCGCGTCCGACGGCAGGGCGAGTCGACCGGTGTCGCGCCCGGTGAGCACGGCGGCCAACCAGTCGTACGGGGCCGGGCCGTGCACCCGGGCGGCCCCGGAGAGGATCATCGCGGGACGAGGCGTGAGGGCGTCCACAGCGGCGGCGACCAGCAGACTCTTGCCCACTCCCGCCGCGCCGGTGATCACCGCGACGGTCGGCGCCGAGCGGCCGGCCGCCGACACGACGGACCACGCGCGGTCGAGCTCGGCAAGCTCGCCGGCGCGTCCGACCATGGACACCGGCATCATTTCTCAACCCTACGCAGTAGTGCGTAGAGACGAAGGCAGGGTCTTCTTGGCAAGCTTGACCCCATGACGCTGATCCTCCGCTCGGTCATCCTCAACGACATCGGCTTGGTGCGCACCAACAACGAGGACTCCGCCCTCGCCGGTGACCGCCTGATCGCCGTCGCCGACGGCATGGGCGGGCTGCCCGCGGGCGAGGTGGCGAGCGAGATCGTGATCCGGATCCTGGACGAGCTGGCTCCGCCCATCGAGCCCGACGCCGCCGCCGACGCCCTGCGTGCCGTGGTCAGCACCGCCAACCAGCGCATCCACGCCGCCATCACCGTCGACCCGACCCGTGACGGGATGGGCACGACGCTCACCGCGGCGCTGCTGGCCGGGGAGACGCTGGTGCTGGCCCAGGTCGGCGACTCCCGCTGCTACCTGCTGCGCGACGCGGAGCTGACCCAGCTCACCCGGGACGACACGTTCGTGCAGGCGCTGGTCGACCAGGGCACGCTCTCCCCCGACCAGGCCCGCCACCACCCGCAGCGGTCCCTGGTGACCCGGGCCGTGCAGGGTGCCGACACCCCACCGGCGATCGGGGTGCTCACCGTGGTCCCCGGTGACCGACTGCTGCTGTGCAGCGACGGGCTCTCCGACTACGTCGAGGACGAGGCCATCGCGGCGGCGCTGGGCATGTACGCCGACCGCCAGCAGTGTGGTGAGCAGTTGGTGAAGCTCGCGCACCACGCCGGCGCACCGGACAACGTGACAGTCGTCGTCTCCGACGTCGTCGCCCGCTGACCTCGCCGGACCTGTTCGACGGTTTCGCGGAACCGGCCGGACCGGATCCGGTCGACCCAGTAGGTAGTTGTGTCATCTAGGTTGCGCCGCTACTGTCCGACGCGTGGATTCCGACCGGCGCGGGCAGTGGCTGCGGGGGGTGCTCGACATCTGCGTGCTGGCCCTGCTGTCCGACCGCGAGTCCTACGGCTACCAGCTCGCCCAGGCGCTCGACGCCGCGGGCGTCGGGCCCATCCAGGGCGGCACGCTCTATCCCGTGCTGCTGCGCCTGCAGAAGACCGGCCTGGTGACCGCGCAGTGGCGGGAGGGCAGCGCCGGGCCGGCCCGCAAGTACTACCGGCTCACCGACGACGGGTACGCGGCACTCCGCTCGGGCGGCAGCGCCTGGCTCACCTTCGTCCAGCCGGTGAACGACATCGTCACGAAGGGGGTCACCCGGTGAACGCCGACGATTGGCTGCGAACGCTCACGGCCGAGCTGCACCAGCGCCGGGTCGCGGCGGACGCCGCCCGGCACGTGGTCGCCGAGGCGGCCACCCACCTGCGCGAGGGTGGTGGCGACCCCTGGGTCGTCTTCGGTCCACCCCAGCAGTACGCGGGCGCCGTCGTGGAGAGCATCGGCACCGCGCCCGGTCCGCGCCCCGGGCCGGTCCGGCTGCACGCGGCGGGCATCACCAAGCGGTACGGGCGGCGAACGGTGCTGCACGACGCCACGCTGACCGTCCGGGCCGGACAGATCGCCGCCGTCATCGGCGCGAACGGCTGCGGCAAGAGCACCTTCCTGCGGATCTGCGCCGGACTGATCTCACCCGACGCCGGTGAGGTGACCGTCTCCGGGCGGCTCGGCTACTGCCCACAGTCCGGCGGCACCGCCGACTTCCTGCTCCCCGACGAGCACTTCGTGCTGGTCGGCGCCGGTCAGGGCGTGGCCCGGGGTCCCGCCCGCCGGGCCGGTCGGGCGGCAGCACGCCAGCTCGGTTGGGAGGCGGGCGGGGACGTGCAGGCCCGCCACCTGTCCGGCGGCACCCGGCAGAAACTCAACCTGACCATGTCCACGCTCAGCGCCCCGGACGTGCTGCTGCTCGACGAGCCGTACCAGGGCTTCGACCAGGGCACCTACGTCAACTTCTGGGACCAGCTCAGCCGACTGCGCGACGGCGGCGCGGCGATCGTCGTGGTGACCCACCTGCTCAACCAGCTCGACCGGGTGGACATCGTGCTCGACCTGACACCTGCACAGGACGCCGGGTGGCACGCGCCCGACGTCAAGGGAGGCCACCCGTGAACCGGCTCCTGACCGTCGCCGAGATGACACTGCGGGAGCTGCTGCGGCGTCGGGGCGTACTCCTGCTGTTGTTGTTGATGCCGTTGACCTTCTACCTGATCCGGCGGGACGCCTACCTCGGGCAGTCGGTCCGGTCGCTGCTCCTCGGCGTGGGTTGGGCGGTGAGCACCGCCGCGCTGTTCGCCACCACAGCGGCTCGGGAGTTGGAGCCGAGGCTGCGGCTGGCCGGTTACCGTCCACATCACCTCTACCTCGGTCGGGTGCTGGGCCTGTGGACGGTGGGGCTGGTCATCTCCGTACCGTTCTTCCTGCTCCCCATGATCGACGGCGCGGACCTGCGGTACGCCGGCCTGGCCGCCGCGCTGCTCTGCTCCGTCGCGGTGGCGGCACCGTTCGGGATGCTGATCGGCGCGCTGCTGCCCCGCGAGATGGAGGGGACGCTGCTGCTGCTCACCGTGGTCACGGTGCAGATGTTGATCGACCCGGCCGGGTCCGGGGCGAAGTTGACGCCGTTCTGGTCGACCCGGGAGATCGCCACCTGGGCGGTGGACCACACCGACCAGGGCTACCTCTCGCGTGGCGTGCTGCACGGGCTCGCCGTGACCGTCCTGCTGGTCGTCGGTGTCGCCGCCGTGGTCAGCGTCCGCCTGCGCCGCCGCCGGCACCTGCGGCACCTGCCGGTCGGATGACCGGTGTGCCGTCCGGCGTCGAGCGCCGTGCCGGTGGCACGGATCCCGCCAATCGGGTTGCTGCGACCTGTACGGCAGGCTGAGATGGGCGAATGACCATCCGCCGGGTGACCGCCGACGACCGTCTCACCACCAGCTTCCCGCTGGCCGCGTACGCCTTCGAGTCCTCGCCGCTCAGTGCGGCCCGGATCGACGAGTTCCGCGACTACCTGCCCTACCAGGAGGGCAACCGGACGCTGATCGCCGAGGAGAGCGGCGCAACACTGGCCGCCGTGTCGGCCATTCCGATGCGGCAGAACCTGCGGGGGGTGGTGCTGCCGATGGCCGGTGTCGCCGGGGTGGCGACCCATCCGCTGGCCCGCCGGCAGGGGCACGTCCGGACGCTGCTGCACCAACTCCTCGACGAGATGCGCGACGAGGGGCACTCGCTCAGCGCGCTCTATCCGTTCCGTCCCAGCTTCTACGCCCGGTTCGGCTACACGGGGCTCCCCAAGCCGCGCCGGGTCACCTTCACCCCGGCCAACCTGGGGTCACTGCTCCGGGTGGACCTGCCCGGCGAGGTGAGTTGGGAACGCATCGCCGCCGGCTATCCGGCGTGGCGGGCCTTCACCGAGCGCAACCTCCAGGAACGACACGGCTTCTCGATCTTCCCGGACTACCGGGCGGTCGGGATGCGCGACCGGGACGAATACTGGCTGATCACCGCCCGCGTGGCCGGCGAGGTCACCGGCGCGGTGACGTACCGGATCGACGAACACGGCGGCACGCTGCACGGCAACGAGCTGCTGGTCGCCGACCCGCTCGCGCGGGCGCTGCTGTTGCAGTTCTTCGCCCGGCACGTCGACCAGATCGACCGGATCACCGTCCAGGTCCCGCCCGACGAGTTGCCGGAGCTGTGGCTGACCGACCTGGACGTGCACGTCGAGGCGCGGACGGCAGTGCCGGGTGCGTCGGCTCCGATGGCCCGCCTGCTGTCGCTGGACGCGTTGCGTGGGCTGCCCGCCGGCCCCGGCCGGGTACGCGTCGAGCTGACCGGGGACCGATGGCTCGCCGGCACGCACCTGCTGGACGGCACGACCGGCGCGCTGGAGCTGGTCGGTGACACCTCCGACCGCACGCCGACCGCCACCCTCACCGCGGCCGGGCTCTCCGCCCTCGCATACGGGGTGCTGGACCCGGCCGAGCTGCCGTTGCGCGGTCTGGGTGAGGTGCCGGTGGACGCCGCCGCGGAGCTGCGCGGCATCTTCCCCCGCCGGGTGCCGTATCTCTTCGCCGACTTCTGAGCCTTCCTCACGACCGGGTTTGTCGCCCCGGCGGGCGTGGGTAGGGTCCCGCGAATGCCGGAGTGGTTACAGGCGGGTGGGTGGGGGCTGCTGGCCGGGTCGGCTCTGCTGGTCGGGGCGGCGGTCGGCTGGTTCGCCCGGGTGCCGCAACGCGTCACCGCGTCGATCATGGCGTTCGGGGCGGGGGTGCTGCTCTCCGCCGTGTCGTTCGAGTTGATCGCCGAGGCACACGAGCAGGGCGGCCTGCTGCCCACCGCGCTCGGCGCTGCCGGCGGAGCGGTCGTCTACACACTGGCCAACGTTGCTCTTGCCCGGCACGGCGCCCGGCACCGGAAGCGGTCCGGCGACCAGCAACCCTCCGAAAACGAGCAGCCCGGCTCCGGGTCGGCGATAGCCGTGGGCGCGCTGCTCGACGGCATACCGGAATCGGTGGTGATCGGCGCGAGCCTGCTCAGTGGTGGCACGGTCAGCCTGGTCACGGTGGCCGCGGTCTTCCTCAGCAATGTGCCGGAGGGTCTGTCCAGCGCGGCCGGCATGCGTCAGGCCGGCCGGACCCGGCGGTACGTCTTCCTGCTCTGGACCGGGATCGCCCTGATCAGCGGGGTCGCGGCGCTGCTCGGCAACACGTTGCTGGGTGGCGCCCCGCCGGAGGTGCTGGCCGGGATCACCGCACTGGCCGCCGGCGCGATCCTCGCGATGGTCACCGACACCATGGTCCCCGAGGCGTTCGAGGACGCGCACCTGCTGGTCGGTCTGGTCACGGTCGCCGGCTTCCTGACCGCGTTCGCCCTGTCCCACAGCTGACCACCGGACACACCGCCACGAGCGGCGCGGCGGTGGGCGGCGCGGCGGTGGGCGGCGGGTGGTGGGCGGCGCGGCGGTGGGCGGCGACGGTGGGCGCGCGGCTTAGCGGTGCATTAAACCGGCCCGGCGGATTCGTCGTGATGCCGTCGCGGCTCCTAGCATCACGGGGTGCGCATGACGTCGCTTGCCGCTCTGGTCGTCCTCGGTGTCGCCGCCGCAACCCTGCCCGCCTGCGCGCCCAACGATCCGGCCCCCACCTTCGAGGCCGGCTCGTCCGCTTCGCCGACAGCCCTGCCGACGGGCGGCCAGGGCGAAGCACCGGTCGCCCGCGACGGCCTCGGTGGCCCAGGGGCCAGCGCGAGCCCGAGGCCCGCCGAGAAGGTCCTCGCGGCCGGCAACCCGAACGGCAGGGCCAGCGTGCCGGCGGAGGCCCGGGCGGTGGACACCTCGAAGCCGACCCGGACCGTCGGCACCGGCACCCCGGCGAGCTGCACCTCCGCCGCGGTCGTGAAGGCCGTCGCGGCCGGCGGTGTCATCACGTTCAACTGCGGGCCGGCCCCGGTGACGATCAAGATGACCGCCACCGCGAAGGTCCGCAACGCCAACGGGCCGAAGGTAGTGCTGGACGGCGGCGGCACTGTCACGCTGAGCGGCCAGGGCCAGCGCCGCATCCTCTACATGAACACCTGCGACGAGGCCCAGGGCTTCACCACCTCGCACTGCCAGAACCAGGACCACCCGCAGCTCACCGTGCAGAACCTGACGTTCGCCGACGGCAACTCCACCGGCGACAAGGCCGAGGGCGGCGGCGGTGGGGCGATCTTCGTCCGCGGTGGGCGGTTCAAGGTGGTCAACTCGCGCTTCGTCCGCAACCGCTGCGACCGCACCGGCCCCGACCTGGGCGGCGCGGCCATCCGGGTGCTCAGCCAGCATGAGAACAAGCCGGTGTACGTGGTGGGCAGCACCTTCGGCGGCGGTTCCTGCTCCAACGGGGGCGCGCTGAGCAGCATCGGCGTCTCCTGGGTGGTGCTCAACAGCGTGCTCAGCCACAACGAGGCGATCGGCAGCGGCGCCAACCCGGCCAAGTCCGGCACGCCGGGAGGCGGCAGCGGTGGCGCGATCTACTGCGACGGCAACGAGTTCACCGTACGGATCGCCGGCACGATCATCGAGAACAACAAGGCCAACGAGGGCGGCGGTGCGGTCTTCTTCGTGAGCAACAACCGCACCGGCACGATGAAGATCGAAAACTCGACCCTGCGCCGCAACCCCAGCGGCAAGTTCGAGACCCGCGGCTTCCCCGGCATCTTCTTCCTGGGTGCCAAGAACCCGACGGTAACGGCATCCAAACTGAGCTGACCCAGCCTGCGGTCCGGCGCCTGCGGATCCGGCGCCTGCGCGCGGGCTCGGCCTGCGCGCCCGCCTCGGTGATCAAGAGGTTTCGGTCACCGGAGCCGCGTTTTCTGACCGAAATCTCTTGATCACCCCGGGCCTGCTGGCGGGTTGGGGTCAGTAGGGGTTTCCCTGGCCTGGGGGGCGGGCTTCGAGCAGGGCTGCGGGGCGGCCCGGCAGGTCCCGTGCGCCGGACATCGGCGGGCTTCCCGTGTGGGCGCCGTCGGCCATTCCGGCGAAGAGTTCCTTGAGCGCCGTGAGCGCGCTTATCGTCGGCTGCCAGCCCAGCTCGGTCTCCGCCCGCTCGCTGGACATCAGCGGGGCGTTCAGACCCAGCTCCACCCAGCCCGCGTCGACCGGCTGCAGCCGCGCGCGCCAGGTCAGCGCCGCCGCCACCCGTAGCACCGGCGCGGCGACCGGGACCGTCCAACCGTGGAAGTGCCGGGCCACCAGCTCCGGGGTCAGCACCGGGTCCGCGGCGAGGTTGAAGGCGCCGCGCGCATCACCCAGCACCGCCCGGGCGTACGCATCGGCCACGTCATCGGCGTGCACCGCCTGCATCCGCAACCGGCGGTTCGTCGGCACCAGCGGGATCCGGCCGAAGCGCAGCAGCCGCACCGGCGCCAGCGGGCCGAGAAAGTAGCGGGTGATCTCCGTGCCCGCGGCCCGCTGGAAGATCAACCCGGGTCGCATCCGCACCACCCGCAACGCCGGGTGTTCGCGCTCCACCCCGTCCAGCAGCGCCTCCACCTCGGCCTTGTGCTCGCTGTACGACGAGCCGGGCACACCTGTGGCTGGCCACCGCTCACTGATCGGGTGGTCCTTCGGGCCGGACGCGTAGACGCCGACCGACGACGCGTACACCAGAGCCGGCACACCGGCCCGGACCACCGCGTCGATCACCGCCCGACTGCCGTCGACGTTGGTCCTCCGCAACACCCGCTGGTCGTGGCTGGGCTGGATCTGCCAGGCCAGGTGCACCACCGCGTCCGCACCAGCGAACACCTCGGCGAGCTGCCCCGCCGCACCCGGCGCGCCGATGTCACAGGAGTGCCACTCCACCTGGTCGTACGGCTCGCCGGCATCCGGGCCGGGCAACCGCCGGGCAACCCCGGCCAGCTCCACGCCCCGCTCCCGGCGCAGCCGCCGCAGCACCGCCGTACCGACGTTGCCGCTCGCCCCCACCACCACGATCCGCATGCCCGACCCCGTACCCGCCCAGGAGCAGCTCAACCACCCACCCGCGCGGACCGCGCGCTTGGCGCGTTGGCGCGCTCGGCTTCCTGAAAGTCGCGGTATCCCGGCGGGAACGACAGCCCGACTTCCGGAAACCCGAGTCGATCAAGGGCGAGGAGAGTCCCGGACCCAGCCGTGCTTCTCCGTCCCCCGCCGGCCGGCGGTAGCGGCCAGGCAACGCGGGCAGATCCAGCCCACCGCGTCAGCCTCCGTGAGCACGTCGGTGCCCGAGTAGTCGAAGCGCACATGCGGGAAACGACGCAACCGGGTCCGGCTGAGAGCCAGGCCGCACACGGTCTGGTTCTGACCGGGCAGCCAGGCATGCACCTCGCCACCCGGCTGGCGTACGCCGTCCGGCCCGATCTCCTCGCCCGACGCCGCCACGGCCGGGATGCTGCTCGCCCTCATGCCCATCCCGGTTCCCCACCCGCCCACACCCATGCGTCGTCTGACCAACCTCACCGGCCTCTCGCTGACCGGGTGGTGATCAGGCACGGCGAGCGCCGGCTGACGGCAGGCATCGACGGCCGGCCGGAAGCCGTGAGTCGCCGGCGCTCACCGTCGGGTAACCTGAGCGCGCGGGCCGCTAGCTCAATGGCAGAGCTGTGGACTTTTAATCCATAGGTTCAGGGTTCGAGTCCCTGGCGGCCCACCCTTTACCCCTTCTGAGCTGCAAGAACGCCGGGCGAAGATCATCGGGCACAACCAGGGCACAAACTAGATCCGATCTTGGCCGGTGGAGGGTTCCCGCCGCTTGCCGCCTGCCTGCCGCAGGAGGTTGCCCACCAGGCCGCGCGGGCGGTCCTTCTTCGGCAGCCAGTGGACGTAGGTTTCCAGCGTGATCCGCAGGTTGGCGTGCCGTAGCGCCTTCTGCACCTCCTGCGGCTCGACGCCGTTGCTCATCAACGTGGTGGCGAAGAAATGACGCAGTGAGTGGAAGGTGCCTTCCTTCGGCCAACCAGCGGCTTCACGCCAGTCCGCCCACAGCTCCGACCAGTAGGTGTCGGTCAGCAGCTTCCCTCGGGACGAGGTGAACAGGACGCCCACCGGACGAGTCCGCCGCTCCCCCGTGGTGATGTCGGGAAGCTCGAACTCGACAGGGCCGACGTCGCTGATGTGCGCGGTCAGTTCCTCAGCGACCACCGCGTCCAGGTCGACGGTGCCGACGGAACCGCTCTTGGGTGTCGAGAGGTAGAAGCCGCCGAAGTGCTCAGGCGAGTGCCGCAACTGCTGGACGACGTGCAGCTCTCCACTGTCAAAGTCCGCGCAGCGCGGGCCGTTCTCCATACCCAGCACCTCACCCAGGCGAAGCCCTTCCCCCGCCCCCAACCAGATAGCGGCCCGGTAGCGGCGCGGGACCACCTCAGCGAGCTTGAGCACCTGGTCGCTGGTCGGAACCCACTTCGGTGCCCGCGACAGGCCGCGCAGGATCTGGGCCAGTTTCACGCCGTTGCAGGGGTTGTCGGGGATCACCTTGTCGACAACTGCGGCGTTCATGATGGTCTTGAACAGGCCGAAGTACAGGCTCACCGAAGATTTGGGCGTGCCGTCATCGAGTAGACGGCTCAGCCATGCCAGCACGTCGGTCAGGTTGATGGAGCGGATGGCCTTCTCGCCAAAGACGGGCAGGAGGTGCTTTCGCAGGTTCTGCGGGATACGTCGTCGCGTCTCGGTCGCCCAGCCCGATTCCCGGGCTTCCCTCCACCGCTGCGCGTACTCGGCGAAGGTCAGCCGGACCGCTTCCCGCTTCAGCTGAACCTCGGGTGCGCCACCGGAGCGGCAGTCGAGGTCGAAGGTTTCCGCATCGCGTTTGAGGTCAAACAGCCTTTCGCGGTCGTTGTTGTCGGCGTCGGTGTAGCGCACTCGCCAGCGCTTTCCTCGGCCGTGCCGCTTCGAGGGAACGTACTTCCGCGTGTCCGGGTCGCGTTTCTTGAGGTACCACAGGTCATCGATTGCCATGTCAGGCCGCCTGGTCTTCCAGCCATGCGCGAACATCGGCCGGGTTGTAGCGGAGGTGACGGCCGACCTTGGAGGCACGCGGCCCGGTCCGGCGGTGCCGCCATTGGTAGAGCGTGCCGACGGGGATGCGGAGGAACGCAGCGGTCTCGGTGATCGACCACAGTTCCGGCGATGGGCTCAAGACGGGTTGAGCCGGGGAGTTGCCCTGCTGATGGTGGTGGTCTGAGTACGGCTGTCGCCGGTCGGTGCCGGCTCGTGTGTTGCGCATCGGGGTTGGCCTCCTGGGTCTATGCGGCGGGCGTAAGCGAGGACTGGACAGCGAGTTCGTGGGCGAGTTCTTCGCGGCCGGTGGCGTGTCGGGCGCGGGCCATGGCGGCGGCGGTGTTGGCGAGCAGGGCGTCTCCGGTGGTGTGCCAGCCGACGCCGGCGAAGGCGAGGGTGCCGACGATGAGCGGGGTGGTGTCGTCGAGGTGGTCGACGGCCCGCAGTGCGGCGGGTTGCTCGTCGGCCTGGTGCTCGTGCTCGTGCCGGCGGAAGGCGACGCGGGTGTCGCGTAGGAGTTGGAAGGTGACGGAGTACCGGCGGGCTTTGGTGAGGAAGTGGCCGCCGTAGCCGAGCATGTGTGCCCATCGGCGTAGCCGGGCGTAAGGGTTGCCCGTCGTTGGTTTGGTTGGTTCGGCGTCAAGGCTGGCTTGACGGTCAGCGACGCAGACGGGGCAGGCGGCGTAGCGGGTGTGGGTGCCGCAGTCAGCGCAGGTCCAGCGGTCGACGAAGCCGGGTGTGGGCCGGTGGTCCCGGGGCCGCTGCGAGAGCGGGACGGGTGTGCTGGTGGGTCGGCCGAGTCGCCAGCAGGCGTCGATGAGGCGGGCGGTGTGGTCGCCGTCGGGGTCGGCGTAGTCGCCGATGGTGTCGGCGGTGAGCCTGACGGAGCGGTGCCCGGTTACCTCGGTGCTTTTGGTGGCGTACTTGGCAAGGTATCCGGCGACGAGGCTGTCGGTGACCTCTCCCGTGCCGGTGGTGGTGATGGGTTCCAGGTCGAGTTGTGCGCCCCAGGTGATTGACCAGCCGCCGGGCCGGTCAGGGTGTGGTGGGGTGGTGTAGGCAATCTGCGTGGCGGCGTGGCGCAGCGCGTCGACCAGGTCGTCGATGGTGAACCCCGGTGGCGGGGGGACGATCGCGTCGGGGTCAGTGGGGTTGACGCCGTCGAGGCGGGCGATGGCATGGAAGTGGACCGCTGCGCGGGCTTGGAGTTCTGCAACCTTGCCGGGTGAGAGCCGGACCGGCGGAACTTTGCGGGTGTTGCCGGAGGCGGTGACGACGTCGACGGAGGGGATGCCGCGTTTCCGGGCGAGGTGGGCGAGGTGGCGTTCCGCGGCTTGCTTGGTGCGGTGCCAGAGCTTGCCGGAGAACAGGTTCCAGACGACCTGGTGGTCGTGGTCGTAGCAGTCCAGGCACAGCGGTCGTCCGATCACCGTGTCGCCGGTTTCGTGGCGTGCCCAGCAGACGGCGGGGCGGTTGTGGGCGCAGATGCCGGCGGTGGGGTCGGTGGTGCGGCGGGCGTGGCACGGTTCGGCCCGGCAGTCGCAGCGCTTGCGGTTGGCGCAGGTGTGCCGCTTGACCACTCGGGCGTGCACGGTGCCGAAGGTCGGAGCGGTGAACGTCGCGAACACCGCTGGGTGCGCGGCGACTGTTTCGGGGATGCCTTTGCCGCCGACGAGGCCGGCGCGTAGGAGTTGGTAGGCGTCGCGTTGGTAGGTCTGGGCGCAGGCGGGACAGACAGCAGCGCGTCGGTTGCCGCACGCCTTGTAGATCGCGGCGTCGGGCATGGCGTCGGTGTGTCGGGCGTCGAGGAGTCGGCCGGTGGTGGGTTCAACGGTCAGGAGCTGCCCGGCGAGGCGGATGGGGCGGGTGCAGGCGGCGGCGGCACGGACGTGTTCGAGCCAGCCGAAGTAGTCGGGCCGCTGGGAGCGCAGGAAGGCGGAGCCGGCGGCGGTGTAGCCGACGTAGGGACTGGTGGTGTCGGCGTTCGAGCCCACACCCCGGGCCGTAGCGCGGGGTGTGAGGTCCAGCGTCGAATCCATCAGCCGACGACCTCGTGGTGTCGGTTGGTGATGGTGTGTTGGGTGACGATGATGCGGCAGGCGCCGCACTGGCGATCAGCCGGTTCGTGCCGGTGGCACGCGATGGTGGTGGTCGTGTCGCCGCAGTGGATGGTGACCGGGTTCCGGCAGGGTCCGCCGGGGATGACGTCGATGACGGTGCGTCGGGTGTCGTAGATGTGTGGCTCGGCGAAGGCCGGGCAGGTGTGGAAGGTGTAGTCGATATCGACGACGTGGATGGTCATCGGGCACCACCGACGGGGGTGCCGTTGACGGCCGGGGTGTGGCCGGTGATGGTGTGCAGCAGTTCCCGGGCGATGTCCGGGGTGACCGACAGCAGGTCGGCGAGTTCGTCGGTGGTGATGGGTCGGCCGGTGCTCTGTTCGTGGCGTCCGATGACGAACCGGGCGGTGGGCATCAGGTGCGCCGGAACCTCAGGCCGGGCGACCGGGATCGGGGTGAAGGCGGGTGCCGTGATGGCGACCGGAGCAGGTGCCGGCGGGGTGTCGACGACCGGAGCCGGTTCCGGGGTGGTGGTCGGCTCGGTGGCCGGTGTCGTGTCGGTGAGGTCGTTGACGGCGGCGAGGAGGGCGGCGGCTTCGGCTTGGATGGCGGCGAAGTCGGGGCGGATGCGTCCGGCGACGAGTTCGACGCCGATGACGAGGACGACGACCAGGGCGAAGACCAGGCGTAGGCCGAGGCTGCCTGGGGAGGCGAAGTTGATGGTGGCCGACAGCATGGCGGCGGCGGCGAAGACGACCATGGCTCCGCGTTTGGCGTCTTTGGCGATGCCGGAGGTGCGGACGACGGTCAGCATCGACACCATCGCGGCGTCGAAGATCAGCGGCACAAGGTAGGCGAAGTAGCCGGCGTTCTGGGTCCACAGGTAGTGGGCTTGGTGCAGGTAGCTGGTCAGCAAAGCGCCGAGCAGGACGAAGCGGTTGTACCGCTTGATGGAGCTGATCGCCTTGAGCATGGTCGGTACGGCGTTGCGGGCGTATTCGGCGGCGAACTGCTCGGTGACGGTGGCGGGGTCAGTGGTGGCCATGGGGAGTCACCTCCGTGGCGTGGTCGCGGTCGACGAGGTCGACGACGCCGGAGCAGCCGAGGCAGAACAGCGGGGACAGGCCGAGGACGGCCATGCTGTTGAGGAAGCAGGGCATGCAGGTGAAGTCGGCGGGGAACAGCCCTTCGCCCTCACAGATGCCGCAGACCGGCAGGCAGGCCGGGCAGGGCGTGAAGACGGGGCCGAGGATGTCGTGGATGCCGGCAGGGGTGTTCTGCTCGATGCACCACAGGCAGGAGTCAGACAGGTTGAAGCTCACGACGGGTTCCCTTCGTGGCAGTCGAGGCATTCGCCGTAGCGGCGGGGGATGTAGTAGGGCTTGACCTGGGCGCAGACGCGGCAGGTGCGGCGGGCGCGAAGCGCTTTGGCGATGGCCTCCCGCTGAGCGGGCGTGGCAGTGCGCTTCGGTGCGGCCATATCGAGGCGGTAGAGGTAGGCGACCCGGCGGTTCTTGCGGTGCCGCCAATAGATCTGCGCGATGGGGTCTTGGCCGTTGGGGCGAAGGCCGGCGGCGCGGAGCTGCCGCACGGTGGCCAGCCCGGAAGGTGCGGCGTGGTAGGGGAAGGTGGGGAACCCGTAGCGGGTGCCGAGCGGGTCGTAGAACTCGACCCGGATGCCGGTGCGCTCGGCCAGGTTGTCGAGGTCGACGCTGCGCAGGTCGGTCATGGCTTGTCTCCCCAGCGCTGCTGGGCGGCCTGCTTGGAGATGCCGAGCCGGGAGCCGATTTCCGACCAGGAGTAGCCGAACGTGCGGAGGCCGATCACGGCCTCACCGATGGCGTCGTCGATGACGGAGGAGAGGGCGACCAGGTCGCGCAGTGCTTCCACGTCGCCGGTGGCGACGCGGCGGCCGTGAGCGCGGATGATCCGGCGGCCGAACGCGGCGAACTCGTCGTTCTCGACCACGATCCGGCGCTTTTGCCGAGGAGGGGAAGGCGTCAAGGGACGCTTGACGCTGCTCATCGGTTTCCGCCTGCCTTGGCGTGCAGGGAGTCCCACCGGTCAGCGGCGGCGTTGAGAGCGTGGATGACCTCGGCGGCGGTGCGCCCGGGGCGGTCGTTCCACTCGAAAAGCTCGGTGGAGGTCTTGAGGCAGAGGAAATCCGCCAGTGCTCGCGACGCGGCGTGGTAGTCCCGGCGCTCGGTCCGGTTGGCGGTAAAGGGAATGCAGGTGGCCATGCCGTAGGTGGACATGCCGATAGCACCCGAGACGCAGGCCCGGGGAGTGAGGGCATCGAAGACGACGGCGTAGTAGTCGCCCTGGGTCCAGCCGTGCCGGCGCAGGTAGAGGGCGGCCATCCGCAGCAGGTCGGCCGGTGTGACCGGTGCTGTGGTGGGTGGGTTGTGGGTAGCCTTCATGGCAGCCACGTCCTTTCAGAGGGCTTGGTGGGAGGTCGGCAGGACCAGCTCTGCTGGCAGGCGGTCGTCTGGTCCTGTCGGCCAATCAGTTGGTGCGTAACCGCAGGTAGCGGCGTTGGCGGTTGTCGTCGCCGCCCATCGGGGTTGGCGAGGACACGTAGATGAGTCGGCCGGACATCCCGGCGACGCGGACCATGGCGGCGATGTCCTCGGGACGGCCGATGACCCACAGTTCGGTGTATTGCGCGGCCCGCTGGTTGTTGGCGCGGGCGTAGGTGCGCTCTCGGGTGGTCATGCCGCCATCTCCCATTCGGTGGGGTTGACCGCCGGAGCGCTGGTGCCGGTGGGGCGGCGGGTCCAGGCGGCGTAGTCGGCGATGTTGTAGATGTCGGTGTCGGTGAGGTAGGCGGCCTTGATGCGGCGGGGAACGCCGCCTTCGGCCAGGAGGTAGGCCGCGCCTTGGTTGGTGGGTGAGATGTCGGAGGCGGTGTAGCCCTGCTCGGCCCAGCCCTGACCGAGGATGATGTTCGAGCTGTTCAGCGAGGTGCACCGGAACGCGGCCCGGTAGCCGAACAGGTCCCGCAACGAAGCGGGGATGATGTCCCACGACGGCCGCTGAGTCGCCGCCACGACGGGCATACCGCAGGCCCGGCCCAGGGAGACGAGCCCTCGCAGGAGGGTGGAGAACTCTTCCTGTTGCTGCTTGGTGCCGAGGACGGTGGAGAACATGGCGAGTTCGTCGATGATGGTGACGATGACGGACATGCCGTCGCCGTCGGCGAGCTTGCGGCGCCGGTTGGCCAGGAGCCAGGCGTAGCGGTTGGTGGCGACGACCAGGAGGCGACGCAGCACGTCGATGCCTTGGTCGATGTCGGGGCCGATGAACGCGTCGGCGAGGTCGCGCCAGGGGCCGAGTTCGACGAGTTTGGCGTCGAAGAGCACCAGGCGGGTGTTGTCGCACAGGGCGGCGTGGCCGCAGATGTTGTTGATCAGGCCGGACTTCCCGCCGCCGGGTTCGCCTGCGGTGAGCAGGTTGCGGTAGATGACGTCCAGGTAGACGGGTTGGCCGAACTCGTCGATCCCGATGAAGATCGGGTCGAACATCGACAGGCCAGGACCCACCGGAACCGCATCGGCGGTGGTGGGAATCGTGGTGGTCATGAGGTGCCCTCCTGGGCGTTGTGGACGCGAGGAGCCACACGAACGAGCCGCCATGGCTCCTCGCGTCCCGGGTTGGGTTGGTCAGATCCAGTCGGAGGTGTCGTCGTCCTCGACGGACGACGCGGACGAAGCCGCGGGCTTGCTGCCGTTGGCCGTAGTAGCCGGGGCCGGCTTCTTGCCGGCGGGCTTGCCCTGAGCCGGAAGGGTGACCGTCGGCATGTGCACGTCGGGCAGGTCCAGGGCGGTGGGGACCGTCAGCGGCGACGCCGAGACCGGTGCCGCAGGGTCGATCACGTCGACCAGCGGGGAACCGACGTGGGCGGTCAGGACCTCGCGGCGTTTGATGTCGAACCGCAGGTAGGCGGCGTTGTTCTCCGAAGCGCGCTCGATGAGCACGGTGGAGGCGTGGCAGGTGACCGCGATCTTGTCGAGGCGGCCTTCCAAGTCCTTTTCGGACAGGCCGGGCCGCAGGTAGACCCAGACGCGTTCGCCGACCGGGGTGGGCTTGGCCCACAGGATCAGCGGCAGCGAACCGGACTGGTTGGCGATGATGAACTGCGCGAAACACACACGCAGCCGGTGCCTCACCACGAGGCACCACGTCCAGGCGATGACCTGACGGCGTACCGCCGGGATGGCGGCGGGGACGCCGACGACTAGGGCGACCACGAGCAGGGTCACCAGGGTCGGGGTGTGGTTGGCGAGCTGCACCCACGCGGTGAGCAGCAGGACACCGAGGAAGGTTTCCGGGGTCCACCACCACAGCAGCCGGATCACCGGCCAGATCCGGACGAGCACCCAGACGAGGCCGCCGGTCGGGACGCCGATCAGCGCGCCGACGAAGACGGCGAGGATCGGGTGGATGGAGGAAGCGGCCACCACGGCCGACAAGAGGCCGACGATGACCGCCGTGAGGATGAACGCCATGCGGGCGTTACGCGCGGAGGAACGGTGGACTTTGGCCTCGATGACCGTCACCGTTCCGGTTGACCTGCCACCGAAGCGGCGGGGGCTAGACTTGGACATGACACGTCCTCCCAAGCAATTGGGCTGGATGGGTTGGAGAGAGCGGGGTCGGCAGGTTGCGAGCCAGTACCGGCCCCGCGCTCGAACTTCCTAGAGCTGACCGAGGTCAGCTGTCGCGTAGCTTCTTGCCGAGCAGGCCGAAGCGGATGCGGTCGTCTTCGTCGAGGACGGTGGGGGTGCGCCCAGCGGCGCGCTCCTCGCGGAGCTGCTTGTCCAGGTGCTTCGGGTCGACCTTGACCTCACGGACACGACCGTTGGTGTCCTCGCTGAACAGGTACTTCTTGCCCATGGCAGGGATCTCCCTTTGCTCGAAGTGAGGGGTTCTTAGAGGCAGGCGATGAGCAGCGCGGATGCCCAGAGGCACGCCGCGTGCAGGGACTGATCGGCCAGGTACATCCCGCAGATCGGGGCCTGACGGTCGGCGAAGTCGCCGCTTCCGGTGTGAGTGAGCAGCCAGCGCACCGGCCACCGCCGGTCAAGAAACGCGTGCGAGACGGCGGAGAAGCCGAGCCCAGCGGCAAGCCCGAGGGCGGTGACGGGCAGGTCCAGGGCGGCGATGGTGATGGCGAGCATGACCACCACCACGAGGTGATAGGCCATCACGTGGCCAAACAGGTGACGCCAGCCGTCCCAACCCGGGGCGGCCTTGTGGGCGGCCTGCTTGTCGGACTGGCCGAGAACGTGATCGGCCACCTGGTGGCCGGCGTAGAGGGTCGCCGCGACAACGGCGAACACGATGGCGGAAACGAGCATGAGACAACCACTCCCTATGACGAGGGCAGACAGGTTGGAAAGGCAGACGGGGCCGGCAGGTATGCGAGCCAGTACCGACCCCGTGCCTTGAGGTTTGTGACCACCTGACGTGATCACCGGCCGGAAACGTGCGAACCAGAACCGTTCCCGGACGAATCTGAGATGTGGATGGGATCAGCGGACCATCAGGCCGCTTCGCGAGCCACGGACACCAGCGGCTCACACAGCACAGCGGTGCAAGGGACCTACTTGGCCGGAGAACCAGTCTTCGGCTTCAGCGAGACCGCCCGGAACGCGACGCCGTTACGCCCGTTGGTCGCCCACGGAATGGCCTCCAACTGCTCGACAGCCAGGAAGTCGCCCACCTTCACGCTCGGCTTCTCTCCCGCCGTGGTGATGGTGATGACCTCCCCGCCGTTCTCGTCGAGCACGAAGACCTGGGTGGACCACATGAGCCGGCCCGTGTTCTTCTCGGACTTCTGATTGCCGTTCTGGTCGTTCTTCGGCTCCGGGTCCTTCGACGCCGTCACCTGCTTGCTCGTGGTGTCCACGTACAGCTTCACAGCAGTACCTCCTGTGTCTGAGCGCATCCCTTGTTGGACGACTGCTCCGTGATGTGTCCACTGTCGCCAAACCGGGAGTCACGGCATCACCACTAGTGCTGTACGTCTTGGGACGTCCCCGCTAAGCTGAAGTCGTCCCCCACGTCCGAGGGAGTAGACGATGGCAAATGAGCGGCTCCGCGAAGCGATGCTCAAGGTTGGGCTGTCCACGTACGAGCTAGCCGAACGAGTCGACGTGAACCCAAAGACGGCAGAGCGATGGGTGACGCTCGATCGCGCGCCTTACCCACGTCATAGGCATGCGATCGCCGCCATCGTGCAGGAGCGTGAGGCCTACCTGTGGCCAAAGGCCGTCTCATCGGAACGCGCAACGCGCATCGCGGAGTCGGAGCTCGTTCACGTGTACCCGCGTCGCGCGGCCATCCCGTTGGATCTTTGGGGCCGACTGATCAATCAAGCCACCAAGGAGATTGGGATCCTGGTCTACGCCGGCCTGTTCCTCCCGGAGCAGGTGCCGACCATCATCAGAGACCTGACGACGAAGGCGCAGGCGGGCGTCCGGGTGCGGCTTCTGCTGGGCGATCCAGAGTCCGAAGCGGTCGCGGCGCGAGGAGCCGAGGAGGGAATCGGGGGCGCGATGGCCGGGAAGGTGCACAACGTCCTGGCGTTCTACAACCAGCTTCGCGGTGTGGAAGGCATCTTCGCCCGCTTCCACGGAACCACGCTCTACAACTCGATCTACAGGTTCGACAACGAGCTACTCGTCAACACTCATGCCTACGGCTTCCCGGCGGCTCATGCGCCGGTGTTGCACCTTCGGCGGCTCTCGGCCGGCGAGTTGTTCGATACCTACGCAGACAGCTTTGACCGCGTGTGGTCGAGTGGACACCCAATCTGGGCGCCGACCGTGGCAGCCTAGAGCGATGGCGAGGATCGAGCACTACAACGACCCGGACGCACCCAAGGCCAACAGCATCGTGGTAGCTGTGACGGTCTTCGTTCAGGACGAGCAGGGGCGTGTGCTGCTCATCCGTCGCACGGACAACGGCCTGTGGGCGCTACCAGGGGGCGCTCAGGACTTCGGTGAGTCTATTGCTGAAACAGCCGCGCGTGAGACTCGGGAAGAAGCCGGCGTCAACGTTGAGGTCGTTGACGTCGTGGGAACGTACACGGACCCAAGGCATGTGGTGGAGTACAGCGATGGCGAGGTTAGGCAGCAGTTTTCCATTTGCTTCCGCGCTCGTTACGTCGGCGGCGACCTGCGTACAAGCGAGGAGTCAGCCGAGGTCCGCTGGGTGCCCCAAGCCGAGCTAGACGCTCTGCCGATCCACGAGTCGATGCGGCTCAGGATCAGCCACGGGTACGAGAACCGTGCCAAGCCCTACATCGGCTGAGCGGCAAGCGTTGCTTCGGTCCGCTCGACGGCCTCAAGAAGCGTCGGCGTTGCCCGAGCCCAAAACCGGACCACGATGCTGTCTGGCCCGTAGCGCTGGTGAATCTCGGCCAACCGATCCAGCACATCCAGGTCTTGGCCGTCGGGACCGGTGGTCATATCAGCGAACCAGAGGGCATCCGCGGTTGAGGACCGTTCCTGGTCGAACTCCTCAGCAAGGACGTTGCCGAGCCCTCGCTCGTCGGCCTCGAACTGAGCGCAGGAGTGATGGGCGACCAGGGCAGCAATCCTGCGAGGCCAACCGTTGGCCAGTAGCCAACGAGCACCATCGAGAGCGTGTAGGCCTGTGTCTGCAAGGCTAGGGGCATAGCCCAGGTCGTGTAGCCAGGCCGAAGCAACTAACGCCTGAGCATCAGCGTCGTCAAGAACATGAGCGATGCGATCAGCCTTCAAAGCGACAGCCTGCACATGCTTCCACCTACGTGGTAGTCCGTCAGCTAGATGGCGCTCTGCCAGCTCAGCGGCCTGCATTAGGAGGTCGTCCACGCAATCAGGCTACGCGTCCCGAGACGTCCCCGGCATCAGCCCATCGCTGCCTTGGGAGGTGCCGGCTGGCTACTAGACACCGACAGGGTTAAGCCTCAGTTGCCAACCTGGCGTCGGCGCGACTCACGGCGTATGGGTCGAGCAAGCTCCTCCACATGCCGGCGGACAACGCCATCATGTGCTTGATCAGGTCCCGTGCCCGGTCTTCGTTGTCGAAATGGTGCGTTACCTCCTGGCCCTCGTCACCTCCGAGGCGGCCCCGCACGACCCAGCGATCCCCGTCCGACAACAACCAGATGTCGCGCCGTCCGATCCGGCCCCACACGCCGTTCCACCAGCGGTCCCGCGCCTCCACGGCGAGAGCCTATCGAACGCACGTACGAAGCGGCCGGTGGCCGGCGATGTTGTGCAAAGTTTCTGTACGTCTTCAAGGCGGCCCTGAACGGACCGCACGCGCCGCCGCCTGGGCGCGCGTCCGTCGCTCCGCTGTCGCTCCACGCCGGCCACGCAGAACGCCCGGCGGCTGGCGCGGAAGCCGGAAGCCCAAGGGGCCGCCGCAGAACGACAGGTCGTTGGCTGGTGGGTGATGGGCCGGCAGCCGGCCGGGCCGCGCGGCCAGCAGCCCGCGCGGCGTAGGTGAGCGCACGCAGGCCGCGTCGGCGAGCTGGCGGAGGTCGCAGGGTTGCGGTCACTGCGCCTCCGGCGGGGGCGCTCCGGCTCCAGGATGGCCGGGGCTCCGTCGGCGGGTCACGGTCCGGGGGGTGGTTGCGGTAGGCCATCCCGCCTGCCCTCGACCCGGGCAAGCCGAGCAGACCACCACCCGACCCGCCAGCGTCCGTACGGGCGTCAAGGCCGTCTTGACGTGGCGGGCCGGGCGGAGGCCCGCTCCCAAGGAGGTCGGGTCGACGGCAGGCGGGATGGCGAATGGCGAGGTGATTCGAGTGCAGCCGGAGTCGCACGGATGGGGTAAATCACGCTATTGACGACATCCTCGGGACCGCAGTCGTGAAATTGCCACGCATGAGAACCGCGCGGGGGCTCACCCGCAGGCCATCCTGCTACTAAGGTCTGTGATCTGGGTCGGGCAAGTGGGGAGGGCCGCCGTGAAGGTGACCACAAACGCAAAGACGATGGCAGAGGTTCTCACCTCGTACTATCTGAGAGTTCCCCGCTTTCAGCGACCGTACGAGTGGCTTGACACTGACATCGAAGACTTCTGGTCCGACGTGGTGGGCAGCGATAGAGATTACTTTATCGGCTCTATGGTGGTATTTCCCTCCCAACACGGAACCCAGGGCCTTGTTGACGGCCAGCAGCGTGTCACGACCGTCACGCTACTGATGTGCGCTCTTCGGGACCAGCTCAGGACGCTCGACCTCGAGGATGCGAAAGACGCGGCGGACGGTCTTCACAACCTAGTCGAGCGCAGAAGCATTCTTGATAACAAACAGCATTTCGTTCTTCAGACCGACTCCGACAACGCCTTTCTGCGGTGGATTCAGGCTGGCAGCGGCGGACTTGATCCGGAGCGGGTTGAGAGCGAGCGGCGGATTCGCGCCGCAAACAACAAACTCCGCGCCCTCCTGCGCGCGCATCTAAATTCCGCTACTTCCGTAGAAGTCTTTGAAAAACTGATCGAAATCCGCGACAAAATCCTCAATCTAAGAGTTGTATTCGTCGAAGTCGACAACGAAGACGACGCTACGATCATCTTCCAAACGCTCAACAGTCGAGGTAGGGATCTCGAGGTTTCGGACCTGGTCAAGAGCCACCTAATGGCAGCAATAGGGGCAGCTAATCCGGGCCACGATCTACCACGCGAGAAGTGGCATGCAATTCTGGCCAGCTTCGAGGAATCTGAGGCCGACCTAACTATTGATCGATTCCTTCTTCACTACTGGTTATCAGTCCATGACTACGTGAGTGGAAAGGGTCTTTTCAAGCCCGTCAGGGTTCACCTGCTGCGTGCGACCTCCGCTGAGACTGCCACAGTGGCGCAGAAGCTCTTGGACTCCTTCGTCCATGAGGCAAGACTCTATCGCCAGATCCATGAGCCTGGATACCGAGCAAGTTGGTTGCTGCACGAGGCGCAGCTACGCCAGTCGCTCAGCGCGATTCAGCTCTTTCGGCTCAGGCAACCTGTGCCATGGCTCTTGGCTGTTTGGGCCGAATATGACGCAGGGCGCCTCCGTCTAAGGGAAGCCAAGCGCGCAATTTCAGCCATTGAGAACTACCACTTTATTGCAACGGCAGTCTCCAACCAGCCCTCCTCGGGAGGGGTTTCGAAAATGTATGCGGCACACGGAAGGGCCCTGCGGGGAGCGGCGTCCACGGAAGAGCGCAAGCAGGTGATCGAGGACTTGGTCGAAAAGCTTGCCGCTCGGCTGCCGAAGTTTGACGAATTCCGAGCGAAGTTCGCCGAGGTGCGTTCCTCGAAGATTTACTCTCAACAGCGTCCGCTCGCGCAATATATTTTGAGGAAGATGCACCAAAGCCCCGTAGCCCCGGATTTCAATCAGCTTACAGTCGAGCATCTTGCACCCCAGGGCTCCAACAAACCCCAGGGCCTCGACGACGCTAATGTGGCCCAGCTCGGAAATCTCATCCTTATACCGCAAGACTTGAACGGGAAGCTTGACAATAAGCCTTTTGAAACCAAAAAGCCGGCATTAATGGAAGCCGTTGCTCGCGGTGTATGGGTCGACCAGGACGTGACCTCCGTCGAGCAATGGGGCGCGGAGCAGATTCACCTGCGCACCGAGGCAATGGCCAAGCGCGCCTACAGCGAGGTGTGGACTCTCAGCAACCCAACGTAGTGTTGTCGTCGAGGATTGAGGTCCGACCGTGGCCCATCCCATGCAGATCGCCAGCGCACTATTCCTGGCTTGATCCGGAGGAATGCCGTGTCTATCGGGGTTGTAATCGACTATGTCGCTGCGGAGAGGCGGCTAATCGAGGCTGTGGAAATCGCCCGTTCCGGTTGCGAACTTCCTCAAGAATGGCTCGATGCCGCCGCGGTAATCGGGAAGTCGACGCGGAAAACGGACTCGGTCGTGCTTGGATGCGCTCTGCTCGCCAAGGCCTACAGTTCCCAGATCGACCCTTACGTCGTGCGCCACGGTGTCACGGATCGCGGTTACAACATGCGCAACTTAGCCGAGTATGTTCTCGCTCCTTGTGGCGAAGAGTACGGATTTGACATCGGCTCAGGCAGCCCGAACCCGCTGAACGGCAATACGTGGATACGCATCAAAACGCTTGCGGACATCACGCCGCCACGAGAGCCATCTAGTCTCGAGCGCCTTATCGATACCGTACGAGCGGCTGACGCGTTAAGCGAGGAGGCGGCACTCTTTGCCTTGGCTGCATGGATCCGAGTAAGAACGCGCATAGTCGAATCCCGGCATGTTGTGGAGGTCGTGAGGAATGGCGTAGAACTTGGCGCATTCATCCAGGGATGCCGAACGTTTATTTATGAGCGGCCCGAGCGGGGAGCGCGCGGGCAAGCGCTAGTGGCAGCGGCTCTTAGCCTTGTTTGGGATGATTTACGCACGGGTAAAATTACCGACCCGAGTCGTCATTGGCCAGGTGACGTCCACGCATTTGACGAAGGCCTCAAGGTGCCAATCATGGCTGCCGAGGTAAAGCAGCGTCCAGCTAGGGCAGGCGAGGTTCGACAGTTTCTCAATAAGTGTATCGAGCACGGAATCAACTGTATCTTCTACGCGGCTCTGGACCGAAAACAAGATTCCCTTGACCTGGAGTCTGCAGCAGGAATCGCTACCCGAAACGACGCGGTCTTTCGTTGGATTGAAGGCGTAGATGAACTGGTGCTCACGGCAGTGGCGTGGAGTGGGATGCTCCTCGAAGACGCACTCCGGGAACTTGCAACTGGTATGGTTCGCAGGCTTGGCGAAGTCGAGCTGTCGGACACAACTCAACTCCGCTGGGCGGAATTAGTTGGCGCAGATGTCTTGAGCGGACAAGTGATTCCGGAGAACCGCAGGCCGGTTTTCCAGGAGCGTCCTTTGACTTTGCCGGGCTTATAAGCTGCTTCACACGAGTTCTAGTTGCTGGAAATCAGACTCGTTGCTATCGAGGTAGCCGAGCTGCGCCATCAAAGCGTCGACTACAACTCGGCCCAGCTTAACAGGAACGGCGTTGCCGAGTTGACGCTGGATATCGCCTCTGCTCCCGGCGATTTTAAAATCGTCCGGCATCGTCATGAGTTTGAGTAGTTCGGGGACCCGCAGTCTACGTGCCCGCTTTTCGCCTCGCCCATTATCGACGTTTTCCCAGTGGAATGGCCCGACCCAGGGTCCCGGCTGGGCTTGAAGTGTTGTCGACGGACGCCCCGGGTCCAGCCGTAAGAGAAACGTCCAGTAGCGGCTTCGCCATCTAAAGACGTCTCGACCGCCATAGCGTTCGGTATGCCACAGGTAATTCTGTCCCGGAGGGACTTCAGCTGCCAGTTCGCCGAACTCCCCTTCCACTACTTCAGTGGGCTCCGGAGTTCCCGGAAGGAGGTCGGAAATAGCCTCGCCTGCAGTCACAAAGGGAAGCTTAGACGCGTCGAAGACGCGGTCTCTTTCACTTACGCCGGAATGCGTGGTCTTCGGGAACTTGAAGGGCTTTCCGTCTCGGCGCCCTACTACGAAGACACGGCGGCGAAGCTGAGGGACGCCGTACTCGGCGGCGAGTAGAACTTTGTGCTGTGGGTTATACCCTAGGTCCGACAGTTGACCCAAAAGACGCTGAAACTGTACACGGTGCGTTGAATAGGTCAAGCCTTGAACATTTTCGAGAATGAAAGCCTCGGGCCGTGTTTCACGGACGACGCGTACGTACTCGTCAAGAAGGGAGGCATTGGGGTCTCGACTGTCGCGTTTTTCCTCAAGCCAAAAACCGGATTTGCTGAACGGGGTACAGGGAGGGCCGCCAATTACGAGGGTGGGTTCGCCCTTCGATAGCTGGGCGACCTCAAGTAAGTCCTGCGCCGATACCTCGCGGATATCGCCACAAAGCGTTGGCGTTTTGGGTGAGTTCAGGCTCAGGGTTTCCAAGGCAAGTTCGTCGAAGTCCGTAGCCACAGCGACTCGCAGCAGGCTGTCCTGCCCACCTGGTCCTGCATTTGAGTCTCGCCCACACTGCTCGACCGCCAGGTCCAAACCGCCTGCTCCTGAGAACAGGCTTATCACTGGCAGGCGATCGGACATCGGCGTTGCTCCTCACGAAGGCGATGGGGAGACTCTATGGCCTTGCCGGAGGTCAGCGGGAGTGGCACGCGGGTCAAGGTTGGGTTCGTCACGGTGGTGTCGGTCTAGGTAGCACGCGGTAACTCCCTGCCCTCGGAACGTTGAAATTTCCGTCGTCTCTTCAGCTGTCAACAGCGACATCGGTAGCAGGTCAGTTGGACGGCATCGCGCAGGGGGAGTGAATTCCTCAGGCGGCGATGCCGTGCGACCAGATTTGATCGTCGCTGTCATGGTTGAGCGGCGGGACCGACCTTCAACGCTTGGCGGTGAGCGGCACGGCCACTAGGTACCCGGGTCCTGCTCGGTGGACGGGAGATAGGTGTAGGCGCTGGCTTCGAACTCGCTTCGTTCGTCTGGGCTGAGTTGGCTGTAGTACGTCCAGAAGCTGTCGAAGGCGTCGCCGAGGGCGGGAGCGTAGGCACCGCTGAGCGCCGCCATCCGTAGCGGGACCTCTCCGTCGAGGACGGCGCGTGCCATCTCGCGGAGTTCGGGCTGCGGGGAGTTGGCGAGCCGGTCGAGGCTGTCGCGCAGGCTGCGGAGACGACGTGGGTCGCCGTCGGCAATGTCGGAGAGGTCGCTCACCGGTTGATCCCGGCCGATGCCAGAGGGTGGTCGTATCCGCTGCTGCCGGGCAGCGTGGGCAGCTTGACGTTTTCGAGGTCGCTGAGTCTGTGTGTGAGTGCGGAGCGGAACGCGAGGACAGCGGCACTTGCGTGTTGGTAAAGCTGGGTGGCCTGGCTCCACAGCTTGAGCATGTAGGCGACTTCGGCGGCAGCGACTCCATAGCCGACGATGGCGCCGACGCCAGTTGCGGAGGTGGCTGTTCCGGCGGCGGCGGCGATGCCGGCGATGATCGCGGCGTCGATGAGCCCTTTGATGATGCCGCCGATCGCTTCGCTGATGGACCAAACGGAGTCGGCCATAGCCTTGTACTCGTTGCCGATGTCGTTGAGCGGTCCCCGCAGTGCGGCGGTCGTACTGGAGAGTTGCGTGAAGTAGCTGTAGGCGGCGTCTCCTGCCTGCCCCTGCCACACCTGGCGCAGTGTGGCAGCGCCGGTCTGGGTGTTGAGGGCCAGGTCGTGCAACGCGGAGCCGACGTTGGCGAGGACGGGTTGCATGGCGGCGAGCGCTTCCCAGTTGCCGAAAAGGCGCTCCTGGAGCCAAGAGATGGGGTCGAAGCCGAAGACGACGTCGAAGCCCTGCATGGCCCAGGACGTAGGACTGATGTTGTCCATCCAGCCGAGGGCGTTCGGCGGGGTGTCTGGCTCCGGGGGCGGGATGAGGCTCGCCGTGACGTCCCGCATGTCAATGAAGGGTGGGGGGAGGCAGACGAGCGTCGTGAGTTCTTGTTCCAGCGCCGTCGGCGGTTGGCATGGGGCGGTGCCGGGGAGCATGCGGTCAAGGTTCGCCGCAGTGGCGAGGTCATTCAGGCGGTAGTACATGGAGGCCGCGACCAGCTCGGGACCGGAGGCGTCCAGCAGGGTGGTCAGCCGCCGCATCGTGTCGGAGATGACGGTGACAGCGTGCCGATGCCCGTCGGCGGCAATGGCGATCAACTCACCGCCGGTGGCGTCCTTAGCGTAAGTGCCGATGTAGCCCGCGATCGCGGAGGAGTCCCCGCTCGCCCGGTCCAGTTGTCGGGCGTAATTGGCCAGCGCAAACGGCTCAACGGTGAAGCTCACGTCTCCACGACCGTAGCTACCAGGACGAGGCCGACCAGCCCGATCACCACGAGCGCGCTCGAAACGGCTAGGAGCCGGACAGCTATCTTCCACTGCTGCCGGGCGGGGTAGTAAGCCGCTCCCACCAGTCCAGCAAGAACAAGGACAGCCATCGGAATCAGGCGTAGCCCGTCTGCCGCCCCGACGACGATCCCGAACACGCCCACAAAGCCGAAGAAGATCGCAACGTTGGCGATGGCGGCACGGAGGTTGCCGTATGCCGTGTCTTGGAAGTCGGAGACCGCACCTCGGACGTCCCGCTCGGCCTGCACCCGCTCCTCCGCAGACATCGGCTTGCGTGACTTGCGCCGGCCCCTCTTACTCCCCGCAACCATGCAGCGACGATAGCAACCACCCGCCGATCCAGGCTGTCCCTAGTCAAGCGCCCCCAGAGGCAGCGAGAAGGCATCACAGGCGCAGGTCCGGTCTGGCTCCGAACGTCAAGCGACGATGGAGCGGAGCTGCTGCCGGGGCTTGCCGCCACAGTTGGCAGCAGCCGACAACTTGAGACCGTGCCGGCAGTCACGCCGGCGACGCAGATTGGCCGGGTCAACCACTACAGAGCCTGGCAGGACGGACGAGCTGCGGCCGTGCCCGTTACGTGCCCGATCTCGCGGGCGCTGACGGGCAACCACGGTCAAGGCCTGACGACAGGTGGCGAGCCTGGCCAGCGATGTTGGCAGGCAGCGAGGCTGCTCGGCGCACCGCGCCGAGAATTCCTAAACCGTGTGCCGCAGGCGAGCAACCAACGGAGCAGTCAACCGCACCCACTGACCTTGCGTCGAACTAGCAGGCTGACTGTATGAACCTCGCGCTTGCCTTAGCTGGTCCGATCAGTGCTCTGCTGGGTGTATGGCTAGGAACGATGATGAGTACCCGAGCACAGGGCCATGCGCTGCGACAGGAGCAGGAACGGCAGGCTGCAGAGGTCAAGCGGGCGGCCTACGTGAGTCACCTGACCGCCCTTCGCGCCTACATGGTGTACGTCACTTCCCATACTGGAGAAATTTCGATCATCCGCGACCAGGACGGCACCCGCGCGAGGCCGTCGTTCAGCGGTAGAGGCCACGAAGTTCGAGAGGCCGTCGAGACAACCTACACAGGACTGCAGTTGGTCGCGGGGGAGCAAAAAACCGTCAATCAGGCCCACCTGGTTTCGCGAGCCGCCCGCAGGATCGCGGTAGCCGCCGCCGAGCGCGACCCCCACCTAGACGAGAAGCTGCTGACCTTTTGGGAACTCGAACGAGGGCTCGTGAACCAACTGCGGCGAGAGTTGGGTGAAAAGCTCTCACTTGCTTCGGCATACGATGCCGACGCGCTGCTGCCATAGAAGCGGCGACAGCCGTAGCGCCATTGGGCCGAAGGTGCGGCGCGCAGGCCAGCCTCAACGGGCGGGTGCTTCAGGTGGCCAAGGCCATGGATGTGGACGCCTGTTGCTGCGCTCCCAAGTCAACCAACCGAGGCACCAGCGTGAGGCAGCAAGAAGGCCGCGCGGTCGTCGATGGCGATTGGCCTTGGGCATCAACCAACCAGGTCCACCACGTGCTCAACGGTGCGTGCCGCCGCCAGATGGCAGCCCACGACAAGACGAGTCCGCATCCCCTCGACGGGGGTCATGCCCGGCTGCGAGGGCGACGGCCGCTCTGGGCAATGGAGGCGCGTCAGCCGCCGGATACATGCTGGTAATCCCACCGAGCCGGCGCGCAAACTAGACGGATGCACAGTCAGGCACTCCGGGCATCGGCGCTTCCTCGCGTCGGCCCTACACTGCGCCCTCTTGCAGCGCCATGGCCGGCATTGGTTGTGGTTGCCGACACTAACGTCCTGGCGTCGCGTGCCTGCAATGCGGTCCGCAGAGGCCGCAACGAGGAGCTCTTCAGCGGGCTGGCGGGAAACGGCCGGTCAAACATCTATGTCTCTGCGCACGTGCCTGAGGAACTTGTCGAGCACCTGCCGGCAATCGCCGCGTCAAATGACGTCCCGGTGTCGGAGGCATCAGGGGTCTTGTGGAACGAAATCATGCCGGGGGTCCCTGTCGTCGACCTGGCGATTCGCGACTACCTCAGCCCACGCGTGCGCACGATGCTCTGTATCGACCGCGAGTTGCCGCGTCGGCTACGGGGGGACCCGGATGACATCGGGACTACTGCCCTCGCCGAGTTGCTTGCTCCGGCGGTGATCCTCAGCAGCGACAGTGTCTTCACGCGACTTGGGTTCGCCAACACTGACGCCGCGACCTGGGTCGGGTTGGCCTACGGCCTGTTACGGGCGGCCGGGTTCGAAGCACGGTTGGGTGACGCTGCCTTGCTCGCGGAGCTGACTGCTCGTACGGTCGCCGCAGCCGGCGGAGCCGCCGTCCGCGCCATTGGTAGCTACCCAGTGCCTGCCATCGGACTGCTTGCGGGTGCTGTAGTACTGGCCGGTCGCTTCGGCTATCTCGATCCAGCTCGATGGCGTGAGGGCTGGCATCGTTTCCGCGAGGCGATGGAGCCCTTGCGGGATGGGCTGACGGTTGCCCTTGAGGAACACCAAGCAGCTCGCGGGGCGCTTCGCGTCATTGAACCCGCAGGACGGCCAACGGTCGAACAGGCCGCCGCTCGGCATCTCGCCCGCCGACGTGCCGCGCTGACCCCTCGCGAGCTGCGCGACGAGCTGTCAATGTCAGGCTTCACAGCCTCTGGTGCTGAACTCAGACGCGGCATGCTCAGCCACTCAGCCTTCAGTCGGCGGCCTGGCGACCGGTTCGAGTTGGGGCGGTGTTCGGTCTCGATGCTGGATTGCGTAGAGGGCTAGGCGATGGGCAACAGTGAGATCGAGCGCATTGCCATCGAGTACGTGATGGAGCTCGAACGCCGCAACGGCCGGGTACCGGAAGACGTACATCTCACGAGCGCTCCGTACGACGTCAGCAGCCCACCGCGGCAGATTGAAGTGAAGGCCTTCGGCGCGTCGGCTCGAAGCGCCTCAGTTCCCCTGGAGGACCGACAGGTTCAGGCGGCCCGTCAAGAGCCCGAGAACTTCTACCTCTACGTCGTGGACAACGTCGCGCGAGCTGGCGAGGGATTGATGCGCGTACGGATCATCCACGGTGACGTCCTGACCAGGATGCTCGACCGTACGAGGCCGCAGATCACCTACTGGCCGACGTTGCGTGCACAGGAGTACGACGACGCCGAGCAGGTCGGGCCGATCGGGCAAACGAATGCAGCGCCAGGCTGTGCCCATGATCCACGGGCACAGATCCGGCACAACTGACACCGGCAAGGGCTGTCAACCGCTGTAAGGCAACAGCAGAGCCGGCCCAGGCCAGGCAGCCGATCCGCCCGATTCGGGTTGATCAGAAGCAGGGCGGAGGGGTTCAGGGTTCGAGTCCCTGGCGGCCCACTCTGTTGCAGCTCAGCGGCCCTTTCTAGGGCCGCTGTCTTTGTCAGCGCGGCTCGTACAGCAGCGAAGTGCAGCAGTAGCCGCCTACAGGACTTGATGACGTGAACGAATCACGGCTCACCGGTCCAGCGTGCTGCCGAGCCGCTTGAGGGCGTCGCGGGTGGCCGCCGAGGAGACCACCGTGTAGATCTCCATCGTGATGGCGAACTGCGCGTGCCGGAGGATCTGCATCGCCCCCCGAGGTGGACGTCCAGGTCCGCCAGGGGCCCGAGCTACGCTTCGGCCGTCAGTCCGAGGTCCGGATCTGCTCCAGGTAGGTCAGAGGCTCCCGGCGGAACTCCATGAGCTCCCGCAGCGCGTCCTTCTCCGCCGTGGTGATCACGACGTCCTCCTCCGACAGGGCGCCGACGAGCGTCGGGATTGCCAGGTCCCAGGCCCCGG
This sequence comes from Micromonospora zamorensis, assembly GCF_900090275.1. Classification (NCBI taxonomy): domain Bacteria; kingdom Bacillati; phylum Actinomycetota; class Actinomycetes; order Micromonosporales; family Micromonosporaceae; genus Micromonospora; species Micromonospora zamorensis. The sequence goes on along the minus strand of NZ_LT607755.1, from coordinate 6,541,499 downwards.
CGCCTCCGGCGGTCAGGACGATCGGCCGGTACTTCGGGCTGATCCTGGGTGCGAGCTGGTCGGTGATCCGGCGGCTGCGCCGGTAGAAATCGATGACTTCCATGTGTCTCCCGTGGGTTCGGTGGCTAGGCCAGCGGGTTGGTGGTGACGCCCTCGCCGCTGACGGGGAAGCCGCCGGAGATGCTGCCGTCCTTGTCCAGGGTAACGACGCAGGTGATGCCGTCGCGGGTGCCGGTGACGACCCAGCCGTCGCCGCCGGGACGTGCCTGAGGGCGGCTGTCGGGGTTGGCGGCGATGCTCTTGAACCAGCCCTCGACCTGCGCCTTGGTGGTGCCGGGCGGGAAGACCGTCTTGCCGGGCTCGGTGGACGAGGGCTTGTGGTTGCCACTGCCCATGCCGTCGCCGTCCCAGATCTTGTCCATCGCCCCGTCGCCCATCTGACCGAAGCGGTGCATGTCGTACTTGGCGTCGGTGAAGTCGGGGTCGTCCCAGGGGTTGGTCTTCTTGGGCGCCTCGGGCTCGGATGTGTCGGCGCCCTTCGGGCGGCCCTCCTCGGCGCGCTTGATGCCGTGCTGCTGGGCTGGTCCCACGCGCTTGGGCATCATGCCGGGGCTGAACTTGGGACGCTTGGTGCCATCGCCGTCACCGCCGTGCGGTGGGGTGGGGCCTGAGGGGTGCTTGTTGTGGAGGCCCGCCACAGCGAACAGGACCACCAGGACGGCGGTGGTCCGCAGAGCCGCCATGAGTTGTCGCATCGAGGGCCGCCTAGACGTCGAGGAGTGCGCGGAGGGCGGAGAGGCTGGCGATCAGGCCCATCAGCCAGCCGAAGATGCGGCCGGTCCAGCGGACGACGGCGATTGCGAGCTGGGAGGCGACCAGCGGTGTGGCGATGCCGAGGGAGAAGACCACCTCGGCCAGCCACACCACGACCTTGGCGATGCAGTCGGCGATGAAGGCGCGTACGACCTCCCGCACAATCTGCACCACGGTTCCCGCGCCACGGGTCGCGGCACCCATGCCGGCGGCCGTGCCCGCGAAGATCCCGGCGACGTCGATGTTGATGGCGAGGATGTCGCGGTAGGCATCGGCGGCGACGCCCTGCCATCCGTCGAGGTCGCCGACCAGCCGCGCCTTGAGGTCCTCGGCGATGGAGAACAGCTCATTGGCCATGTTGTCCCAGGTCATGGCGTGCGTCTCGATGGTCTCGGGATCACCGGCGAGCCAGTCGAGTGCCTGCTTCAGTGGCTCGACCTGCTCGATGGCCCACTCGATGCCCATCGACAGGAGCGTGCTGAACGGGTCGATGGCGATGGCCGCCCCGTCGAGAGCGGCGCCCAAGCCCGCGATTGAGCCGTCGATCCAGCTGCCGGAGTCGATGGCGTCCTTGATGCCCATGTAGTCGTCGGCGAGCGGCAGGCCGGTCCAGCCGTCGCGGTGCGCGGCGCTGGTCGAAGGGATGTCGGAGGTCGTGGCGACCAGTGGGTTGCTCATGAGAGGACGCCGGGGCGGCTCAGGTCGCGGAGTGGAAGGAGTTGAAGCCGTCGGTGGTCGACTCCTCGGCCCGCTGGTAGGCGTCGGCGTTTTTCTTGATTCCCGCGGCGAGCAGCGCGATGTTCTCGGCGAGCATGTCCACGCCCTTGTCCTGGTCCCGGTGGCGTCCCTCCAGGATGGGCGGTAAGAACTGGCAGAGCTGCCCGTAGGCATCGTCGGCCTGGAAGATGGTGCCGCTCGCGGCCTTGACGGCGGCGAAGCGGTCGTGAATGGCCAACATGGCCGTGGCGTGCGCGCGCAGCGCCTCGACGTCGACCTCGAACCCACCGTTCATCAGTATCGCCCCTCTTCGTCCTCGGTGTCGGCGGTCCGGAATCCGGCCAGCAGGGCCCGGCCGGTCGCCGAGTCGGCGCCGACCGTCTCCCGCACGACCTCGGCGGCGGCCTCGGCGAGCTTGACCCGCGCGTTGCGATAGGCGCCCATGATCGCCTGCTGCGTCTGCTCCAGGCTCACGCGCTGCACGCGCGCGGAGAGCCGGACGTCGGCCATCGCCCCCGTGGAGTCGACGGTGACCTCGACGATCCCGTGGGCGTCGGTGGCCGCGACCCGCAGCGCGCGCAAGCCGGCAGCGGCGGCCTGCGTGTCGGCGGCCCGACGCACGGCATTGGCCTGCCATGCCTCCAGGCGTTCCCGCGCATCCTCGGCGTCCAACAGCGGATTAGCCATCGCGCCTCCGTTTCCGTTGCCCAGCAGGGGAATTTAGAGGCGTCAGTGTAGCCGCGGCCCGCCACACCAAGATTGCCGAGCGAATGCAGCGTGATCTGGTCAATCTGGATCTCGGCGACGTGGGTGCTGATGATCGCCTTCTTCGGGCCTGCTCGACCTGGCGGCGGTGTTCGGCCCAGGGACCGGACAACGGGGCGTTCGATCGGCATGCCGACAGACGCGGCCCGATGGCGAAGTTGTTTCGTAGGTTGGACAGCACCGCTGATGCAGGAGGTTGAATGTCCCACGTCCGCGTTCGGATCGATTTCACACCGCTTGCTGACGACGACGAGTTCGTTCTCGGTGAACTGACCGACGATCTGGCGGACGATCTCCGCGAGATCGGCGAGGTGGAGCGCGTCGAACGCCCGGTTGTCGACCCACATGCCAAAGGCGTCGCGGAGTTGGCGATCGGTGTGGTGACCGTGCTGGTGGGCACGGACCCCGGCTACGTGCAGGCGTTGGTCGAGGTGGTTCTGGCCTTCCTCCGACGCCACGACGGGCGCCGGGTGCACCTGCGGGTCGGTGACATCGAGCTGACGATCGACCGGCCCACTCACGGCCAGACCGATGAACTGATCACCACGGTACGGGCCGCGATCGAGCGGGCCCGCCTCTGATGGGACGGCATGCCCTGCTGCTTGGCACGGCCACGTACCACGTCGACCGTGAGCTCGCGCCCCTTCCGTCGGTACATCACGACGTGGCGCAGCTCAAAACACTGCTCGACGGTGTCGGCGAGTTCGACACCGTACGCTCCGAACTGGACCTTCCGGCGGAACACCTGCGCCAGGTGGTCGAGGAGTTCTACGGCGCGCGCCGCGGGGACGACCTGGCCCTGCTCTACTATTCCGGCCACGGAGTGCTGCACGGCGACGGGCAGTCGCTGTTCCTCGCCGCGACGGACACGGTCAGTGGAAGTTTGCACGCATCCGCGCTGGACACTGACGGCACCCTGCGTCATCTGCTCAACGACACCAAGGCCCGCCAGAAGGTGGTCGTCCTCGACTGCTGCTTCTCCGGGGCGTTCACGGCGCGGAACCGATTTCGAGGTGGGGTGCGTGAAGAGCCGCGGCGCCTCAAGCGTCAACGCGGCACCTTCATCCTGACGTCCAGCACCCATATGAAGGCGTCGAAGGCGCAGGGACCGGATCGCCCGTCGGTCTTCACAGAGGTGCTTCTCGAGGGTCTGCGCGGCGCGGCCGAAGGGCCGTCCGATGACGGTTGGATCACCAGCAACGACCTCTCCCGATACACCTTGACCGAGATGGCGCGGCGCCGCCAGCACACACCGGTCGAGTCGAGTGAGGGCGTCACCGAGCCGATCAAACTGGCAACGACGCCGGGATCCGCCGCTGCGGCGAGACAGGTCACGACCGTCACGTCGAGCCCAGCGGACGAGGCGCCGTTCGACGCGGACCAGTGGCGCCGCCTCGTGACCTACTACATCAACTGTATGCAGCGATCGACCGTTCTGCAGTCGCTCATCGATCCTCGTGAGACTCGGTCGTTTGTCGCCGCGCCACCGGGGTCTGAGGCGGTCTTCACCTCGGAGACGCCCGTCAAGCTGAGTGGTTCGGCAGCCGAGCTCGCCGCCAGGGCCCGTGATGGCGGCAGAGAGCTGCAATACGGGTATCCCGTCGTCGCCGTTCGACCGGCCCGGCAGAAGCCAGTGCGGCTCGCCCCACTGCTGGTCTGTGACGTCACCGTCGGCGTGGATGACGTTCTGCACGCCTCCTTCCCACCCCGCCCAAGCGCCGCGCTCGTCGACCTGTTCCAGCTCTCCGAGGTGGAGAGCGACGAACTGCTGCAACGGGTCGAACAGGCATTCGCGCCGGGTGACCCCACCTCTCTCACCGCCACGGTAGAGGTGCTGGTGAAGACGTTCGGGCTGAACCCGGTGACGGAGCTGGACCCGAAGTCGCTGGCAGGCACCATCCGGCCGGGACCGGTGAACGGGGTGCAGAACGCAGCGATCATCTACACGGTCGACGCAGCCGAGTCGCCGCAGCGGCAGCTTGTCGACGACCTACGCGGCATGATCAAGAACCCTCGGCTCATCGACCAGACGGCACTGAGCGCTCTGGCGCGCCGACCGGACGAGGCGACCGCGACGCCGGTCGCGACGGTGACGATGAGCGCGACGAACGAGGCCCAGGAAGAGATCATCCAGGCGGCGATGTCCCAGCCCTTGACGGTCGCCCAAGGGCCGCCGGGTACCGGCAAGAGTCAGCTCGTCACCGCCCTGCTCGCCACCGCCACCGCGGCCGGCCAGAGCGTACTGATCGGCTCCACGAGCAACCAGGCCGTCGACTCCGTGCTTGAGAAGGTGACTGACCTGATCGGCCCGGGCCTGCTGCTACGTACCGGCAACAAGGAACACCGTTCGCAGGAGCCTACGCACGTCGCCGACATCCTGGCCGCGTATCCACCGACGGACCGGCCCGCCACACCGGACGACCGCACCCCACTGCACGAGTTGCGACTCCTCGCTGACGAGATCGCCGGCCTCCGTGCCGAGTTGGACGAGCGGCGGCTACTCGAACGCGACCTCGCGGACCTCGCCGTCGAGCGCCACGGTGATTCAGACGTCGGTGGGGCGGCGCTGCCGACCGACAACACCGCGCTGGAGCATCTTGTCCAGCTCACCGATGGAGCGCTCGCCAGCAGGTGGTTCGGCTGGTGGTATCGGTGGCGGCTGCGGTCGTACCAGCTCGCCGGCCGGAACGCCGTCGAGGCGCTTGCCGAGCGGGCGGTGATCGAGCTGCGCTGGCGAGAGCGCCAGCGGCTCCTCGCTGAGCTACCCGACGCCGACGCCTCCTGGCGGCGACTGGTCGACCTGATCAGCACCGAACGGCCGGCGCTCAGCATCGACCTGCTGGGAGCGCAGATCGCTCGACGGGTAGCTGCGGGATCACGGCTGCTCCAAGATCGAGCCGATGAGATGTCCAGGCCGCAGTCGGACAGCTGGGCCTACTTTCCAGAACTACTGCGGGTGCTGCCAGGCTGGGCGGTGACCGCACTTTCTGCCCGGCGGTTGAAGCGAAGCCCTGCGATGTACGACCTCGTCGTGATCGACGAGGCGGCGCAATGCACCATCCCCGCTATCCTGCCCATGCTCTATCGAGCGAAGCGTGCCCTACTCATCGGCGATCCACGTCAGCTCGCGCCCGTCGTGGACCTGTCCGAGGCCGACGACGTCACCGAGCGGGCCCGAGCCGGCCTGAGCAGCGGATGGCTGACCAACCGTCGACTGACCTATACCGCCCATTCCGCGTACGACGCGTTTGCCGCCGCGGCGGGTTCGGCACTTCTCCTCGACGAGCACTACCGATGCCATCCGGACATCGTCGAAGTGCCGAACCGGGAGGTCTACCAGGGCCGGCTCACCGTGCTGACCAATCCGGACAGACTGACCGCCCCAGCCGATCCTGCGGTGCGCTGGTGCGACGTGCCCGGAGTCTTCAGGTCAGGGGTGACCGGGTCCGGGCTCAATCAGGTCGAGATCGATGCGGTCGTCACCCAGGTGGCGGACTTGCGGAGGGCGTACCCCGAGGCTTCGATCGGAGTAGTCACGCCGCTGGCCGTGCATCAACGTCGGCTGGCGTCAGCCCTCCGAAGTGCCGGCCTCATCGACAACCTGCTCTGCGCGACGATCCACAAGTTCCAGGGCAGCGAGCGGGACATCATGGTCGTCTCACCGGTGGGGGCGCACGGCATTCCGGACCGTACCCGAGGTTGGCTGGTGCACCAGACCAACCTGTGGAACGTCGCCATCACCAGGGCGCGGTCTCAGCTCGTCGTGATCGGCGACCGGTCATGGTGGTCGGGCCAACGCGGACTGCTGACCGCCCTAGCTTCGATCCGTAAGGTCGCCGACGCTCCGCTGGACTCCGCGACTGGGGCAGCGGACCAATTGCACCGTGCCCTTCGCGGCGCTGGCCTGGCCGTGCGGCGCGACGTCGCCGTGGCCGGACGCGCTGTCGATCTGGTGGTGCGACGCGACGATGTCGAGTTGGCTGTCGCCGTCGACGATCCAGCGGGTGATCCCGCCGGCCGGGAGCTGCGTAAGGTCCTCGCCCAACTCGACATCATTGGTGGTTCCACGCCTGTCCAACGGGTGCCCGCCTGGCGCTGCCTGGCCGAGCCGGCGCAGGTGGCGGCAGAGTTACTCAGCGAGCTGAGCAGGCAACAGCAGGCGCAGAACGAAGGGTAGGCCAGAGACGGTGCCGCAGGCCGATGGTGGAGGCGCCTCCGCAGCGCACAAGGTGACCCACAGCTGGCCAGGCTAAGTGCAAGCGCCCATGGACCAGACCGAAATGTACGTTTGACATCGCACAACGCCGGTCCCGAGGCCGACCTTGCGGGAGCCCCAAGCGGTGACCAGTCGGGTACTCTCCGCCTAACAAGCGTCCCCAATGGACCGCGTGAGCTTGCCCCTGACGGCGGCATGTCGTAGCCGCCGGGCGACTGCCGACCGGTCGACGAGGAGCCCTTCATGACGGCAGATGCCGACCAGTTCCGCCAGTCGATGGATGACGCCCTGGACACTCTGCGCGAGTTGCGGGCCAACCGCCCTTCTGCCGAGGAACTCGTCAGGATCCGCGGAGAAGCCACTGCTGCGGACGGACTGATTGCCGTGGTGGCCTCTCCGGGCGGGCGGGTCGAGTCGATCACCGTGGCACCTCAGGTGCTGCGGCAGGGCAGCGGCTACCTTGCCGAACAGCTGACGATCGCTGTCAACGCGGCCCTCGACGACCTGCAAGCCCGAACGGTCGCCGAGGCACCGGACACCCCAAGTCCGGCCGTGCTGCTCGATCGGCTTGCAGACGTCCAGCAGCAGTCGGTGCACCAGATGCAATCGTTCCTGAGCGCGCTCACCTCGGCTCAGGCCCGGACAGCCCGGCCTGCGGGTTGACCGATGTCCTTCGAAATCGACCCGGAGCAGGTCCGGACGGCAGGCACTGGACTCGTTGGCGTGGGTGACCGGCTGGCGAGCGCACTTGAGACGCTCGACACCCGGTTGAAGAGCTTTGGCGAGCCGTGGGGTGGCGACATGCTCGGGACCCTGGTCGGCCTCTCGTTTCCGGTTGTCTCCGGGTACCTGGTGCAGTGCTACGCCGCTATGGCTGACGAGTATCAGAGCAGCGGCGAGGACCTGGTGGCACTGGCGGAAGACATGATGGCCGTCGAGGAAAACCTGACCGGCGAGTTCGGCGCACTGGCCTCGAAGTTGAGCTGACGATGGGCATGACAATTCCGGGTGAACTCGCCTCGGTGCTCGCCATGATCGGGTACGACTGGCCGGAGGGCGACGAGGAGAAGCTCTTCGAGCTCGGGCGAGTCTGGATGGACTTCGCCAGCACAGTCGAGGAGGTGGGTCGGGAGGCTGACGCGCTGGCGGCGGATGTGACTGGCGGCAACCAGGGCGGCGTAATCGCGGCCTTCGACGCTTACTGGTCCGGTGCCGATGGGCCGGGCGGCGTGTTGGCCGGGAACACCACCGCCACTACCGTGCTGGGCGCCGGTTACGTGGTGGTCGCCGCGGTTGTGCTGGCGCTGAAGGTGGCGATCATCGTTCAACTGGTCATTCTGGCCGTTCAGATCGCCCAGGCGGTGGCCACGGCGGTGCCCACCTTCGGCGCATCCCTGCTGGAGATTCCGATCTTCAAGATGATCACCAGCCTGATCCTCGACCAGCTCATCGACATGGCAATGCGGGCGATCCTGGGTGGGTAAGCGAAACCGCAACCGACATCTCCGCGACCGGCAGTGCCGCCCGAGGTGGAGTCGGCGTTGGTCAAGCCGGTCGCGCAACTCGCCCGGACCCCCCGGGTACGCCGGGTCTACCACGTCGGCGACGAGCAACGGCCCAAGCACCGGGACACCGACCGCAATCTCGCCATGGGCAGCGCGAGCCGTTCCCCCGCCAACGGTCAGAGCGCACTGGACCGGTCGGTGCAGATCAAGGAGACCAACGAGCGCCGCCGTATCGGCGTCGATCACCAGACGGGTGAGATCGTCATTCTCGACCGGCACCGCCGCATCGAGCCGTCCAACCCCGGCGACGACGTCGTCGAGATTTACCACGGCCATGTCCGCGACTGGGAAGACCACAGCAAAGACGGCCCGAACGACGACATGCGCAACGCCCTCAAACGTGCCGGACTGGTAGACAAGAAGGGCAGGCCGACCGCGCCGCCGAAGGACGAGGCATGAGCACACAGCGCAGCTACTACGAACCGGCTCCGGCGACCCACGACACGGCCACAGCCGCACTGGCAGCAGGCGATATCGACACCCTCACCGACTCGATGGTCGGGCTCGCGTTGCACGATGCGGACTGGCGCTGGTGCCAGGACTTCTACCTGCGCGTGCTGGATCATTCGGAGGAAGACGTCCGGGCCACAGCAGCGATCTGCCTTGGCCATCTTGCTCGCATCCACCATCAACTCGACACCGACAAGGTCCTGCCCGCCCTGCACGCCCGGCTGCGCGACCCGAAGGTCGGCGGCACGGTGGAGGACGCCATCGCCGACATCGAGCAGTTCCTCGCTCTCCCGCCCGGTGCCGAGGGGCGATAGACACCGAACCAAGCTCGATGGCGCGGGATGGCGCCATCGCCCACCGGACGGCAGCGCTGGTCCGGAACCTGGCGCCGGGAGCTGACGCGGTTATCCTCTTCAGGTGCTGGCCCGTGGAGATCGTTGACACGGGGTCCGGCACTGCGAAGGGACTATCGACATGCCCCGTGTGGTACCGGCGGTCATCCGCGCACTCGACGTCCTCGAACTGTTCCTGGACTGTCCCCAACTGTCGGCCCGACAGGTGATGGAGCGGCTCGACCTGCCCCGTACCACCGTCCACGAACTGCTTGTCACGCTCGAGGCTCGCTCGTACCTGATCTCCGTTCCGGGTCAGCCGGTGCAGTATCGGCTGGGCATGCCGCTGTTCCAGCTTGGCGCGGCGTTCGCCGGCCGGCTCGACCTGGTCCGCGAGGCGCAGTGCGTCGCGCGGGACGTGGCCGCCGCCTGCGACGAGGCGGTCCACGTGGCCGTGCTCGACGGCGCCGATGTCATCTACCTGGTGAAGTTCGACAGCACGCATCCGGTTCGGATGGTCTCCGCGGTCGGGCGGCGGCTGCCGGCCCACTGCACGGCGGTCGGCAAGATCCTGTTGTCCGCCCTTGATGAGGCGAGCCTGGACGACGTCCTGACGAAGGGCGACCTGCCGGGCATGACGCCGGACAGCATCACGGACCCGGACCGGCTCCGCGAGCATCTCGACCGTGTCCGGGCTGACGACGTCGCTGTCGACATTGGTGAGTCTGACAGCGCCATGCGTTGCGTCGCCGCGTCGATCCGAGACCACTCGGGCACCACCATCGCCGCCATGAGCCTGTCCGCGCCGATCATTCGCTGGACCCCCGAGGCGCACGTGGAGTGGACCGGGTTGGTTCGCGAGGGCGCTGCGGCGCTGTCGGCCCGGATGGGCTACCGGGCCCTGTCTCGATAGCCGACTTCCCGCTTTCGGCTCGAAACCTCATCGAAACATTGACATCGCTCAGAGCGCTGCTCTAGCGTCGCGACCACTCGATACGGTATCTCGAACTCAGTTCGAAATCTCGAACGGTGGTGGTCCCGTGGCCCGACCGAACTGGTACGTCAGCGCTGCTTTCTCGGCCCGGTCCCCGATCGCCTCAACGCACTGATCGATGCGGGCGACTCGTCCGTGGTCGCCGTCATGAAGACACACCTGAAGCACGAGCTACGCCCTCGGCGTGCAGTGGTGCGGGGACTTAGAGGAGGCGAAAGTCAATGGAAACCAATCCAGCCTGGTCACGGCGCGGCTTTCTGGGGATGGGGGTGGGGGTTCTCGGCGCAGCCGGCCTGGCCGCCTGTGGCGGCGAATCCGACTCGCCACCCAAGGTGCAGGCGGAGGTTCCGCAGGAGCTGATCGACGCCGCGGCGGCGATGAAGGGCTCCTCGATGGGGATGCTGTCGCAGAAGCTGTACTCGACGGCCGCGAACGACGCCCTCGACAGCTCGATCAAGAAGTTCGCCGACACCACCGGCACGAAGATCGAGAACAGTCTGGTCCAGGCCGACGCCGGTGACGTGGTGGCCAAGATCGACGCCGAGGTCAAGGGCGGGGTGGCGCGTGACCTGGCGTTCATGACCGACTCACGGTTCGTCGCGCAGTTCCAGGCGCTGGGCGACCTGGAGGACGTGACGGACGTCGTCCAGGCGCTGACCGCCAAGTACGGCGAACCCTGCGCTGAGGCCAAGAACTTCTGCGTCTTCGACGGCAAGTGGTTCGCGATCCCGTACCACTTCATCGGTATCGGGTCGTTCCTGCGCAAGGACTGGATGAAGGACAAGGGCATCTCCCCCAAGGACATCTACAGCTGGGAGGAGTTGCGGGATCTGTGCCTGGAGATCTCCGATCCCGCCAAACGCCGATTCGGCTGGGGCATGACGGTGAACCGGTCCGGTGACGGCAACGGCATGATCGAGGCACTGGTCAACGCCTACGGCGGGTCGATCGCCTCCAACGACGGCCGGAAGGTCACGTTCAACTCCCCGGAGACGGTGCAGGCGGTGACCTTCCTGGGCGATATCTACACCAACCCCAAGTACAAGCCGATGCTGCCGCCCGGGGTGGCGAGCTGGACCGACACCAGCAACAACGAGAACTGGCTCGCCGGGGTCCTCGGCTACACCCGCAACCAGTTCAGCGTCTACGCCGACTCCAGGACGAAGAAGAACCCGGTGCACGCGAACACCCACGTGTTCTCCGACTGCATCGGGCCCGCGACCAACAACCCCCTGCTGCTCGGCCAGTCGCAGGGCTTCGTCGTCTTCAAGGGTGCCAAGAACCCAGCGCTCGCCAAGCTCCTGGCCCAGTACCTGGTCAGCGCGCCCGCGCTGCTCGGGGTCGCGAAGGAAGCACCCGGCCTGGTGATGCCCGCCTGGGAGAAGGTCTGGGACGCCGACCCGTTCTTCACCAGCGGCGACCAGGCGTTCCCCATGCTGCGCAAGATCACTGAACTGAAGCTGCCGCTGAACACGAAGAACGGCCTGGCCTTCCCGCAGAAGGCCAGCGCGGGCCAGCAGGCGGTCGGGTCGGCCTACGTGCTCACCGACATGATGCAGCAGGTCGTGCAGGGCACGGCGCCGGCGCAGGCCGTGACGAGCGCCCACGCGAAGATGGTGCAGATCTTCAACCAGCAGGGGCTGCCGCAGTGAGCTCGGTCCGTCCTGCGCGGGTCCCGGCGGCGAGGAAGTCCCCGCCGCCGGGACCCGGCTCTCTCACGGCAACCCAGCGGCGGCTGGGTCGTGACTGGCGGCTGGGGGCACTGTTCCTGGCGCCCATGGCCGTGTTGGTCGGCAGTCTCGTCCTCGTGCCGATCGCCCGGTCGATCGTCACCAGCACCACCGAACGGCACGGGCAGGACACCGTGTTCGTCGGCCTGGACAACTACCTCGCGCTCGTCGGTGACGAGCAGTTCCACACCGGCGTCGTGAACTCGTTCGTCTTCACCGCGTACGCCGAGATCTTCAAGGTTGTGCTGGGGTTGTCCGCGGCCCTGCTACTGCATCATCGGCGTCGCGGCCGGGCGCTGCTGACCGGGTTGCTGCTCGTGCCGTGGGTGGTGCCGACGGTGGTGACGGCGTTCAGTTGGCGCGCGCTACTCGACCCGATCTTCGGCAGCGTCAACACGCTGCTCACCGCTACCGGAATCGGGCCGCTGCTGGCCAGCGCGCACCTGGTCGACAGCTGGCCCGCAGGCTGGCTGTCCGACCCGTCACTGGCCATGCCGTCGGTGATCCTGGTCAACGTCTGGAAGGGGGTGCCGTTCTTCACCGTGTGTTTCCTCGCCGGGTTGAAGGCCATCCCGGCGGACCTCTACGAGGCGGCGACAATCGACGGCGCTTCGTCGTTGCAGCGGTTCACCAACGTGACGCTGCCCGGGCTGCGCCACGTGCTCACCGTGACGGTGACCCTGTCGTCGATCTGGACGTTCAACAACTTCGACCTCGTCTGGTTGCTGACCCAGGGCGGCCCGGGCGACGTGACCGCGCCGTACGTGCTCGTCGCGTACTCGAAGGCGATCTTGCAGTTGCAGTACGGCGCGGGGGCGGCGGTCACGCTCGTCATGCTGCCGGTCATCGGTGGGCTGGTGTTCGTCCTGGTCCGGTTGTTGCGCCAGGACACCAACATCAGACTGCCCCGGCGACGCCAGGCGGCGTGGCGGATCGGGGCGCGGCGGTGGGCTGGGACGGCGCGCAGGGCGCTGCCGTGGGTCGTCACCGCAGTGGTCACCGGTCTGCTCTTCTGGGCATCGCCAGAGATCTTCTGGAAGGCGGCGGTGGTCCTCGGAGTGATTCTGCTGATCGCGGTGGCGGTCGGCCGGGTGGTCTCGACCCTCCAGTCCCGGGGCGGTCGCCGGTCGTCGTCAGCGGTGTCGGGTCTGGGGTCCTGGGTCGCGCTGGCCGGGTTGCTCTTCTTCGTGCTGGGCCCGCTGTACTGGATCTTCGTCACGGCCTTCAAGTCCGAGGGCCAGGTCGTCATGCGCACCGACGACCTGTGGCCGACACCGTGGACTCTGGAGCAGTTCGGTGCCCTGTTCGACAACCAGCCCTTCGGCCGCTGGTACCTCAACACCCTGCTGGTGTCCGCGGCGTCCACGGCGGTGGCACTGGTCTGCGCCGCCCTGGCCGGTTACGCGCTGGCCCGGCTGCGGTTCCGGGGTGCGCAGGGCTTCACCGTCACGGTGCTGCTCACCTACGTGATGCCGGGTGCGCTGCTGTTCATCCCGCTGTACCAGATGCTCATCGGAGCGCGGCTCACCGACTCGTTGTGGTCCCTGGTGGTGACGTATCCGACCTTCACGCTTCCGTTCGCCACGTGGCTGCTGGTGGGGTATTTCTCGTCGATCCCCGTCGAGTTGGAGGAGGCCGCGCTGGTCGACGGCTGCAGCCGCGTCCAGGCGTTCGGGAAGGTGGTGCTGCCACTCGCCAAGCCAGGGCTGCTGGCGGTCGCGCTCTTCACCCTGACCAACGCCTGGAACGAGTTCCTTTTCGCCTTCGTGTTCATCACCAAGGACGAGTACAAGACGCTGCCGGTGGGGATGCAGTCGATGATCGCCGGAGACGTCGTGCCCCAGGGACAACTCGCCGCGGCGTCGCTGCTCGTCAGCATCCCCGTGGTCGTCATGTACGCCTTCGGGCAGCGCTTCCTGACCGAAGGGCTCACCGCAGGCGCGGTGAAGGGCTGACCTCAACGAGGGTCGCACCGGCAACGAGACGGACCCGTCCGAGCGTTCGCCGCCAGCACCGCATCTCGATCAGTGCCGCTCGGTCGAGATGCGGTGGTGGGCCGGGCCTGTCCGCTAGTCGGCGCTGACGGCCAGGGCGCCGCTCACGGTGTCCACATACCAGCGCTGGTACTGCTCCGGCCGCCAGCCGCGTTGCCGGACGAGCCAGTCGAAGTTGCGGACGTCCTGGGCCAACCAGAGGATGTCGGCCACCTGTTCGACGTCCAGGTCAGGGCGGAGGCCCCCGGTGCCGACGAGTTCCGCGGCGAACATTGCCATGCCGCGGCGGCGGTCGTCGACGTTCTTGCGCCAGATCTCGGCGGCGTCCGGATCGGCCGTGGCAGCCCCGGCCAGCGCGAGCATCACCTGAGCCTGTCGTGCGTTGACCTCGGCCAGATGGCGGGCGTAGCGGGTGAGCTTGGCGCGGGGGTCGGCGAGTGCGCGGATCTCCGCGACGAAGGGCCGGTCCGGCAGGGCCACCGGTTCGTCGTCGCCGGCCAGGGTGACGTCGACCAGTTGGGAGAGCAGTTGCCGCTTGCTGCCGAACACCGCGTACAGGGTCTGGACCGCGACGCCGGCTTCCACGGCGACAGCGGTCAGTGGTGTGGCCGCGTAGCCAGGGTCGACGAACAGCCGGCCAGCCGCTTCGAGGATCGCTCGCCGGGTCTGTCGGGCCTGCTCCTGTCGGCGCGAAGAGTCATAACGTCTCTTGACAACCACCTCTCAAGTGTAGTGCTCTATTGGATAGAGTCTCACTCTATCGAGAGGCGGCGGCCATGCCGTTCGGTGTGTTGCAGGAGATGCCCGGCGTCAGCGAGGCGGAATACCGGCAGGTGGAACGACACCTCGGGCCGGACCGGCCCCCGGGCCTCCTCGCCCATGTCGCCGGGCCGACGGAGGACGGCTGGCGGATCATCAACATCTGGCAGGACGAAGCGGCATTCCGCCGGTTCCAGTCCGAACGGCTGGTCCGGGCCGCTGGTCTGGCGGCACAGGAGGACGGCTTCGACCCGACGAAGGCGGCTCACTTCCGCTCGATGAGCGTCGACGGCACCGAGATGCCGTTCTGATGGCCGACACCGCCAGCCTGCGGATCCGCAGCGCCGCTTTCTGGGCGGGAGCGGCAGCTGGCTGGATTCGCCACGCCGATCGGCAGGACGGAACCGGCCGACCGCTGGGCGCAGCGGCCATGGATCGACTGGCCGCACGACCCGCCGAACGCGTCCTCGATGTGGGCTGCGGCTGCGGCGGCACCACGGCCGAGATCGCCGCCGCGGTCGGCGAGACCGGCGCGGCGATCGGTGTCGACCTCGACGAGGCGATGGTGACCGCCGCTCGGCGCCGGTTCCCCACCGACGGGCACCCGGGCATCCAGTTCCACGTGGCCGACATCGAGACTCTCGATGTCGTGCCGGGTGGCCCGTTCGACGCGGCGTTCTCCCGAATGACCCTGATGCTGTTGGCGGACCCGGTTGCCGGCTGCCACACGATCCGGCGATCACTGCGCCCGGGAGGGCGCCTCGTCGCGACCGTCTTTCGCGACAGCGGCGTCAACCCGTGGCTGTCCGCGGCGATGCTCGGTGCCGCACCGCACCTCGGACCGCTACCACCGCTCCCGGTCGGTGACGAGCCCGGTCCGTTCGCGTTCGCCGACCCGGCCCGGCTCGTCCGGATCCTCACCAGCGCCGGCTTCACCGCCGTCACGATCACGCCGTGCGATGTCGCAGTGGAGACTCCGGACGACGCCGACACGGTGGCCGAGTGGCTTATCGAGGTCGGCCCGGCCGGTGCCGCGTACCGGGCGGCTCCGCCAGCTGGGCAGGCTTCGGCCCGGGCGGGAGTCGCCCGGCTGCTCGGCCGGTTCCGTGAGCCTGGCGTCGGCTACCGGCTGCCCACCGGCCTCTGGCTCGTCGCCGCAACCTCCGTCGGGGCTGACAACCCGTCCGCCACCCACCAACAACCACGTCAGGACGAAACCCGATGAGAACGATCCGTCTGCTCGCGCCGGTCGTCTGCCTCGTGCTGGCTGCGACGGCGTGCACCGACGCGCCCGAGCCCGGGGCTGCGGCGCCGGACAGCCCCACCACAACCGCCGCCGCGTCCAGCGCGGCCGGATCCGCTCCGGACGGCGGCCCCACGCAGGTGTCGGCGAAGGAGGTGTGCGCCTACCTGGACGGCCAGTTGCCGACCCTGAAGGGAATCGGGTCCGAGACGGGCGTCATGGCCAACCTCACCGTGAACCTCTATTCCTGGTACGAGAAGCAGGGCCCCGTGCCGACCGGCCGGCAGATCGACGACCAGACCCGACAGGAATGCCCGGCAACCCGGACCGAGGTGCTGAAACTCGCCGGCATGGAGAGCTTCGAACGGCTGTAGCCGCCGCGAGCCGGCCATGACCTCGGCATATCGGCTTCACCGCGGCGGCCCCTGGTCAGCGCCAGGCCATGTTGATCGCCCGCTCGAAGTTGACGTAACCAGCGCGGGCGAAGGCCTTTGCCATGGGTACGTTGCCCAGGTCGGTGGCCGCGCGGATGCGTGGGACGTCCTCGGCGGCGAGGGTTCGGGTGCCTTCGGCGAGGAGGCCGTCGACGTACCCGTGGCCCCGGTGCTCGGGGACGACGCCGAGATAGGCGATCACCGGGTGGTAGGTGTTGCGCGCCGGAATGACGAACCCGACCGGGTCGCCGTTCTCGCCCAACGTGCCGACGCGCCACCACTCACGAGGACTGGAGTACGTGGCGAGTTCCTGCTCGTAGTGCTTGAGCGCGGCCTCGTGGGGCGACATCTGCGCAAGGTCGGTACGGCTGTGTGCGTCCAGGGTCCCGTCCAGGGCGCGGGTCATCAGCGCGACCAGCTCGTCGGTGTCCAGGGCCGGGCGGAAGGCCAGTCGCTGGTCGGGCGTGGGCAGGCCGGCCGCGGGGCGCCACTCCAGGCGTAGCCGTTCGACAGTCAGGTGTGCGCCGGTGCTCTCGAGGACGCCCATCCTGGTCCGCACCGCCCGGTACGTGTCCGGGTCCTCGCGCCAGTCGGCGGGGAGGAAGCGGCCGTATTCGGGAGGGACCGCGCCGGGTGCCAGGACCTGCTTCGCGGCGGTTTCGTACAACGCCTGCGCCACCTCGGTGAGGTCTTCGGCACCGTCGTCGACGTCGAGGATGTCCAGCAGCAGCGGAGCGCTGTCGTCGCCGCGACCCCACCAGGCGACCCTGGCGAGCAGGCGGTCGCCGCGCAGGGCCACCCACATCCACTCCGGTCGGCGGCGCTTGGCGGCGAGGTCGTCGTCGAGCTCGTGGTTGATGGTGTACGGCAGGCGGTTGAACAGGGCGATCTCGTCCGGCCCGCTGATGGGACGGATGGTGACGCCGCTGGGGGATGTGCTCATGCGGGCTCGTTCCCGGTCTGTGCGCGCGTGTAGGTGAGGAAGAGAGCGCCACTGTCCAGAACGGTGTGATCGGTCAGGCGCCAGGTGGTTGGCGCGAAGACGGCGTCGCGGCCGAACAGCGGGATGCCGGCGCCGATGGTCAACGGGGCAAGCTTGATGATCAGCTGGTCGATCTCGGGGTAGAGGGCACCAGCCAGGGCGCCGCCGCCGATCACCCAGACGTCCCTGCCGTCGTGGCGCTTCAACTCTCGTACGGTGGCAATGGGGTCCTCGGCGATGACCTCGACGGCCGGGTCCGGGCTGGTGCCCAGCGTGCGGGAGAACACCAGGTGGCGCAGATGCGGGTACGCGTCGGTCACGCCGGCCTTCAGGCCCACCTCGTAGGAGTGGCGCCCTTCCAGCACGGTGTCGAACCGGCTGCCCTGGTCGGTGATGCCGAACGCCTGCCGGGCCGGACCGGGCAGGGTCTCCGGATATTCGCCGACGAGGTGGCGGAGGTAGTCGTCCGGGATGGGCCAGAAGCCGTCGGGGCCGGTGGGGTCGGCGCCGTCGGGACCGGCGATGAAACCGTCCAGGGTGGCGGCGATGTAATACACGAGCTTGCGCACGACGATCTCCTCGTTAAGGTGCCTGATGCTGTTCCGCTCCGACGTCCCTCAGCCTGCCCGGCGAGGCCCCGGGCTACAAGATCACATCTGGCAACGTGCCATAACCCTTCGCTAATGAGTGGATCGGGGACAGTGATGGAACTCCGCGACATCGAGATCTTTCTGACCCTGGCGGAGGAGCTGCACTTCACCCGCACCGCCGAGCGGCTGCACGTGACCCAGGCCCGGGTCAGCCAGGCGATCAGGAAGCAGGAACGTCGGATCGGCGCGGCGCTGTTCGAGCGGAACAACCGGCAGGTGGCACTCACACCGATCGGTCAACGGCTCTTCGACGACATTCAGCCCATGTACCGAGGGCTGCACGAGGGCATGGACCGGGCCAGGCTCGCCGCCCGCGGCAAGACCGGGGTGCTGCGGGTCGGGTCGATCGCCGTCAACCTCCACGATTTCCGCGAGTTGTTCGACGGGTTCGCGAAGGACCACCCGGAGTGCGAGGTGCAACTCCGGCATGTCGACTTCGGCGACCCGTTCGGTCAGCTGCGCGCCGGCGACATCGACGTGCAGATCGTGTGGCTGCCCGTCAAGGAACCGGACCTCACCGTCGGCCCGGTCATCTACACCGAACCCATCGTGCTGGCCGTCGGGGCGACCCACAGGTTGGCCGGCCGTGAGTCGGTCTCGTACGAGGACCTGGCGGACGAGACGGTCATGGGCGGGGCCCGGCCGGACTACTGGCGGGAGATCCTGGTGCCCGTACGCACACCCAGCGGACGGTTGATCCCGATCGGCCCGTCCGTCTCCAACTTTCAGGAGATGATCCCGATCCTCGTCACGGGCGAAGCCGTCTCACCGGTCCACGCGCAGGCCGCCCGCTACTACGCACGGCCGGACCTCGCCTACGTGCCCATCCACGACGCTCCGCCGGGCCGGTGGGGGCTTATCTGGCGTACCGGCAACGAGACCGAACTCATCCGGTCGTTCGCCAGCGCCGCACGCCACCTCACCTCCATCGAGTAGCCCGGCTGGCTCACCTCTGCCGCGTGGTACGAATGCCGCAGAGCGTGCATAAACCACAGAACGGGCCGAGCCGATGACGACGAGCAGGGCGGGCAAGCTGCTGCGGAAGCCCGGGGACCCACAGCGGGCCACCTTCCTGGAGCTCTTCTTCGATCTGGCGTTCGTCTACGTGCTCACCCAGCTCGGGCAGGTGCTCAGCCAGAACCTCACCTGGCGTGGGGCCTTCCACACCCTGGTGCTGCTGCTGGCGGTGTGGTGGGTCTGGTGCAGCACGGCGACGGTGCCAGACCGGTTCGACCCGCAGCGGCCGACGATACAACTGCTGGTCATCGCGACCCTGGTCGGCAGTCTGCTGATGGCTGTCGCGCTACCGGAGGCCTTCGGAGCGCAGGGCCTGGTCTTCGCGGGCGCGTACGTCGCCGTCCAGGTCGGTCGCAGCATCGGCCTTCTCATCGCCCTGCGGGGCCACGAGCTGCAGCGCGGCGCCCTACGGGTGGTCATCTGGTTCTGCGTGTCTGCCGTGCCGTGGATCGCGGGGGCACTGGTGCACGGCACCGTCCGGGAGGCACTGTGGGTGCTGGCGGTGGCCATCGACTATCTGGCCGGAAAACTCCGCTACCTGACACCCGGCCTGGGCCGCTCGCCGCCCTCGGAGTTGCCGAGCGCGGCCGAACACCTGGCCGAGCGCCACCGACAGTTCTTCATCATCGCGTTGGGCGAGATGATCCTGGTCTCCGCGTCGACCCTGGGCGGCAGCGGCTTCGCGCCCGACCGGACCACGGCGTTCCTGGTGTCGATCGCCGCCACGGTCCTGCTCTGGCGCATCTACATCTACCGTGCCGGGGAGTTGTCGGCGTCAGCCATCGCCGGCTCCCGCGATCCGGCCCGCCTCGGACTGTCGGCGTTCTACGCCCACCTGGTCATGGTGGCCGGTGTCGTCGTCGCGGCGGTCGGCGCCGAACTCGTCATCGCCCATCCGTCCGGGCATCCTGAACCTGCCTGGATCGCGATCATCCTCGGCGGACCGGCGCTGTTCCTGGCCGGGCGCTCCCGCTTCGAGTACGTGGTCTTCAGCCGGGTGTCCCGGGATCGGCCGATCGGGCTGCTCGCCCTGGCCGCCCTGACGCCGTTGATGTTCCTCGTACCGCCGATCGTGGCCGCCCTCGCCGCCGCCGCGGTCCTGGCCGGGGTCGCCATCTCGGACGCCGCCCGCGCGAGAGGACGTCCATCCGAGGTGCCATCGCCACCTGGATAGCCGGCCAAAACCCACGCCGTC
Organism: Micromonospora zamorensis; assembly: GCF_900090275.1. Classification (NCBI taxonomy): domain Bacteria; kingdom Bacillati; phylum Actinomycetota; class Actinomycetes; order Micromonosporales; family Micromonosporaceae; genus Micromonospora; species Micromonospora zamorensis. The sequence continues at coordinate 6,521,643 of NZ_LT607755.1, read as the reverse complement.
ACCGTCGCAGCTGTTTTTCGAACCAGTGGTGGGCGTAGCGCTCGGTGTTGTACGCCTCGATCTCCCGGTAACCCGCCGCCCGGTACATGGCGATCGCCTCGGTGAGGTTGCGGTTGGTGTCCAGCCGGACGGCCGTCGCCCCGCGCTCGGCGGCGTACCGTTCCAGCTCGCCCAGCAGCCGTCGCCCGACGCCGAGCCCGCGTACGGTGTCGGCCACCCACACGCGCTTGATCTCGGCGGGCACGTCGGGGTGGAGTTTGACCGCGCCGCAGCCGATCGGTTCGGTGTTGAGGGTGGCGAGCAGGAGCACACCGGCGGGCGGGACGAGTGCCTCGTCGTGGACGGGGTTGCTCAGCGCCGGGTCGAACCCGTCGTCGAATCGACTGGCGATGTCCCGGGCGTACGCGCGCAGGCAGGCGCGGGCCCGCGGGTCGCTCGGTGGGCACGGCTCGATGACGACCATCGATCCGACGAGGAGGCGTTCGACCTCGGCCATGGCGGCGACGAGTCGTTCGCGGCGGTGCTCGCTGAGTGGTTCGAGGATCGAGGCGGCGAGGTCGTCCGACCGCTCGTCGAGGTCGGCCCATGCCGTACGGCCGGCGTCGGTGAGCGTGGCGGTGCGGACCCGGCCGTCGCCGCCGGCCTGGTCGGCCGGCCCGACGGTGATCAGGCCGTCGTTCTCCAGGGCGCGCAGGAGCCGGCTGAGGTATCCGGAGTCCAGGCCCAGCCGGGCGCGCAGCGCGGCGACCTCGGCGCCGGCGGGGCCGATCTCCCAGAGCAGGCGGGCCTGCCCGAGGGGTCGCCCCTGGGCCATGTACTCGTCGTCGAGCGCACCCACCCGTTGGGTGACCGTCCGGTTGAACCGCCGTACGGCGGCGATGAGCGCGGAGTCCATAAGCCTGACTTTAGTCAGGATTCTGGCTGCGGTGGTAGGAGAGGATGCCGGCGTGGTCCAGGACGACCACAGTGAGCACCACCCCGGTGGCGACCGCGGTGACCGCCAGCAGCGGCAGTCGCAGGACGGCCGCGCCGACAGCCAGCACGAGCAGGGCCACCACCCGCGGCCAGGAGAGCCGTCGGTGGATCGACAGCGAGAAGAGGATCCGCCCGACGAGAAACAGCATCGGACCGCCCAGGATGACGACGGCCGCGGTCATGTCGGCTGCCCTGGTGGGGTGGGCGATGCTCAACTCCGCCCCGACGGCGGTGACCACCAGCCCGGCGATCATCACGAGGTGCAGGTATCCGGTGATGACGCCGAGCCGGGACGGGTCGGCGTCATCGATGGCCGGCGCCAGCCGCTGGCCGGCGGGCGTCACGTAGAGCAGACCGGTCAGCACGGCGGTGGCGAAGACCAGCAGGAAGGCGGCGGTCTGCGGGAGGTCGAGGTGGGTGCCGGCGTACGAGAGACCGGCGACCAGGACGAGTTCGCCCAGCGCAATGATCATGATCTGCTGGTACCGCTCGGCGAAGTGCTCGCCGGCGAGGCGCAACTCCTGCCCGCTCGTCCGTCCTAGCCATGGGGTGGGCCAGCCGATTCGTGGGCCGGTGAAGTCGAGGGCGAGGGCGAGCACCCAGAGCGGCACCCGCCACTCCGGCAGGAACCCACCGACCAGCCACGGTACGGCGGAAACACCGAACCAGCAGAGAATCCGCACCGCCCTCTTCTGGCGGGGGTGACCGCGCAGCGCGAACGCGGTCACCGTGCCCCGGGCGATGTGGACCGCGACGTACGCACCGGCGAAGAGCAGGCCGCGCCCGTCCAACGCCTGCGGGATCGCCACCCCGGCCAGCAGACTGCCCAGCGCGGCGACGACCAGCAGCCACCGGACCAACGGGCTCTCCGGGTCGTACCAGTCGGCGAACCAGGTGGTGGTCACCCAGATCCACCACACCCCGGCCAACAACACTGCGGTACGCAGTGCGCCGGCCAGGGTGAGGTCGTGCAGCAGGTGCCCCGCCAGTTGACTGAGGGCGAGCACGAACGCCAGGTCGAAGAAGAGCTCCAGGAACGAGGCGCTCAGCGGGGAGTCGCTGCCCCGCAGCAGCCGTTCGGGCCTGCTCGCCATCGGCGCTCCTCCCCGGTGGCACGCACGCGCCGCGTCCGTCGTACCACCCGAGGCGGCCACTGGAGGCGGAAACGGGTCGGCGGCGGACGCCGACCGTGGGAATCCACGGTCTCCGGCTCGCCGGCGGATCTCGATGTTCAGCACCCCTGGCGACGACCCGCTGACCCCTCGTGTCGTTGATCCGGCAGCGCCCATGGTCGTCGCTGACCACGGTGGGGGCACCGACTCAACGAGGAGGGACGCCGATGACCGCTCAGCGGGAGACCGTGCAGGTCGATCACGACCTGTTCCGCGCCGTGTACGACTCACCCGCATCACTGCCCGGCCGACACCGCTGGACCACCCCGGAGGCGGACGTCCGGCGGCTGGAGAAGCTGCTCGGCATGCCGGCGCGCAGCATCGGCGCCCCGCTCTGGGTCAGCGGCGACGAACCGGACTGCCCGAAGTGCGGCCGACGGGTCACCTGGTACGACATCGTGTCGTCGGCGCTCTCCGGCCTGCACGACAAGGCCATGATCGCCACCGTCATCCTCGGCGAGCGCAAGTACGTCAACACCGAGATCCCGGACGCCATCGCCGGCGTGCGCTGCGCCGACTGCCACACCGCGATCGACGGCCTGCGCAGCTTCAAGTGCCACAACTGGGCGTACGCCTTCGAGGAGTTGGAAGCCGTGCGCGAACGGATGGCCGGCGGTCTCCCGCCAACCTGACCGGGCCGCCGGCCCGACCCGGGCCGCCGGTCCCGAGCTGATGCGGGAGTCGGTCGAGGCGGCTCAGCCGGCCGAGCGACGGGTGGGACGGCGGCCGGGCGGGGAGGGCGGCTCCGGCCCCGGGTCGGGCACCGGGGGCATCGGCCGGGTGACCGGCTCCGCCCCGGTGACCCGCACCGACTCACCGTGGTGCCACAGCTCGACCTCGGTGTCGGCGGCGGCGTCGGGCAGTTCGTAGCGGGCCTCGCTGGGGGTCAGCGTGACCCGCAGCCGGTGGCCGCGCCAACGCAGGCTGAAGGCCAACCGGTCGATCCGACGCGGCAGCCGGGGGTCGAAGGAGAGCACCGCCCGGTCGTCGCGCAGCCCGCCGAAACCCTGCACGAGTGCCAGCCACGCACCGGCCAGCGAGGCCAGGTGCAGCCCGTCGGCGGTCTTGTCCCCCAGATCCGCCAGGTCCTGGAGGACCGACTCGGCGAACAGGTCGTACGCCAGATCCAGGTGCCCGACCTCGGCGGCCAGCACCGCCTGCGGGGCGGCCGACAGCGACGAGTCGCGGACCGTGCGGGCCTCGTAGTAGGCCAGGTTGCGGGCCTTCTCGGCGGCGGTGAACTCACCGGGGCAGAGCTGCATGGCCAGCACCAGATCGGCCTGCTTGACCACCTGTTTGCGGTACAACTCCAGGTACGGGAAGTGCAGCAGCAGCGGGTAGTCGTCCTCGCTCGTGTTCGCGAAGTCCCACTCGGGCTGCTGGGTGAAGCCGGCGGCCTGCTGGTGCACCCCGCGCTCGTGGTCGTACGGGATGAACATGGCGTCGGCGGCGGCCCGCCAGCCGGTCACCTCGTCGTGGTCCACGCCGAGCCGACCGGCCACGTCGGGGTGACGCTCGGCGGCGTCTGCCGCTCCCAGCAGGTTGCGCTTGGCCATCAGGTTGGTGAAGACGTTGTCGTTGACCAGCGCGGCGTACTCGTTCGGGCCGGTCACGCCATGCAGGTGGAAGTCACCCTCGTCCGACCAGTGCCCGAAGCCGTGCCAGAGCCGTGCGGTCTCCACCAGCAACTCCAGCCCCGCCTCGGCGAGGAACCGCTGGTCGTCGGTGGCCGCCAGGTAGCGCAGCACCGCGTCGGCGATGTCGGCGTTGACGTGCAGCGCCGCGGTCCCCGCCGGCCAGTAGCCGGATGATTCCCGGCCGCCGATGGTGCGCCACGGGAAGGTTGCGCCGGTCAGCCGCAGCTCGCGGGCCCGTTCCCGAGCCTCCGGCAGGTGGGCGTGCCGCCAGGTCAGCGCCGAGCGGGCCACCGCCGGAGCCAGGTAGGTGAGCACCGGCAGGACGTAGCTCTCGGTGTCCCAGAGGACGTGCCCGTCGTAGCCGTTGCCGGTCAACCCCTTCGCCGAGATGGTCCGGCCCGAGTCCGGGCGGCCGGCCTGGATCAGGTGGAACATCCCGAAGCGGACCGCCTGCTGGAGATCCTGGTCGCCGTCGAGCTGCACGTCGGCGACCTGCCAGGCCGCGTCCAGAGCGGCACGCTGGTCGGTGAGCAGGGCGTCGAAGCCGTCCGCGCGGGCCGCGTCCGCCTCGGCGACGACCAGGGCCGCCAACTCGTCGGCCGGTGTCCCGTCGACCGATGCCCACTCGTACGCGGCGAACTTCGTCAGCCGCAGCCGCTCCCCCGGGTGCAGGCGACCCGTCACGGTCAGCCGGATCCGGTCCGGGGTGCAGTCACCGGTGGTGGTGACGGTGTCCGGACCGTCCAGCAGGTGACTGACGGCGACAGCGACCCGCTGACCGCTGCGCTCGGTGCGGTGCACCAGCATCCCGTCGAGGCCGGTCGCGCTGTACGACTCGGCGGTCAGCGGGTCGGTGGGCACCGAGGCGGCCCGGGGGTCGTCGGAACGCTCCGGCACCGTCTCGTTGGCCAGCAGGTCCGAGCAGACCCGCAGCTCGACGGGGGCGCCCAGTGGTTCGACCTCGTACCGGACGGCGGCCACCGGGCGGCGCGGCAGGGACACCAGTCGGGTGCTGCGGATGCGCACCGCCCGCCCCGCCGGGGAGATCCACTCGGTTTCCCGGCGCAGCACACCGTTGCGCAGGTCGAGCACCCGTTCGTGGCGGCGCAGCGTCCCGGTCCGGATGTCCAGCGGCTCGTCGCCGATCCAGAGCCGGATCAGCGCGGCGTTCGGCGCACTGATGACGGTGTCGCTGGCCTGCGGAAACGCGTACCCGTCCTCGGGGTAGGTCAGCTCCCGCCGCTCGTGCAGACCGTTGACGTAACTGCCCGGCATCCCGCAGGGTGCGCCCTCGTCGAGCACACCACGCCAACCGACCCACCCGTTACCCAACGCGAAGATCGATTCGGTCTCGCCGAGCCGGTCCAGATCGGCCTCCGTACGCCGAATCTGCCAGGTCTGGTCGTCCACCGTCCCGGCAGCGGGCGGCGGTTGGCCGGTGGCCGAACTGGTGTGCACGAAGCCTCCTGTGGATGCCGACGTCCTTGACCAGCCAAGCAGAGCCGGCTGAACGAATCCTGGACGAAGGTCATGAAGCCGACCTGACCTTCGACGGCTGCCATGCCCTCTGCCGGTTCCTAGGGTGTCCCCAAGGTGAACGAGGTATGAACGTGGAGTGAGGTGATGCATGGTCCACAACGGCAGCATGGACGTTCCGGAGATCAGCGCTGAGTGGTACGACGACGTCGTTGACGCCGCCGCCCGCAGCCCAGAACCGGTGCAATGGTTCGTCGGACACGCCACCGAGGGGGTGATCCTGCTGCTCGGCGTGCTGCTGCTGATGGCCGCGCTGAATCGCCGCGGCGGCGGCCCGCACGACCGGGCACTCGCGCTGATCGCGCCGGTGCCGGCCCTCCTGGCGTACGTGGGCAGCGAATTCTTCAAGACCGTGGTGGACGAGGACCGCCCCTGCCGGACGATCGGGCGGGCGATCATCGCGGGTGCCTGCCCACCCCCTGGTGACTGGTCGTTTCCCAGCAACCACGCCACCGTCGCCGGCGCGCTGGCGGTCACCACGCTGCTGCTCTCCCGCCGGCTCGGTCTGATCGCGCTGCCGCTGGCTGCGCTCGGCGCCTTCTCCCGGGTCTTCGTGGGAGTGCACTACCCGCACGACGTGGTCGCGGGCGTGCTGTTCGGCGCCCTGGTCGCCGTGGTGGCAACCCCGCTGCTGGCCCGACCCGCCGCCGAGGTGCTGCGCCGCCGAGCCGACCGCGCCGACAGCCCGGTCCCCAAACTGGCGAGCCGCTCCCGCCCCTGACCCGGTCAGAGTGCCAGTGCGAGGGCACCTACCGTGCCGAGGAGCAGGAACGGGCCGAACGGCAGGTGCGTGCTCCAGCGGGCACGCCGCGTGGCGAGCAGAGCCAGGCTCACCAGGGCGGACAGCCCGAAGGCGAGCAGCAGCCCGAGGAGCAGCACCGGCCAGCCGTACCAGCCGAGCAGTGCTCCCACACTGAGCGCCAGCTTGGCGTCGCCCAGCCCGAAGCCGCGACGGCCGAGCAGCAAGGTGGTGCTGGCGAAGAACAGCGCCAGTCCCGTGCCGCCGATGACGGCTCTCAGCCAGTGCCCCGGCTCGGCGTCGAGCGCGGCGACGCCGAGCAGGAGCCAGGTCCCGGCAGCCGCCGGCAGGGTGAGCCGGTCCGGCAGTCGGTGCACGGCCAGGTCGACGAAGACCGCCGGGATCGTCCAGCCGAGCCACCAGGCCAGCGCCGGGAGCGCCCCGCCCGAGGGACCGACCAGGGCCAGCAGCACCACAGCGGCGAGCAGGGCCAACTCGACAGTGCCCGGTGGCGGCCCGACCCGGGCCCGGCAGCGACCGCACCGGGCCGCCGGGCCGAGCGCCGGCCAGGGCCGGGTCAGGCCGAGCGGCGCGCCGCACGCGTCGCAGCCGGTGCGGCTGGGCATGCCCGGGGGTACGGCGTAGCGCAGCGCGGCCATCCGCATCAGTGGACCGATGGCGAGGATCGCGAGCACTGTCGCGAGTCGGGCGCGGGCCACAGCAGGAACGCGCTCCGCGTCTGGTCGACGATCGGGAGGGGGCGCTTCCCGGTCAGCGGGGTTCGTCGTGTCGCCGGTCGGTGGGGAGGCCGGGCTCCGATCGGGTGGGTTTTCCCGCCCCGGGACGGCTGCCGGGGGCCCGGTCAGCGCCATGCCGCGTCCGGAACGCCCGGGTGGTCCCCAGCGAAGGTGAACACGCATCGTGACGGAACGATCGCTGTGGTGTAGCGAATGGCGCAGAAAGCGACCTTGCCGAGCGGCCGTCGGACGGCGCTCTCGACCGGCCTCCGAGTGGTCATCCCGTCGGACGAGGTGACCCCCGGACGGGTCGGCAACTCCGCTGGGATGCCGGGATGAGGGCGCGATGTCCTACTCCCGGGACCGGCGACCGGACGTACCGGACGCCACCCGTCCCGACGACGCCCGATCTTCGACGAACCCTTGCTCGGCCACTGCCTCGGGCGCAGTGCGGACACCCGCCACCACCACCTGTCATCACTGAGTGTGTTCACTTGAATTACCTCTGTTGCATCGGCGAACGTCAGCCTATGCTCGCCCCTTGGGTGTGACGCAAGCCTCACCTCGACAACCGGAAGAAACAGGACCTTGCATTTGTAGAAGATCCGTAACGGTGAATGCAGAAGCGCAATGAACGGCTCCGGATGTGCTGATCCGGGCGCGCTTCCGCATGCCCGGCGGCGGTGGACCGACACCGCGCGGGGCGACCACGAGGAGGCTCGACGGTGCGCGGACGGCAGCTCAGACGAGCGGCAATCTGCCTGCTGGCGGTCGTAGCGGCGGTGCCGGTCACCGCCTGCGCCAGCGGACAGGAGTCGGTCGGACGACCGGCGGCAGCCCGTGAAGACGGACAACGGGCCGATCCCGACGCAGAACGGAGAGCTGCCGAAAAGGCGGCCCTCGACGCGTACTCCGGTTATCTCGCGGCCTCGCGAACGGCGAGTGGGCGCAGTGACCCACGCGCGCCGGAACTCGCCCGGTATCTCGCCGACCCACTTCTCAGTCGGGTCCAATTGTCCATCCGCGACGCTAAGGAGCACGGCGCTATGCGTACCGGGACGGTGAAGTCCGACCCGACCGTGACCGCGGTCAGCCTCGACGCGAAGCCGGCGACCGTGGAGATCCAGGACTGCCTGGACACGACCGGCTATCGACTGGTCTACGCGAAGGACAAGCGCGTGGTCCCGGGCAGCGGGGGCGGCAAGCACCTCTCCACCGCCACCGCGACCCGGTATCCCGACGGCCGCTGGCTGATCAACTACGGCGCGACGCACCGGGATCAGCCGTGCTGACGTGGCAGGAGACCGGCGCTCCGGCCCGTACGCGTCGGGCTGGCGCCACCTGGCGCGCGCTCGCCGGGATCGGCCTCGCGCTCCTGCTGGTGGCCGGCGCGACCCCACCGGCCGCCGCCGCTGGCCGCGCCGACCCGGGGGCCGGCTGCCCACCGGACCAGCCCGACTGCAGCGTGTGGGACGACGAACCCGGCAACCCGGGTGACCCGGGCGGCGGCGGTGACGACGGTGGGGACGAAGGCGGCGGTGGCGGTGGCGGCGGCGTCTGCCGGTGGGACGGGCGGACCATCCCCTGCTACGACGAGTTCAAGGGCTGGTTCAACAGCGGCGACGGCTGCTACTACAAGCTGGCCTCGCCGCAGAACGAGGCACCCGAGGGTCAGCAGTGGTACGTGCAGACCTGCAACGGCGGCGCCGACGTGGGCAATCGGAACATGGTTCTGCGGGCCGAGCCGCCACCCGGTTACGGCGCGCCGCCCAACCCGGAGGAACTCGCCCGTCGCGCCCTGGCGTCGATCAAGCTGCTGCCGGCACCGCTGAAGGTCGCACCTCGCAAGGGCATCGGCCCCGGCCTGGTCGGTCTGCCGGTCTGGATGTGGGCGGACCCGGGCGAGAACTACTTCGGCCCGTTGACAGCCAAGGCGACCGACCGGGACGTGACCGTCGAGATCACGGCGAAGGTCGACCGGACCGTGTGGGACATGGGCAACAAGGAGACGGTCACCTGCTACAGCGCGGGCACCGAGTACAAGCGCGACGGCGAGCGGGCGGGCGGCACCTCCCCGACCTGCGGCTACGACAACGGCTACCAGAAGGCCGGCACGTACCGGATCACCGCCACCACGCACTGGAAGGTGACCTGGCGCGGCGGTGGCCAGACCGGAGAAATCCCGGTGACCCGCCGCAGCGGCGTCGTGCAGATCCAGATCAACGAGCTTCAGGTGGTGACCCGGTGAGTGAGCCCAGTGTGCGAGCCCCGCGAACGGAGATGACGCAGTGAGCCTCGCGACGCGCAACGGAACCGGGTCGGTCGACGCGCCGGTCACCCCACCGACTGTGGTCCGGCAGCGCCGGGTCCGCCCGGGGTTGCTCGGTCTCGCCGTACTCCTGATCGCCCTGGGTGGGCTGGGCGCAGCGTTCGCGGTCACCTCGGTCCGGGCCACCGGTAGCTACCTCGCGGTGGCCCGGCCGGTGGAGGTGGGCCGCGAGATCAGCGCCGCTGACCTGGTCAGCGTGCAGGTCGCCGGCGGTCAGGGGTTGCGCCCGGTGCCGGCCGGCCGGCTCGACGAGGTGATCGGCAAACGGGCCGCGGTGGCGCTGGTCCCGGGCACCCTGCTCACGCTGGGGCAGGTCACCGACGACCCGCTGCTCGGCCCCGGCCAACAGCAGATCGCACTCGGTCTGAAGACCGCCCAGGTGCCGGCCCGCGAACTGCACCCCGGTGACAAGGTCCTGCTGGTCAGCACGCCGGACAGCAACGCCACCGGGGACGCGGCCGCAGCGAGCACCCGGTTCACGGCCACCGTGATCGACATGGTCAGCCCGGCGAACGACGACAAGGTCCTGTACCTGGCGTTGCTCACCCGCGATGTCCCGGCGGTGGTGGCGCTCGCCGCACAGGAACGGCTCGCCGTCGTGCTGACCGAAGCGGCCTGAGCATGGCGATCATCGCGCTGGTGTCCGCGAAGGGTTCGCCCGGCGTCACGACCTCGGCGCTGGCCTGCGCGCTGGCCTGGCACCGGCGACTGGTGCTCGCCGAATGCGACCCGGCCGGCGGCTCCATCCTGGCCGGCTACCTCGGCGGTCAGCTGGACGGCCCGCGCGGCATCGGGGAGCTGGCCGTCGGGGAGCTGCGCGACGGCAACCTGGAAACCGCGTTCTGGTCCCAGCTCGTCGACCTGGACGCGCCCCGTCGGGAACGGCTGCTGCTGCCCGGGCTCGTCGACCCGGCCCAGGGTGGCAGCGTCACCCCGCTCTGGCAGCGCTTCGCCGACTACTTCGACGCGCTGGACCGTGGCACCCCCGGCTACGACGTCCTGGTCGACTGCGGCCGGCTGCACGTCACCGGGCCACCGTGGCCGGTGCTGCGGGCCGCGTCGGTGGTGCTGCTGGTGACCGGGGCGCAGCTGCCGGACCTCTCCGGCACCCGGGCGGTGGTCACCGCTATCGAACGGGACTTCGCCGAGCACCGGGTGCCGCCGGGCACCCTGCGGCTGCTGCTGGTCGGCGACGGGCACGGTCGAACGGAGATCAGCCGCGCCCTGAAACTGCCGGTGATCGCACGGCTGCCGCACGACCCGCGTACCGCCGGGGTGCTCGCACTGGGCGGCACCGTCCGCGCCGGACGGCCACTGATGCGCGCGGCGGCCGCGCTGGAGGTGCCGATCGGCGCGCTGCTGGAACGGCGGCGGGCCCGGCTCGCGTGGCCCGTGCAGCAGGGGGTGCCGGATGCGGTTTGAGCCGGTCTCCACCGACCCGCGCCAGCAGCCGCCGGGCGTCACCTCGACCGTGCCGCCACTGGCCCCGTCGAACGGGCGACACCAGCAGGCCGGGCCGATGCCGCAGGCACCGCCCACGGCCACGGCGCAGCCAGAGGCGGCACCCCGGCCCCGAATGGACTTCCAGGTGGTCCGGGAGTTGCGCCGGGAACTCACCGAACGGCTCACCCTGTGGCAGCGCGGCCGGGAGTTCACCGTCGACGAGGAGGACACCGAACGGGCGCGGCTCGCCGTCGGGGTGGTCGCCGCGTACGCCGACTCCGTGCGCAGGGCCGGCACGCCGATGGCCGCCGGTGAGGAACGCCTGCTGCTCGACCAGGTGACCGCCGAGCTGGTCGGGCTCGGCCGGCTACAGACCCTGCTGGTCGACGAGACCATCGAGGAGGTGCACATCCTCGGCTGCGACCAGGTGCGCATCACCCGGCACGGCGGCGGGGTGGACTGGGCCGAGCCGATCGCCGACAGCGACGCCGAGCTGGTGGAGATCCTCCAGGCGGCGGCCCGCCGGGCGGGCGCGACCGAGCGGTCCCTGTCCACAGTGAAGCCCACCCTCGACCTGCAACTGCCCGACGGCAGCCGGCTGGCCGCCGTGTTCCTGGTCAGCCACCGCCCGTACGCGGTGATCCGCAAGCACAACACCCTGGACGTGAGCCTCGACGACGTGGCCGGTGCCCGGGGCGATCTGGACGAGATGATCGACCCGCTCCTGCGCGACTTCCTCCGCGCGGCCATGCGCGCCGGGCTGAACATCATGGTCGCCGGGTTGGCCGGCGCCGGGAAGACCACGATCATCCGGGCGTTGATGAACGAGATCCCGCAGGACGAGCCGTACGTGCTGCTGGAGGAGAGCCGGGAGCTGTTGCCGGCCCGCCGTCGGGAACGGCACCGGGCGGTGATGAGCTTCGAGGCCCGGGAGGGCCATGGGGAGCGCGGCTTCGACGGCCGCCCGGCCGGTGAGGTGACCATCGCCGACCTGATCCCGTTGTCGCTGCGGATGGGCGTACTGCGGATCATCGTGGGTGAGGTGCGGTCCCGGGAGATCGTGCCGATGCTCCAGGCGATGACCACCAGCCGGGGCTCGATGTGCACCATCCACGCCCGCACCGCGGCGGGCGTGGGTGAACGGATCGTCGAGCTGGCGTTGGCGCACGGCCGCGAGATGACCGTCGACCAGGCCCGCCGGATGGCCGGCAACGCCCTCGACCTGATCGTCTACGTCACCGTCGAGGACGAGACCGCGATCGGCGGGCGTAAACACCGGTTCGTCTCCCACGTGGAGGAGGTGATCGGCGCCGGCGAGGGCGGCCGGATCACCACCACCACGGTCTTCGGGCCCGGGCCGGACGGTCGTGCGGTCCCCCGGCACCTGCCGGAGCGGGTGCGTGACCAGTTGCTGCGGGTGGGTTACGACGTACGGCTGCTGACCCGGTGGATCGAGGCCGGCGCCGGCGCCTGGCGGCGACCCCGGCAGACCCGACTGGCCCGGCGGTGACCTGATGCTGAGCCTGGAGTTGATCGCGGTGGTCTCCGGGGCCGCCTGCGTGGCCGGACTGCTGCTGGCCGTGGTGGCCCTGGTCGGCACCCGACGGCCTCCCGGGTCCCGCCCCGGTGGCGGTTCGGGTCTCGATCGACTGTGGCGTGGGCCCGGCAGCACGCCCTCCGAGCAGCGGTCCTACCAGGCACTGCTGATCGCCGCGGTGGTCGCGGGCGCGTTGGCGTTCCTGCTGACCGGGCTGCCGGTGGTGGGTCTGCTGGTGGCGGTGGCGGTGCCCGGCACCCCGTGGCTGTTCGGAGTGGGTAAGGCCGAACAGCGGGCGATCGCCCGGATCGAGGCGGTCGGCGAGTGGACCCGACGCCTCAAGGACGTGTCCAACACCGGGCAGGGCCTCCAGCAGTCGATCATCGGCACGATCGGCAGCGTGCCACCCGGCGTCGAGGACGAGGTGCGACTGCTCGCCGCCCGTCTGCAGGCCGGCTGGGTGGCCCGCACGGCGCTGCTGGCGTTCGCCGACGAGATCGCCGACCCGGTCTGCGACCAGGTGGTCGCGGCGCTGATCCTGCACCTGTCCGACCGGGGTGAACGGCTGGGTGACGTGCTCGGTTCGATCGCCGGCGCGGCGTCCGCCGAGGTCGCCACCCGCCGGGAGATCGAGGCCAAGCGCACCCAGCCCCGGTTCGCGGTCCGCTTCCTCACCGGAATGACCCTGGCGACCCTCGCGTACGGGCTGATCAACACCGAGTACATCAAGCCGTACGCCACCCCGGTGGGCCAGGTGGTGATGGCGGTCCTCGGTGTCGCCTTCATCGCCCTGCTGGCCTGGGTGCGGTCGATGAGTCAGCCGCAGCGGCCGGCCCGGTTCCTACCGGCGCCCGACCCGAGCGAGGTGATCGCGTGAGCGCGAGGAGTGCAGCGCAGCGGAGCCCCGCAGTCGCGAACGAAGGGCGGGTCCCGTGATCGTGAACTGGCAGTTGGCCATCGCGGTGTGTGGTGGCGCCGGGGTCGGGCTGGGCGTGTTCCTGGTGGTCCGGGAGCTGGTGCCGGCGACCCCGGCGCTCGGGCCGGCGCTGCGTCGACTGCACCAGCCGCCGGGCAGCGGCCTGGTCGCCACTCCCGCCTCCCGCCGGCTGGACTCGCTGACCGGGTTGTCCCGTTGGCTGCGTCCGCCGCATCGGCAGCTCGCCCTGATCGGGCAGACCCCCGAGCAGTACGCCCTGTCGGTGCTGCTCTCCGCGCTGATCGGGCTGGCCACGCCGACCCTGCTCGGGGTGGCACTGCTGGTGTTCGGCGTCTCGTTCCCGTTCGTCATACCGGTGCTCGGCAGTCTCGGCCTGGCACTGCTGGGCGCGCTGCTGGCGCACCGTGCCGTGGTGACCAAGGCCGACGCCGCCCGGGACGAGTTCCGCCAGGCGGTCTGCACCTACCTCGATCTGGTGGCGTTGCAGCTCTCCGCCGCACACGGCCCGGTGCAGTCGCTGGAGCGCGCGGCGGCGGTCTGCGACGGCTGGGTCTTCGATCGACTGCAGGAGTCGCTGCGGATCGCCCAGATGCAGATGCACGCGCCCTGGGACGAGCTGCGCGACCTCGCCGACAAGATCGGCATTCCGGAGCTGGGGGACGTCGGCGCGATCATGCGCTCCTCTGGCAGCGAGGGCGCACAGGTGCACGAGACCCTGCGCAGCCGGGCCGACTCGCTGCGCGACCAGATCCGCACGGACAACCTCGCTCGCGCCGAGGGAGTGACCAGCAAACTCGACATTCCGGGCGCACTGCTCGTCTTCGTGCTGCTCGGCTTCGTCGTCTATCCGTTCATCGCCCGCGTCTGACCCCATCCCCTGAAGGAGAACGCCATGTCCATCCTCAGCTATCTGCACGTCGCGCTGACGACGCGCCTTGCCGAGCTGCGCCGCGACGGTGAGCGCGGTGACAGCCCGGTCCCCACCGCCGTGATCATCTTCGGTCTGGTCTTCATTGCGACGGTCGTCACCGGCCTGGCCCTGGCCAAGGCCAACAACTGGATGAACGCCATCCCGAACAACAAGAACCCGCAGTAACCGGCATGCGCCGAGCCGCGTTCCCGAGGTGGCACCGGGCGGTCACCGCCGTCCGGCGCCACCTCGCGGCCGGCGACCGGGAGCGAGGTGCCAACCCGGTGGAGCTGGCCGTGATGATGCCGCTGATCCTGGTGCTGCTCTTCGCCTCGATCCAGATCGCGGCCGTCTTCCTCGCCCGCTCCACAGCGTTGAACGCCGCCCAGAGCGGCGTCAACGCCCAGCGGACGTACCAGGCCAGGGACGGCGCCGGGGTGGACAGCGCCACCCGCTTCCTGAAGGCCGCCGGCGGCTGGCTGGTGGGTTGGGACAAGACCGGCCCGAACTGCGTCGTCCTCAACGACGACACCGAGGTGACCTGCACGGTGCGTGGCCGGTCCCTGTCGGTGGTGCCGGGCGTGGACTTCGCCGTGCAGCAGACCGCCCACGGGACGGTGGAGAGGGTGACCACACCATGAACCGCACCGCCGAGCGTGGCTCGGTCTCCATCGAGGTGGCGGTGCTCGCGCCCGCCTTCATCGCGCTGATGGTGCTGGCCGGCGTGGTCGGGCGCACCGCGCTGGCTGCGGAGGCCATCGATGCCGCCGCGCACGACGCCGCGCGCGCCGCCTCGATCTCGCGAAGCTCGAGCACCGCCGAGACCGCCGCGCTCGAAGCCGCCCGGCAGCAGCTGGACTGGTACGGCCTGGCCTGCACCAACGAGCTGGCACCCACGTTCAGCGGCACGGTGGGCGGCGAGCCCACCACCTTCGACGTCGCCTTCAGCAGCGCGGTCGGTCAGAACGCCACGGTGACGGTCGAGATCATCTGCGAGGTGTCCTTCAAGGACATCTCGCTCGACATCCTGCCCGGCATGACATCCGGGAAACAGATCAAGTCGAAATTCACCTCGCCGCTGGACCGTTACCGCGGCAGGGCTCTCGGACCCGGGGCGGTGGGCGTGGGTTCCGCGCCGGACGCGCTTGCGGGTGGCGTCTGATGAACGCCGACAGGACTCTGGGCGGGTCAGGGCAACGGGCCCGGGCAGACTCGCACGGTGAGCACGGCCGGGTGAGCATCTTCCTCGCGGTGACGATGTTCGGCGTACTGGCCATCATCGGCCTCACCTACGACGGCGCCGGGCAGCTACGCACCCTGCAGACTGCCGAGAACCTGGCTGCCGAGGCGGCCCGGACCGGCGGTCAGGCCATCGACCGGGCCGTCGCCATCGAGGGTGGACCGAAGCGGATCAAGGAGTCCGAGGCCCGCGTGGCGGTCGACAGGTACCTGGCTGCCGCTGGCGTCTCCGGCCACACCGTGAGCTTCCCCGTGGTCGGCGGGGAGACCCTGATCCGGGTGACCGTCCCGATCACCTATCACCGCACGATGCTCGGGCTGTTCGTGCCCGAGAAAACCGTCACCGTCACCGGCGAGGCGACCGCGCGAGCCATCACCGCAACACCGTAGGAAGGAAGGCAGCCATGCCCGTATCGGGTGGGTCCGTTGTACGACGGACCGGACGGATCCTCACCGGCATCGGCGCCCTGGCCGTGCTGTGCGCTCTGCTGGTCGGCGCGCCGATCGCGCTGCTGGCCTTCGCCGGAAACCCGCTGCCCGATCACCTCCCCACGATCAGCGAGGTGGGCACCGCGCTGACCAGCCGGGACGACGGCCAACTCTTCCTGCGCGCCCTGGCTGTGGCCGGCTGGTTCGGCTGGGCCACGTTCGCCTTCTCCGTCCTCGTCGAGTTGGGGGCACAGAGCCTGCGCCGACCGGCGCCGAAGTTGCCCGGGATGGGCCGCCAGCAGAAGGCCGCCGCCGCGCTGGTCGGCTCGGTCGCGCTGATCCTCGTCGCCAGCCCGGCCGCCGCCAGCGCCGCCGCGGTCTACGGCGCGCCGGCGTACACCGGCGCACAAGGCGCCAGTGCCCTGGCCGCTCCGGCCCGCGCGGCTGCGACACCCGACACGGCGGCTCCGCTGGCCCGCAGCGGGCCACTCGGGTTGGCCGGGACAGAGCGGGCCGCATTCGGCGGCTCTGCGGCGAACAACGAGGCCGCGCCGATGTACCGGGTGGCGCGGGGCGACTACCTCGGTGAGGTGGCCGAGCGTTACCTGGACGAGTTCGGCGACTACCGACAGCTCGCCAAGCTGAACAAGCTCGACGACCCGGACCGGATCCGCCCCGGCCAACTGCTCCGACTCCCCACCGAGGCCGCCGACCAGGGGGCCCGGCAGCACGCCAGCGGCCGCCTGGTCGGCCGGCCGGCGGCGCCCAAACCGCCCGCGCCCCGGCCGGCGCCCGAACGTGCCGCACCGGAGCGGGTGGACCCGGCACCCCCCAGCGGTACGCAGTCAGCGGGCCAGCCACCCGCCATGACCGTCGGCGCAGCCCGAGCAGGCACGGCCGACCGGGTGAATCGACCGCTGGCGGTCTCCGCCGTCCTGGCCGTCGCGAGCATCGTCGGAGCGCAGATCGGTGCGGTGCTGGGCCTGCGCCGACGCCCGGCGACCGCCGGGGCGGCTCCCCGGTTGGCCGCGTCCTCCCGCAAGCCCCGTGGAGGCGCGGCCCGAAGCACCGGTGGCGCGGGCCGAACCAGCGGAGCGCGGGCCAGCAGTGCGGACCGGCGGAGTGGCGGTGGAGCGGTCGGAAGCGGTGCCGCATGGGCCGCCAGCCGAGCGGCTGCGGCCATCGAAGCCCCGGCAACACGGACCAACGGCACGGCACCCAGCGGCGACGTCTTCGCACCACGCGACGGGATGACACCGCGCGGAGGTGGGATGACGTCCACCGGCGGCGGGATGACACCTACCGGCGATGGGACGACACCTCGCGACGGCGGCGTGTGGCCCGCCGGCAGTGGGATGGCTCCTCCCGGTAGCACGGCGTTCCCCGGTGGTGGGATGGCTCTCTCCGGTGGTGCGACAGCTACCGTCGGCGGGGCGGGGGCCGGCGCATCGGGCTGGGGTGGTGACGACAGTTGGGCCGGCGATGGCGCTGAGGGCGGGTTGTTCGGGGGCGGGCACGGCTTGGACTCCGTACCGGACGGACCTCCGGTCGGCCGCCACCGACGCACCTGATCCGCACGGGCGGGCGTGAGCTGGCTCGCCGCCCGCCCGGCACCGACTCGCCCGACCACAACTCGGCTGGCCGCAGCAGCCAGGCAGGGGCAGGTCTGGTCGGCAGCGGTCCGCGCCGAGGACCAGGTCTCCAGAATGCGTGATGCCTGTGAGTCATCAAGATGACTCACAGGCATCAGCGTCGAAAGCGGCACCGCCTTGACCGCGCGAACTTCAGCGTCCGAAGCGGCACCGCTTGACGACGCGAGCATCGGTGCCGAGTGACACCCCACGGAGCCGGTGGCGGTCGGGCGAACCGCAGCCACCGTGCCGCTGGGTCAGGGCAGGCGGGTCTGGAGCACGCCGTCCTGGATCCGGGTGGGCAGGATCTGCTGGTCGTTGCCGGACGGCCCCTGCACGACCTCGCCGCCGTTGAGCCGGAACGCGCTGCCGTGCCACGGGCAGACCACGCAGGCGTGGCCGTCGATCTCCTGCACCTCACCCTCGCCGAGCGGGCCGCTCTGGTGCGGGCAGCGCTCCAACATCACGGTCACCTCGTCACCGTGCCGGTAGAGGATCACCGAGATGTCGTCGTCCACCTCTCGGGTGATCAGGGTGCGCTGCGGCAGCGTCGCCATGTCGGCCAGCGAGTGCCAGCCGTCGGTCATCCGGTGCAACTCGGAGATGCTCTGGTTGACCTGCGCCCCCTGCTTGTACGCGAGGTGACCCCCGATGTAGGCCCCAGGCTGACGGTGGAGAGCCCGAGGAAACCGAGAGCGCGGCCGACGCCGTGCCGGCCGGACAGCCGCGCGGCCAGTGACCCGGCGTACAGCGTCAAGCCGACCGTGTTGGCCGCGGCGTGCACCAGGCCGACCCGGCGCTGGTCACGGGCGAGTGCCGCCCAGTCGTTCAACCCGGCGATCGCCGCCGGCACCGCGCTGACGGTGCCCAGGCCGACCAGCACGGTGGCGGGCCGACGTTGCCCGGGCATCAGGTCCAGCACCGCGGCGCTGATCCAGGCGCCGACCGGCACCTGCACCATCGCCGGGTGCAGCGGATGCCCGAGGGTCACCCCGTGCAGCAGGTCCCGCAGCCGCCGCGGACGCAGCGTGCTCAGGACCACTCGCTGCAACCGGTCACCCGTCCGGTCGAGGCTGGATGCCTGCTCAACTTTCGTCAAAAGTGCTCGCACCCGTACCGACTTCCCGGCGAAGGGGGTCGCAAACCGGTCTCGGGCGACAAATTCGTCACTGAGCGCGATCTTGCGGTTGCTGCCCGGGAAACCGCCCACACCTGGCCGAACCAGGCCGCCGGCCGCAAGATCGACGGGGATTGTGGGTGCGGGACGGTACGGGCATGCTGAGTCGATGGGTGTACGGGTGGAGCGTGCCGGGCCGGTGACGACAGTCGTGCTGGATCGGGTGGCGGCTCGCAACGCCGTCGACGGGCCGACGGCTCGGGCGCTGGCCGACGCTTTCCGGGCCTTCGAGGCCGACCCCGACGCGGCGGTGGCAGTGCTCTGGGGCGCCGGTGGCACGTTCTGCGCCGGCGCCGATCTCAAGGCGATCGGCACGCCGAGCGGCAACCGGGTCGAGCCGGAAGGGGACGGGCCGATGGGCCCGACCCGGATGACGCTCAGCAAACCGGTGATCGCGGCGATCTCCGGGTACGCGGTGGCGGGCGGCCTGGAGTTGGCGCTCTGGTGCGACCTGCGGGTCGCCGAGTCCGACGCGACGCTCGGGGTGTTCTGCCGCCGCTGGGGCGTGCCGCTGATCGACGGCGGAACGGTCCGGCTGCCCCGGTTGATCGGCGAGAGCCGGGCGATGGACCTGGTCCTCACCGGCCGCCCGGTGCCGGCCGATGAGGCGTACGCGATGGGGTTGGTCAATCGGTTGGTGCCACCCGGTCAGGCGCGGGCCGCGGCCGAGGAGTTGGCGGCGGCGATCGCCCGGCACCCGCAGACCTGCCTGCGCAACGACCGGGCTGCGCTGCTGGCCGGCAGCGGGCGAGGAGAGCCGGAGGCGCTGGCGACCGAGTTGGCGTACGGGATGGACTCGCTGG
This sequence comes from Micromonospora zamorensis, assembly GCF_900090275.1. Lineage (NCBI taxonomy): Bacteria > Bacillati > Actinomycetota > Actinomycetes > Micromonosporales > Micromonosporaceae > Micromonospora > Micromonospora zamorensis. The sequence continues at coordinate 6,502,412 of NZ_LT607755.1, read as the reverse complement.
CCACGGACGCGGCGGCCGGCGCGGCCCGGTTCGCGGCCGGCGCTGGCCGACACGGCACGATGCCGCCGGGAGAGGGACCCCTCCCGGCGGCACCCGGTGCGAGCTGAATCAGTTGCGGTTGATGGTGAAGGTTGACGTGGGGTTCTGGATGTCCACCGCGTTGTTGCTCAGCCGCAGGTTGTTGAAGGTGACGGACCCGACGGCCGGCCCCTGCCCAGCCTCCGGCATCGGGTTGGCCCAGATGGCGAAGCCGGACTTCGCGTCGTAGGCGTCACCGCTCTTACGGGCCCCGCTGATCGAGATGTTCGTGAAGACCGTGTCGGTGATCGGGTTCTGCGGCTGCCCGCCGACGTAGTTGGTCTGGAACATGATGCCGCTGTAGGTCGGATCGACGATGTCGACGTCGCTGACCCGGATGCCCTGGAACACCTTCGAGGCGGAGAAGACCCAGATCGCCGGGAAGGTCTGCGAGCCCCAGAAGTGCCCACCGGCCCGCACGATCGAGATGTTCTCGAACCGGGTCGGCGGGCTCGCGCCGAAGCCGTTCATCGGGTAGCCGAAGTCGAGCGAGCTGATGGTGATGCCCGAGTAGACCAGGGTGTCCGCGATGTAGATGTTGCGGAACGTGTTGCCGTAGCCGCCGTAGACGGCCACACCGGCGGCCCGCCAGGTGAGGGTCGAGGTCAGGTTCTCGTAGATGTTGTCCTTCATGTCGGCGCCGCCCGCGTCGATCGCCGAGAACAACGCGAAGCTGTCGTCGCCGGTGGCCCGGGCGTCGTTGTTGCTGACCAGGTTGTTGGTGCTGCCGTTGGTCATGTTGATGCCGTCGGCGAACATGTTGCGGATCCGGGAGTTCTTGATCGTCATGTAGTCGGTGTTCGCGCCCCAGTAGAGGCACACCATGTGCTCGTTCCAGATGTTGTCGATCACGATGTTCGACACGTTGGAGAAGTCGAACACCTTGCCCGGACCGTCGATCCGCGAGGTGTAGTTGCCGAAGTAGGCGAAGTTCTTGAAGGACGAGTTCGCGGCCGAGTTCTCGGCCCGGAAGCCGATGTCGGTGTTGTCCTGGCCCGATGGAGCGTTGAACCGGGTGTACCAGGGGCCGGCGCCGGTCACCTGCACCGCCTTGCCGTACACCTGGAACTTCGACGAGGTGGAGTAGTTGCCGGCCGGCAGGTACACCCCGATCAGGTTGCCGGTGGTGTCCATCCGCACCCGGTCCAGGGCGTTCTGCACGTCCTGGTGGGTGAAGCCGGTCGGCGTGGTGTAGCGCGCCGGGTCCGGGTTGGCGATCGGCGCCACCTGCTCCGTGTTGATGAAGTCGATGGCGTACGTGGTGGTGTTGGCCGGGTCCTTCTGGAGGCGGATTTTGCTGCCGGCCGGGACGGTGGAGTTGAGCATGACGTTGGCTTCGTCGTAGATGTGCCGCGGCCCGCCGGCGCTCGGCGAGTTGCCCGGGCTGGTCTCGTTGCCGTAGAGCCAGGCGTACCGGGACGTCAGGTCGATGGCCTTGTGGAACGTGCCGTTGACGTAGACGTTCAGCGTGGAGTTGATCCCCCCGCCGCCCGGGGCGTCCGGGATGGAGAAGCGGGTGACCAGCGTGTTGGTGCTGGCCCGGGTGGTGAACTCGACGTAGCTGCCGGTCGAGTTGAGGGTCACCGCCCGCCGACCGGACGCCTCGCCGGCCAGGTCTCCGACCTCCCGGTTCGGCCCGACGACGCTGGCGCCGCCGCCGACCGCGCCGTCCTCGGCCTCGTACATGTCGTACGGCATGTTGGCGCCGCGACCGACGAAGAGCGGGCGGTCACTGGTGTTGTTGGCCTGCTTGACCGGCAGCTCGTTGCCGTCGGCGGCGAGCACCACCCGGACGGTGTACTTACCGTTCGCGGCGGTCCAGGTGCCCAGGTTGATCGGGCCGACCGTGGCACCGGCGTTGATCACGCCGGAGTACGAGCCAGTCAGGGTACGGACCACGGTGCCGGACTCGTTGAGCACGGTGAGCGTGATGCCGTGCGCGCCGGACGCGGACGCCACACTGCCGGCGTTGCGCACCGACACCGAGAAGGTGACCGTGTTGCCGGCCGACGGGTTGCCCGGCGACCAGGCCACCGACGAGGCGACCAGGTCCGACGTGGCGACCGGGCTGACCACCAGCGGGCTGGGGTTGGAGTAGCTGTTGTTGGTGTCGTCGGACTCGACGACGGTGTTCGACTCGTCCACCTTCGCGCTGAGCGGGTAGCTGCCGGAGTCCCGGGTGCCGATGCTGGCGCTGACCGTGGTCGAGGCGCCGGCCGCCAGGCCGCCGACCGACGCGGTGCCGACCCGGGTGGCACCCAGGTAGAAGTTGACTCCTGTCGCGCCGGAGGCCGCCGAGCCCGCGTTACGCACTGTCGCGGAGAGCGTGATGGTGCTGGTCTCCACGGGTGCGGACGGGCTGAACGACATGCCGGTCACGGTCAGGTCCGGATTCGGCGCGGGAGTGCCGAAGACCTGGAACTCGGCCACCTGCCCGGCCGGGGCGCCGGTGTTCGAGGCGATCGAGAGCCGTACGTCGGCCGCCGCACCGGAGACCGGGATGGTCACCGTGTTGCCGCTGCCCGGGTTGAAGGTGTAGTTCGCCGCGCCGACCAGGGTGGTGAAGCTCGACGAGCCCTGGTCCCGGCCGAGCACTGTGATGTTCTGCGTACGCGCACCCCACGCCGAGTCCGGGTTCAGCTTCACCACGACCTGGCTGAGGCTGGCGTTCGCGCCGAGCTGCACGGTCAGCGTGCTCGGGTTGCCGTTGCCCTCCCAGTAGGTGGCCACGTTGTTGTCGTTGGCGTTGGTGGCCACGAACGTGTGCACGTACCCGGAGGCGGTGATCGGCTTGCCGATCGCCAGGTTGGAACCGGTCGGCGGGTTGCCGGTGCCGGTCCGGGTCACGGTGTTGCTGTTCGCCGACTGGTTGCCGGCCGCGTCCTTGGCCCGCACGTAGTACGAGACCGTGGTGCTGGCCGACTGGCTGTCGGTGTACGTGAGCGTCGAGCCGTTGACGCTGCCGCGCAACGCGCCGTTGGCGTAGACGTCGTACCCGGTCACCCCGACGTTGTCGGTCGACGCCGACCAGGTGAGCCGGATCTGCCCACTGGCCGGCTCGGTGTACGCGAGGTTGCCGGGAACGCTCGGCGCCTGGGTGTCGGTGTTGCCGGCAGCACCGTAGACCTCGACCTCGGAGAGCTGGGCGGCCGGCCAACCGGTGTTGCCGGTGACCTGCACCCGTACGTAGCGGGTGCTGGCGGCGGTGAAGCTGACCGTCGCGGTGTTGCCGCTGGCCGGGTTGAAGGTGTAGCCGGCGGACGCCTTCAGGGTGGTGAAGGACGAGCCGTTGGTGGAGCCGAGCACCGACAGCGTCTGGGTGCGGGTCTGCCAGTCCGACGCGGGCGGCAGCTTGAGCACCACCCGGTCCACGCTGACAGTGGCGCCCAGGTCGGCCTGGATCCACTGCGGGAACGCGTTGTTGGCGCTCTCCCAGTAGGTCGACGCGTTGCCGTCGTTGGCGTTGCTCGCCACGTAGTTCTGGTTGTAGCTGCTGGCGGTCATGGTGGCGGAGAGCCCGGCGAGCATGGCGACGCGGGCGGCGGCCGCGACCGGGTCGGAAACTGGTGCCGCGCTGGCCGCCGCGGGGGTGACGACCGGTGCGGTGACGAGGAGCATCCCGGCGAGCACGCTGGAGAGCAGCCGCCGACGGCCGGAGCGGGTGGTGCCGGGGACGGGAGTGGGCGCGCCGGTCGGCGGCGTGCCTCGTCTGGTGCCGTTTCTGGACATGGGGTCGCTACACCTCTTTCGGGGGTGGGTGTGGGTGCGTTGCCCGGCGACGGGTGCAGGGGTACGCCCGTCGTTCCGCGACAGGTGGGGGACGGTGCGGGTTGGGGGACGGGGTGGGTGGCCGGCGCTGCGTTGCGCCGGACCGCCCGGACCGGGGTGCCCCCACCCTGGGCGGGCGGGGGCACCTGGCCTAGCTGGAATAGACCTCGAACTCGCTGAGCTGACCTGCTGGCCAACCGGTGTTGCCGGTGATGGTCAGCCGCAGGTACCGCTGGCTGGTCGCCGTGAAGGTCACGGTGACCGTGTTGCCGCTGCCCGGGTTGAAGGTGTAGCCGGCGGACGCCTTCACTGTGGCGAACGTCGAGCCATTGGTGGAGCCGAGCACCGACAGCGTCTGGGTGCGCGTCTGCCAGGCCGATGACGGTGGGAGTTTCAGCACGACCCGGGACACCGTCCGGTTGGTGCCCAGGTCCACGGTCAGCGACTGCGGGAAGGCGTTGTTGGCGCTCTCCCAGTAGGTGTTCGGGTTGCCGTCCACAGTGTTGGCGGCGGCGTACACGTCGGAGTGGCTGGTCTCGGTCACCGGCCGCCCGGCCGCCAGGTTGCCGCTGGGCGGCGGGGTGGTCGGGGGTGGCGTTGTCGGGGGTGGCGTGGTCGGGGGCGGTGTGGTGGGCGGCGGCGTGGTGGGGGTGCCGCCGTACACCTCGACCTCGGAGAGTTGCGCGGCCGGCCAGCCGGTGTTGCCGGTGACGGTCACCCGGACGTAGCGGCGGTCGCCGGAGGGCAGCCCGATCGACACGGCGTTGCCGGCGCCCGGGTCGAAGACCCGACCGGCGGACGACGCCAGCGTGGCGTACGACGATCCGTCGGTGGAGCCGAGGACCGACACCGTCTGGGTACGGCGTTCCCAGCCGGCGGGCAGCTTGAGCACCACCCGGTCGACGGATCGGGCCGAGCCCAGGTCGACGGTGACCGACTGGGGGAACGCGTTGTTGGCGCTCTCCCAGTAGCTGGCCGCGTTGCCGTCCACCGCGTTGCCCGCCGTGTAGCTCTGGTTGGTGCTGGTCGCGGTCGCCGGCCGGTTCAGGGCGAGGTTTCCGCTGGTGGGAGGCGGGGTGGTCGGGGGCGGAGTCGTCGGGGGCGGAGTGGTGGGCGGCGGGGTGGTGGGTCCACCGCCCCACTGCGGGTTCGGCCACGGGCCGCAGTACGGGGTGGGCGTGTACCAGCCGGAGTTGCCGCTGCCCTGGGTGATCTGGAAGCCACCGCCCACGCAGTTGTGCATCGGGTTGCTCTGCGCGATGTTGGTGGCACGCACGTTCGTGAACGACACCTGACTGGGTGCCTGCACCTGGAGCGCGTACGTGCCGGCGCCGTCGATCCGCACGTTGCTCAGGTTGATGCCGCTGGTCTGGCCCTCGATCCAGTGCAGCGCGGCGTACGAGCTGTCCAGGATGTCGGTGTCGGTGATGTTGATGGTGGCCTGCTGGAACGCCTCGTTGAGTGCGGAGAACCAGATCGCCCCGACACCGAAGTTCCAGTTGTAGTCCGAGTTGCCGTTACGGATCAACGTGTTCCGGGCGATCGTCCAGGTGCCCCGGACCGCGGTGTCGCCCTGCACACCCGGGTAGCGGTTGGCCACGTGGATGCCGCCGCCGTTGGTCAGCGAGTCGGCCGTCACGTTGTCGGTGATCTTGATGTCCCGACCGCCGTAGCTGACCAGGTGGTTCGCCAGCAGGGTCACACCGATGGTGTTGTGGGTGAAGGAGTTGTTGACGTTCGGCACGCTCTGCGCCCACATCGCCAACGCGTCGTCGCCGGTGTTGCGGACGAACGTGTTGGTCACCGTCGAGTTGGTGACGCCGGTGTGGAAGTTCACCCCATCCGCGGTCTGGTCCAGGATCCGGCTGTTGCGGATGGTGAAGTTGTCCATCGGGCCGTCCATCCACGCCCCGACCTTGGTGTTCTCCAGCCAGAGGTTGTCGACCACCGAGTTGGTCATCGCCCCGCCCAGGGCGTTGACCTGGTCGTCGTCGATCCGCTCGCGGATGTCGCCGATGATGGCGAAGTCCCGCAGCGTGACGTTGCGGCTCGGCCCGTTCGCCTCGTGCGCGCGGACCGGCCCGGTGTAGCCGCCGCCGGGCACGTACTTGCCGTAGATGCCGACGGACCTGTTCCGGTCGGTGGGGTGCCGGCCACCGAGCACCGAATACCAGGGCCCGGCGCCGCGCAGTGTCACCCCGTCGACCACCGCGTGATCCCAGAGGGTGAAGGTCCCGGTCGGGATCCAGACGGCCCTGCCCTGGGCCTTACCGGCGTCGACCGCCGCCTGGAACCTGGCGGTCGAGTCGGTCGCGCCACTCGGGTCGGCGCCGAAGTCGGTGACCACGTCGAGCACACCGGCGGGCTTCGTGATCGCGGGGGCGACCAGCTCGAAGTCGGCCAGGTCGATGGTGAACGTGGGCGACTGGGCGGTCGAGGAGACCTGGAAGCGGATCTTCGTGCCGGCCGGCTGGGTGCTGCCGAACATCGCCCGGGTCTCGTCGTAGAAGTGGTGCGGGTTGGTGTCGCCCGGGTTGTTGTTGAACGGGTATCCGCCGTAGTACCAGCCGTACCTCGACGTCACCGGGACCGACTTCAGCAGCGACCCGTTGGCCCGCAGGTCGATGGTGGCGTCCCGGCCGGTGCCGGACGGGCTGTCGGGCAGGCTGTACCGGAAGGTGACCGCGTTGGTCGGCGCGGTGAGGGTGAACTCGACGTACTCACCGACGGCGTCGAGGGTGACCGCCTCCCGGCCGGACGCCTCGGACGGCAGCGTTCCGTAGCGCCGGTCCGGGCCGATCTTCGAGCCGTTGTGGGCGGCCTCCTCCGCCTCCTGCTCGATGAACGGGACGGTGGCGCCTCGATTGGGGATGTCGAAGGGGGACAGTCCGGCTGCCGAGGCCGGCGTTGCGGTGCCGGTGACCGCGAGAGCGGTCACCGTTGTGGCGGCGAGCAGGGTGGCGGCAATGGCGGCCAGCCCTGCCCGGGTCGGGTGTCGGTGGTGCGGGGTGCCGGTGGTGTGGTTGGCCATGAGCTGCGCTCTCCCTTTCGTCAGGCAGGCCAGATCCCCCCGTGTCGGTGCGGCGTGGCGCGTCTCCCCCTTGTTTCTCCTTTCCTTTGGTGGCGTGGTGCCGGCGGCCGGGACGGGCCGCCGGCACCACGGCGAGCAGAGTCAGGTCAGGCCGGGCCGTCCGCCCCGCGCGGCCCGTCGGTGGATTCGGTGGTACGCAGCCACACGGCGGTGTCGGACGGCAGCAACCCGTCGTCGAGTGGCCCGCTGGCCAGCAGCAACCGCCCCTGGGCCGGCATCGGAACCGGCGTCTCGGACAGGTTGACGAGGCAGGTGAAGCCACCGCCACGGCTGAAGGCGAGCACCCCGTCCGGGGCGGGCAGCCAGGTCAGCTCACCGTCACCGAGCGCCGGGTCGGCCTTTCGAGCCCGGATCGCCGCCCGGTACAGCTCCAGCATCGAGGCGGAGTCGCCGGTCTGCGCACTGGCCGTCCGGTCCTTCCAGTCGGCAGGCTGGGGCAGCCAGGGCGCCGCGGCACCGGCGGGGCTGAACTCGAAGGGCGGCTCGTCCCCGGCCCACGGCAGCGGCACGCGGCAGCCGTCCCGACCCGGGTCGACCCGGCCGGACCGTTCCCACATCGGGTCCTGACGCAACGCGTACGGGATGTCCTCGACCTCGTAGAGGCCCAGTTCCTCGCCCTGGTAGACGTAGGCGGCGCCGGGCAGCGACAGCGAGAGCAGCGCGGCGGCGCGGGCCCGGCGGGTGCCCAGCTCAAGGTCGGTGGGGGTGCCCTCGCGCTTGGCGGCGAAGCTGAACCGGGTGTCCGCCCGACCGTAGCGGGTGACGTGTCGGGTGACGTCGTGGTTCGAGAGCACCCAGGTGGCCGGCGCGCCGACCGGCGCGTGCGCGCTCAGCGTCCCGTCGATGCTCTCCCGCAGCGCCGAGGCGTCCCAGGCGCAGCCGAGGAAGTCGAAGTTGAACGCGGCGTGCAGCTCGTCCGGGCGCAGGTAGTTGGCGAACCGCTGCCGGTCCGGCAGCCACACCTCACCGATCAGGGCCCGCTCGCCGGGGTAGGAGTCGGCGACCCGCCGCCAGCCCCGGTAGATGTCGTGCACCCCGTCGAGGTCGTGGAAGGGGTGCGGGTGGTCCGGTCGGACCTCGGGCAGCTCCCCGTCCTTGACCAGGAGCCCGGCCGAGTCGATCCGGATGCCGTCCACGCCCCGGTCGAACCAGAACCGCAGGATGTCCTCGAATTCCGCGCGTACCCGGGGGTGGTCCCAGTTGAAGTCCGGCTGCTGCGGGGCGAACAGGTGCAGGTACCAGTCACCGGGGGTGCCGTCCGGGTTGGTGGTGCGGGTCCAGGTCTCGCCGCCGAACTCGCCGATCCAGTCGGTGGGCCGCTGGTCGCCGTTCGGGCCCCGGCCCGGCCGGAACCAGAACAGGTCCCGCTCGGGCGCGCCGGGCCCGCCAGCGAGCGCCGCCTGGAACCAGGGGTGCGCGTCGGAGCAGTGGTTCGGCACCACGTCGACGATGGTCCGGATGCCCAGCGCGTGTGCCTCGGCGATCAGCGCCTCCGCCTCGGCCAGGCTGCCGAAGACCGGGTCGATGTCGCGGTAGTCGGACACGTCGTAGCCGGCGTCGGCCATCGGCGAGGGATACCAGGGACTGAACCAGATCGCGTCGACGCCGAGCGCGGACAGGTGGTTCAGCCGGGACCGGATGCCGGCGATGTCACCGATGCCGTCGCCGTTACCGTCGGCGAAGCTCCGGGGATACACCTGGTAGATCACGGCTCCACGCCACCACGGACTTCTGTCAGCTGTGGACACGAGCACCTGCTTTCTGCGTCAGTACGTCGGCGGGTTCGCCGGACCTGGATATGTGTCGGGCGAACGGTCGTCGTTCGCCGCGCGGGAGGGCCGGTGGTCGCTATCCCTTGATGCTGCCCGTGGTCAGACCGGACATGATGTTCCGTTGGAAGATCAGGAAGATGATGACAGTCGGGATCGCGGCGATGACCGACGCGGCGATCACCACGTTCATCGGTGTGCCGCCGGCGAAGGTGTAGATGCCGACGCTGACCGTCCGGGTCTCGGGCGAGGGCATGACCAGCTTCGGCCAGAGGAAGTCCTTCCACACCGCCGTCACCGCGAAGATCGACACGACGCCGAGGATGGGGCGCGACAGCGGCAGGATGATCGACCAGAGCGTGCGCAGCGACGACGCCCCGTCCATGAGGGCCGCCGCCATCAGCTCCTCGGGAATCGAGTCGAAGAACCGCTTCAGCAGGAAGATGTTGAACGCGTTGGCGACCATCGGCAGCCAGATCGCGAACGGCGAGTCCAGCAGGTTGATGTGCAGGATCGGCAGGTCCAGCACTGTCACGTACTGCGGGACGATGAGGACCATCGCCGGGATCATCAGAGTTCCCAGCATCAGGGCGAGGATCGTGTTGCCGAAGATCGGTCGGAGCTTGGACAGCGAGTACGCTGCCGCGCTGTCGAAGACCAGTTGGAACAGCACCGCGCCGATGGCGTAGTAGAACGTGTTGAACAGCAGCTTGGCGAGGGCCAGGTTGTTCCACGCGTCGATGTAGTTCTGCGGCTGGGGATCCTTCGGGAACAGCGAGGGTGGGGTCTGCGCGATCTCCTGGCCGGACTTGAGCGCGCCGGTGACCATCCAGTAGAGCGGCCCGAGGAAGACGAGCGTGAACCCCGCCACGACGACGATCAGCAGCGTCCAGTAGATGACCTTGCCGCGCCCCCGGCTGAGCTGGGAGTGGGAGATGAGGGTCCGGGTTCCGGAATCCTGTGCCATTCCTCGCCGTCCTAGTCCTGTTTCGCAGTCAGCCGCACGTACACGGCGGAGAAGCCGGCCAGCACCACGAGCATGATCACGCCCAGGGCGGCGGCGCCGTTGAGGTCGTTCTGGAAGAACCCGTGCTGGTAGATGAGGTACGCCACCGAGGTCGCCGAGTCCTCCGCGCCCGCGCCGTTGGCGAGGATCAGGGGCTCGATGAAGAGCTGCATCGTGGCGACGATCTGCAACATCGCCAGGAGCGCGAGGATCAGCCGGGTCTGCGGGATCGTCACGTGCCGGATCCGGCGCCAGATCCCGGCGCCGTCGAGCTCCGCCGCCTCGTACAACTCGCCGGGGATGTTCTGCAACGACGCCAGGTAGATCAGCACGGCGCCGCCCATGTTCATCCAGGTCGACGCGACCACCATCGCCGGCATCGTCATCTCGGGCGACTGCATCCACTGCGAGGTGGGCAGGTGCAGCGCCTTGAGGATCGCGTTGAAGAGCCCGGCCTCACTGGGGTCGTACGCGTAGAACTTGAAGAGGAACAGCGCCGAGGCCGGCGGCAGCATCACCGGCAGGTAGACCAGGATCCGCAGGTAGCCCTTGGCGTGGCGGAACTCGTTGAGCAGGATCGCCACGAAGAACGGCACCGCGTACCCGAGGACGAGCGCGAGCACCGTGAAGTAGAAGGTGTTCTGCCAGGCCGTCCAGAAGCTGGGGTCGGCGATGATGCGGGAGTAGTTGTCCCAACCCACCCAGGTGGTCTCGCCGCGCCGGGTCCGCTGGAAGCTCATGACGATGCCGCGGACCATCGGGTACCAGGAGAAGACGACGAAGCAGAGCACCGCGCCGATCAGGAACGCGTGCCCGGTGAGGTTGTCCCGTACCTTTCGGCCGAGGCTCGTACGCTGCGGCCTCGCCGAGTACGGCGACGGCGGGCGGCCCGGTTTCCTGGGGGTCTCCGGGACGGTGGTGATCGCCAAGGCAACTCCTGGGTGAGTCGGTGACGTCGACGATGCGGCGCGGGTGGTGTGGGGGCCGGGTCGGCGTACCGGCCCCCACACGCTCAGGTCAGCTCTCCGCGGTGAGGAGCTGGTTGACCTTCTCCTCGGCGGTCTTGAGCAGGGCGTCGATGTTCGAGTTCGGGTTGGTCAGCACACCGGACATCGCGGCGTCGAGCACCGCGTAGATCGCCTGTGCGTTGCGCGGCTCACCCTTGATCGGCACCGGGGTCGCCTCGAAGAGAGCGAAGTTGGCGGTGTCGACGTTCGCGTTCGCCTTGCGCAGCTCGAGCTCCTGCTTCTGCGCGTCGCTGCCGTTGGCGAAGAGCAGCGGCTGGGGCAGACCCACCGGGTAGTTCTGCGGCTTGGCCCGGACGTAGTCGAACTGACCCTTGCCCGGGGTGAGCTTCTGGTACGCGATCCACTTCAGGCCGGCCTTGACCTGCTCGGGGGTGAGGTCCTTCTTGAAGAAGTAGCCCTCGCCGCCACCGAGCGTCCCCTTCGCCGCGCCGTCCTGGCCGGGCAGCGGGGCCATCGCCCAGTCCTGGAACTTGCCCTGGAACTGGCTGACGATCGCCTGGGTGGCGTCCGGCGCGCCGATGAACATGCCGACCTTGCCCGCGCCGGCGTTGGTCAGCAGGTCGCCCCACTGGAGCAGCTGACGGGCGCCCATGCTGTTGTCGCCGTACCGCATGTCCTTGATGTTCTGCAGGACCTGCTTACCCATGGCGTTGTTGAAGTCGGCCTTCTTGCCGTCCGGGGTCAGCACCTGGCCGCCCTGCGAGTAGAGCAGGGAGGTGAAGTGCCAGCCGCCGGTGTTGCCGGCGCTGTACTCCGAGTAGCCCGCGATGCCGTTGCCGAGTGCGGAGATCTTCTTGGCGGCGGCCCGGACGTCGGCCCAGGTCTTCGGCGGGTTGTTGACGTCGAGCCCGGCCTGCTGGAACAGGACCTTGTTGTAGACCAGACCCATCGAGTAGTTCTTCACCGGAACGGCGTAGAGCTTGCCGCCGTCGGTGAAGACGCCCTTGAGTGCCGGGTCGACGCTGTCCCAGGTGGGGATCGTGTCCTTGCTGACCTGGGAGGTGATGTCCATGGCCTGACCGGAGTCGAGCACCTGCTGGAGATCGGTCATGTATCCGTAGAACACGTCAGTGACGGTGCCGCCGGCGAGGCGGGCGGTGAAGTCCGGCGGGTTGTTGCACTGCTCACCGACGCTGACGCTCTTGATGACGATGTCCGGGTTCTGCTTCTGGAACTCGGCGACGTCGTCGTTCCAGTTCTTCAGCAGCTCTTTCTGCGCGCCGACCGGCTGGCAGTCGACAGTGATGGTGACCTTGCCGCCCGCGGTCGCGTCCTTGTCGTCACTCTTCGTGGAGCATGCCGTGAGGCTGAGCCCCAGGCCGGCCACGAGCGCAACCGCCGCAGCCTTTCGGTATTGCGGTACGGACATCTGTCCATCCCTTCGGGAACGGGTGTCTCCAATGACCTTCGCTGATCTGCGGTGATGCGACCTGACGCCCAGTAGCTGCGTCGGAGCCAGGTGTGAGTGGAGTCACTGTAGCGAGGGGGACTCATTTCGGCAAGGTATCGACCCTGTTCCGAAAGGACACGACGTGATTACGGCAGATGTTGGCAAGCGCTTGAAAGCAGCCAGATATGCAGGCTTTTGGTCCCTTATGGCAGGTCATTCGGCGAGATCGATGCCGCTCCCGACGGACAACGACGAAAAGGGCCGCCGACCGCATGGAGCGGTCGACGGCCGAAGCGTCGTCTGGTGTGGTGCCTAGCGACCCGGGGCGGGAGCGGTCGAGCCGCGTACCACCAGCTCGGGCTCGAACAGCAACTCGTCGTGCAGGACGCCGGCGCCTTCGATCTGGGTGACCAGCAGATCCACCGCGGCCTGCCCCATCGTCTCGATCGGCTGCCGGACCGTGGTCAACGGCGGGTCGGTGCAGGTCATGAACGCGGAGTCGTCGTAGCCCACCACCGACACGTCGGCCGGCACCGAGCGACCCAGCCGCCGGGCCGCACGAATCGTGCCCAACGCGAGCACGTCGCTGGCGCAGATGATGCCGGTAACGCCACGCTCGACCAGTTTCGTCGCGGCGACCCGCGCGCCCTCCATGGAGAAGCTGGAACGCTCGACGCACTCGGCGTCACCCTCGTCCCAGCCCGCGGCCCGGATCATCGCGTCCAGTTTGCGCCGGGACGGCACATGCCCCTCCGGGCCGAGCACCATCCCGATCCGTTCGTGCCCGAGCGAGCGCAGGTGCCCGTACGCCTGCTCCACCGCCACGGCGTCGTCAGTGGAGACCCGGGGGAAGCCCAGCTCGGCCACGCCTGCGTTGACCAGAACGACCGGAAGACCGCGATCGGTCAGCCGACGGTAGTGGTCGTGTCGGGCGTCGGCGAGCGCGTACGAACCACCCGCGAAGATCACGCCGGAGACTTGGTGGTCGAGCAGCATCTCCACATAGTCCATCTCGGAGACACCGCCGATGGTGCGGGCACAGAGGGCGGGGGTGTAGCCGCGCTGCGCCAGTGTCCCGGTGACGACCTCGGCCAGCGCCGGGAAGATCGGGTTCTGCAACTCGGGCAGCACCAGCCCGACCAACCGGGCGCGCTCGCCGCGCAGTTTGGTCGGCCGCTCGTAACCGAGCACGTCCAGCGCGGTCAGCACGGCGGTGCGGGTCGTCTCGGAGACCCCGTCGCGGCCGTTGAGCACCCGGCTGACGGTGGCCTCGCTGACGCCCGCCTTCTTGGCAACTTCAGTCAACCGCTTGGTCACGGTCGCAATCGTACGTCACCAGGATGAAAGAAATGAACAGCAAAGTGCCCGTCGTTTGCTGGCTTGCTGCCGGATTCTTCCGACATCGACCACCGGGGCGGGCGTCAGGACAGGTCGTGCAACGCGGACTCGATGGCCCGGTGGAAGGTCGGGTACGCGTAGATCATGTGCCGGAGCTGGCTCAGTGGCACGGCCGCGTGCACCGCCACGACCAGCGCGGAGAGCACCTCGCCGCCGGCCGGGCCGACCGAGGTCGCGCCGATCAGCACGCCCTGGTCGGCGTCCGCGACTAGCTTGATGAAGCCGTCGTCGCCGACCCGGTGGATCCAGCCCCGGGTTGAGCTGCCCAGCTTGGTGAAACCGACCTGCACGTTGATGCCACGCTCGCGGGCCTGCTGCTCGGTGAGCCCGACCGCTCCGACCTCGGGATCGGTGAAGGTCACCCGGGGCAGTGCGCGGTAGTCCGCTCGCGGGACGGTGCCGGCCGACCCACTCGACCCGCTGGCGGCCAGCGAGCTGGACGCGCCCATCGCACCGCCGACCACGCTGGAGGTCCCGCTGGCGTCCGCCCCCGCACTCGCCTGCCGGGCACGGGCCAGGATGTCGGCGATCACGATCCCGGCCTGGTACATGGCGATGTGCGTGAAGGCACCCTCGCCGGTGATGTCACCGACCGCCCAGACCTGGTCGGTGACGTGCAACCGGTCGTCGACCGGCAGGTAACGCTGGCTGGCGTCCAGGCCGATCGTGTCCAACCCCAGCTCGGTCAGATGGGCCTTGCGCCCGGTCACCACCAGCAGACGGTCGGCGGTGAACGCCGAACCGCCGCTGCCGCGCAGTGTGAACCGGGTGCCGTCGTGCTCGACCCGCTCGGCGCGTACCCCGGTGTGGATCTCCACGCCGTCGGCGCGCAGCGCAGCGGCGGCGACCTCGGACGCCTCCGGTTCCTCGACGGCCAGCACCCGGTCGAGCGCCTCCACCACCGTGACCCGGACCCCGAAGCGGGCGAAGACCTGTGCCAGCTCCAGACCGATCGCGCCGCCGCCGAGCACCAGCAGCGACTCCGGCAACTCCTCGACCTCGATCGCCTGGTGGTTGGTCCAGTACGGAGTGTCGGCCAGGCCGTCGATCGGTGGCACCGACGGACGGGTCCCGGTGCCCAGCACGACCCCGTGCCGAGCCTGGAACACCTGGTCGCCGACGCGGACCCGGCCAGGGCCGTCGAGGCGGCCACTACCCCGGATGAGCCGGCCGCCCAGGCCCGTGAACCGGTCGGCGGCAACCGTGTCGTCCCAGGTGTCGGTGGCCTCCTCGCGGATGCGCTTGGCCACCGGCGCCCAGTCCGGTTCGACCTGCGCCGTCCCGGCCAGCCCGTCGACCCGGCGCGCCTCGGCCAGGGCGTTGGCCGCCCTGATCATCATCTTGCTCGGGATGCAGCCCCAGTAGGGGCACTCCCCGCCGACCAGATCCCGTTCGATGCCGACGACGCTCAGGCCGGCCTCGGCGAGCCGCTCGGCCACCTCCTCGCCGCCGACCCCGAGCCCGACCACGACCACATCCACCAGCTCCGGCTCTGCCACCCCGACAGCATCCCCCAGCGACACCAGCCCGACCACCAGGGTCGGAGAAAAGTCGGCACCCTCACCGGTCCGGGACGCCTACCGTGGCGGGATGCACGCACGCTTCGCACCGGTCCGGGACTGCTTCCACGACCTGCTCACCTCCGGCCGGGAGACCGGTGCCGGCCTGGTCATCTGGTACGACGGTCAGCCCGTCGTCGACCTGATCGGCGGAACCCGGACCGCTGCCGGGTCGGACGGCGAGCCGTGGCGGCCGGACACGCTCGTCAACGTCTACTCGGTCGGCAAGCCGGTGGCCGCGCTCTGCCTGCTGATGCTCGTCGACCGGGGGCAGGTGGACCTTGACGCACCCGTCGACCGGTACTGGCCGGAGTTCCGCACACCCGCCACCGTGCGTCAGGTGTTGTCGCACACCGCCGGGCTGCCGGCCTTTCCGGTACCGCGACCGGCGACCGCGATCGCCGACTGGACGCTCCTCACCAGCGACCTGGCCGCCGCCGACCCCGAGTGGTCACCGGGCTCGGTGGCCGCGGAACACGCCTGGACGTACGGGCACCTGGTGGGCGAGGTGGTTCGCCGGGTCGACGGCCGGTCGGTGGGCCGGTTCCTGGCCGAGGAGATCGCCGACCGGTGGCAGCTCGACCTCGGCTTCGGGCTGGCCGACGCGGATCAGCGGCGCTGCGCCGACCTGCGCTACGGCGACCCGCAGTGGCCGGCCCGCAAGCTCGGTGAGCCGGGATCGCTGCGGGCGCGAGCGCTGGGCAACCCGGCCGGAGGGCTGGACCTGGCCGTGCTGAACAGCCCGCTCTGGCGTGCTGCGGAGATGCCCGCGGTCAACCTGCACGCCACCGCCTCCGGCCTGGCCCGGCTCTACGCCGGTCTGCTCGCCGGGGGTGTCCTGGACGGAGTCCGTCTGCTCAGCCCCGAGCTGTTGGCGGAGGCGACCCGGGTCCAGTACGACGGGCCGGACCTGCTGCTGGACCGCCAGGTCCGTTGGACGCTGGGCATGCAGTGGGAGCCGGACGGCAGTTGGGGCATGGGCGGCATCGGCGGCAGCAGCGCGTGGGCCGACCCGGAGCGCGGCTACGCCTTCGGGTACGCCACGGCGCACCTCGCCGAGCACGACCGGGTGGACGAGCTGGTCGAGGTGTTGCACTCCTGCCTCTGATCAGCGCAGCCAGACGGGGTCGGTGCCCGGCACCGAGAGCGGCGGCGGATAGTCGAGCGTCTGGCGGAGCGCGTCGGGCAGTCGCCACGGTTGGTGCACGGCCTTGCCCTGCACCTTCGCCAGCTCCGGCACCCACCGGCGCACGTAGTCGCCGTCCGGGTCGTACCGTTCGGCCTGCCGGACCGGATTGAACCCCCGGTACGGCTTGGTGTCGTTGCCGGTGCCGGCGACCCACTGCCAGTTGCCGGAGTTGTTGGCCACGTCCCCGTCGAGCAGCCAGCGGAAGAAGACGGCCACGCCGGGCCGCCAATCCTGCCCGAGGTGCTTGGTCAGGTAGCCGGCGGTGATCAGCCGGGCCCGGTTGTGCATCCAGCCCTGCGTACGCATCTGCCGCATCCCGGCGTCGACGATGGGCATGCCGGTCCGACCCTCGGCCCAGGCCGCCAACGCGTCGTCGTCGTAGCGCCACTGTTCGGTGGCGCCCCGCCGGTACGCCGACGTCGAGATCTCCGGGAAGGCCGCCGTGACCTGGTAGTAGAAGTCCCGCCAGCAGATCTGCCGGACGAACGGCCCGGACCGGTCCCCGGCCCGGTTGGCCACCGCCAGTGGGGACACGCAGCCGAACCGCAGGTACGGACTGAGCCGGGACGTGTCGTCGCCGGCCATGTCGTCGTGCTGATCGTCGTAGCGGTCCAGGTCGGGCAGCCAGTCGGTGAGCCGCTGCCGGGCAACCCGCTCGCCGCCGACCGCCGCGTCCGGTGAGTCCCCGGCCGGCGGCTTCGGCAGGCTGCCCACGCTCACCCCGCCGGGCAGCTCCACCCGGTGCGGCGCGGCCAACTCCGCACGCCACTGACTGGCCGCCCAGGCCCGGTGGTAGGGGCTGAACACCCGGTAGTGGTCGCCCCCGCCACCGGGCCGCAACGCGCCCGGCTCGACCACTGTCAGCCCGGGAAACAGTCGCAGGTGCAGCCGGTGCCGCTCACACTCCGCGCGCAGTCGTCGCTCGCGGCGCCGGGCGTAGTTGCTGACGTCGGCGGAGAGCGCGACGGCGGTGGCGTCGACCTCGCTGGCCAACCGGATCGTCTCGGCCACCGGGTCGCCGTGGCGTACCACCAGGTCACCACCGCGCTCGCGCAGCTCGGCCCGCAGTTCGGCGAGCGCCTGGTGCAGAAACCGGGTGCGGTTGGCCGACAGGCCGGCCAGTGCCGGGTCGAGCACGTACAGCGGAACCACCCGGTCGAAGGCCGCGCAGGTGGTGGCCAGCGCCGGGTGGTCGTGCACCCGCAGGTCGCGGGTGAGGAGCACGATCGCGGTGCTTGCGGTCACCGGGTCTGCGGGTGGACCGTCGGCCCGGGGATGGTGACCGGCGTACCGGTCGAGGTGAGCAGAGCCCGTGCGGCCACCGCCATCCGTCGCCGCTGCGGCACCAGGGCCCGCCGGGTGAAGACGTCGTAGTCCTGCGCGGCCACCTCGTCGAGGATGCCGCCGTACAACGCGTACGCGGTGCGCATGCAGGCCTGCGAGGCTGGCGCGAGCATGGTGATGCCCGGCGCGGCGGCGGCGTAGTGCGCCTGGGCGCGGGTCACCTCGTACTCGATCAGCTCGCGGGTCCGGGGCGTGCCCCGGCCCCGGGCGCAGGCCTCGGCCAGCTCCTCGCGGGTGACGCCGAACTTCGCCAGGTCCTCGTCCGGCAGGTAGGTGCGGCCCCGGTCGAGGTCCTCGGCGACGTCCCGGATGAAGTTGGTGAGTTGGAACGCGAAGCCGAGCTGCCGCGCCGGCTCCCGTGCCGCCACCGGGTCGGAGGTGCCCAGGATCGGCAGCATCATGGTGCCGATGACCGCCGCCGAGCCCTCCATGTAGTCGAGCAGGTGGTCGTAGGTCGGGTACGAGGTGACGGTCAGGTCCATCGCCATGCTCTTCAGAAACGACGCAAAGTCGTCCCGGTCGAGGTCGAAGACGGCGATGGTGTGCAGCACGGCCGGCAGCAGCGGGTCGTCGACCGACGCACCGTGCAGGCCGGACACGAATCGGCTGGCCCAGTCGTCGAGGCGGGCGGCACGCTCGACCTGCGGTAGGTCCTCGGTGCGGTCGACGATCTCGTCGGCGTACCGCGTGAACCCATAGAGGGCATGCACATGTCGTCGTTTCCAAGCGGGGAGCAGCCGGGTGGCGAGATAGTAGGTGCGGCCGTGGCGTTTGTGCAGCTCACGGCACCGGTCATAGGCAGCGGTGAGATCAGTGTCCACCGGCCCTCCTTATTTTATCGACGCACCAATCGACGCAACTCGTAGCCTAGGGTACGCTCAGTCGCATGGCCAACGACGCAGTTGCGGGCAATGCGACCCGTGTGGCGCAGCGGGGGCCGGGGGACGGTGACGATCCGGTCCGCGCCGTTCTGGCCGCGTACACCCATGACCTGATCACCGCGGTCGACGAGACCCTGGCAACCTTCCTCACCGCCGAGGTCGACTCCCTCACCGAGATCGACATCTCGATGGGCCGCTTCGCCGCCACCGCGAGGGAAGCAGTCCTCGTGGGCGGCAAGCGGATCCGCTCCACGTTCGCCTACTGGGGGTGGCGCGGGGCGGTCGGTGGCACCGAGGCGCTACCACCCGTCCTGCCCGCGCTGGCCGCGCTGGAGCTGCTGCACACCTTCGCCCTGGTGCACGACGACGTGATGGACGCGTCCACCACCCGCCGGGGCCGGCCCACCGCACACGTCGCGATCGCCGAACAGCACATCGCCGCAGGCCACCGGGGTGATCCCGGCCGATTCGGCGAAGCCGTCGCCGTGCTCATCGGTGACCTATGCATGGTCTGGGCCGACCGGTTGCTGGCCCAGGCCACAGTGCCGTCGGCCCGGCTGTTCGAAGTGCGGCGCTGCTATGACCAGATGCGGGTGGAGACGGTCGCCGGGCAATATCTCGACGTGCTCGGCGAGAACGACCCGGCGAGCTGGTCGGTCAACCGGGCGCTGCGGGTGGCCCGCTACAAGACCGCCAGCTACACCGTCCAGCGACCATTGCTCTTCGGGGCCTGCCTGGCCGGCGTGCCCGTCGACGACGCGCTGGTCTCCGCGTACACCCGCTATGGCCTTGCCGTCGGCGAGGCGTTCCAGCTCCGCGACGACCTGCTCGGCGTCTACGGCGATCCCGCCGACACCGGCAAGCCGGCCGGCGACGACCTCCGCACCGGCAAACCGACCACGCTGCTCATGCTGGCCCGCGAGCTGGCCACGCCGGCCCAGCTCCGGGCGATGGATCGGGCCGGCGACGGGCCGGTCGACCGGCTCGCCGAGCTGGTCGAGGAGACCGGCGCGGTGGCCCGGGTGGAGCGGATGATCGCCGAGCGGGTGAGTGACGCACTGGCCGCGCTCGACGCCGCACCAGTGGACCGGACGGCGCGGACCGCGCTGACCGGGCTGGCCACCGCCGCCACCAGCCGGCGGGCCTGATGAGCGACTTTCTGGAAGAGGTGGTCACGTGCGGACGGTGACAGGACGGACGGACCGTGTGGTGGTCGTCGGGGCCGGGTTGGGCGGGCTCGCCTGCGCGCTGCACCTGGCCGGCAGCGGCCGGCAGGTGACAGTGCTGGAACGCGAGCCGGTGCCGGGTGGGCGGGCCGGCCGTCTCGGGGTCGACGGCTACGAGTTCGACACCGGCCCGACCGTGCTCACCATGCCCGACCTGATCGCCGAGGCGCTCGGCGCGGTCGGTGAGGAGCTGGACGACTGGCTCGACCTGACCCCGGTCGACCCTGCCTACCGGGCGTACTACCCGGACGGTTCCACCCTCGACGTGCTCACCGACACCACCAGGATGGCGGCGGAGATCTCCCGGGTCTGTGGGCCGCGCGAGGCCGACGGCTACCTGCGTTTCGTCGACTACGCGCGGGAGCTGTGGCGCCTGGAGCGCGCCGACTTCATCGAGCGCAACCTGGACGCGCCGACCGACCTGATCACCGGCAACCTCCTCAAGCTGCTTGCCAGCGGGGCCTTCCGGCGACTCCAGACGAAGATCAACCAATTCTTCCGGGACCCGCGTACCCAGCGGATCTTCTCCTTCCAGGCGATGTACGCCGGCCTCGCCCCACACGACGCGCTGGCCATCTACACGGTCATCGCGTACCTGGACTCGGTGGCCGGGGTCTACTTCCCGCGCGGCGGCATCCACGCGGTCTCCAAGGCGATGGCCGGCGCGGCCGAGAAGCACGGCGTGCAGATCCGGTACGGCACCACGGTGACCCGGGTCGAGACCGCGAACGGCCGCGCCACCGGTGTGATCACCGCCGACGGCGAACTGGTGCCGGCGGACGTGGTGGTGCTCAACCCCGACCTGCCGGTCGCCTACCGGGACCTGCTCCCCGCCGCCCCGCAGCGCCGGCTCACCTACTCACCGTCCTGCGTCGTTCTGCACGTCGGCTCCCGACAGGGATATGAAAAGATCGCCCATCACAACATCCACTTCGGACGAGCGTGGAAGGGCACCTTCGATGAGGTCATCCGGCGGGGTGAGCTGATGACCGACCCGTCGCTGCTGGTGACCAACCCGAGCCGGACCGACCCGTCGGTGGCCCCACCCGATCGGCACACCTACTACGTGCTGGCTCCCGTGCCCAACCTGCACCGGGCCCCGTTCGAGTGGCGCGGCGACCTGACCCGGCGCTACAGCGACCAGCTGATCGGCACCCTGGAGGAGCGCGGCTACGTCGGCTTCGGTGCCGGCGTCGAGGTGCTGCGGGCGATCACCCCGGCCGAGTGGGAGGACCAGGGCATGGCCGCGGGCACGCCGTTCGCCGCCGCCCACACCCTCTTCCAGACCGGCCCGTTCCGCCCGTCGAACCTGCACCGCAAACTGTCGAACGTGGTCTTCGTCGGCTCCGGGACCCAGCCCGGCGTCGGCGTACCGATGGTGCTCATCTCCGGCAAGCTCGCCGCCGGCCGGATCACCGGGGAAGGCCGATGAGCAGCCGCGAGGACCACCTCGTCGAGCTGGTCGACGAGAACGGCGAGGCCCACGGCGAGACGACCGTCGCGGCCGCGCACCAGGCTCCGGGGCAGTTGCACCGGGCCTTCTCGGTGCTGCTGGTCGACTCGGACGGCCAGGTGCTGCTCCAGCGGCGCGCCGCCGTCAAGACCCGGTTCCCGCTGCGCTGGGCCAACGCCTGCTGTGGCCACCCCCAGCCCGGCGAGTCCCTCGCCGAGGCGGCCAACCGGCGGCTACGCGAGGAGTTGGGCGCGGGCCCGGTCGAGCTGACCGAGGTCGGCGTCTACGTCTACTACGCCGAGGACCCGGCGACCGGTCGGGTCGAATTCGAGTACGACCACGTGCTGCGGGGCGATTTCCTGCCCGGGGCCCCGCTCCTGCCGGACCCGGACGAGGTCGCCGAGCTGCGGTGGGCCGATCCGACCGCGCTGGAAGCCGAGCTGGATCGCGACCCCCGGTCGTACGCGCCCTGGCTGGGCGGGGTGGTGAACCGGCTGCTGCACCCCTCGGGCCCCACGTCCGGCGCACCCGGCCTGGCCGTGACCCCGCCTGCTCTGTCGGCGGACGACTCGGCGGAGCGGTCGGGTGGTCGATGAGGCGCTGAGCGCGGGCGCGGTCGCACGCAGGTTGGGAGTCGCGGTGACGACCCTCCGCACGTGGCACCAGCGCTACGGGCTCGGGCCCAGTGAGCACATCCCCGGTCACCACCGCCGGTACACCCCGACCGACCTGGCCCGTCTCGAAATCATGCGACGGCTCACCGCCGAGGGGGTGAGCCCCGCCGAGGCGGCTCGCTGGGCTCGCCAGGCACCGGATCCGACACCCAACGGCACCGTCACCCCCGTCCGGATCCCCCCGTCCGGCCGCGACGGCGGTGGCACCATCCCGGTCGGCCGCGCCGGCCCGGCAGCCCGTGGTCTGGCCCGCGCCGCCATGCGGCTGGACGCGGCGGCGATCAGCGAGACGATCGCGCACGCCCTCGCCACCGTCGGGGTCGTCGCCACCTGGGAGGGTCTGCTGCGCCCGGTGCTAGCCGGCATCGGCGAACGCCACGCCGCCACCACCGGCCTGATCGAGGTGGAACACCTGGTGTCCCGCTGCGTCTCCGAGGCGCTCGCGGCGGCCAGTCGGGCCAAGGTTCCCACCGGGCCGGCCCGGATCCTGCTCTCCTGTGCCGACGAGGAGCAGCACACCCTGCCACTGGAGGCGTTGGCCGCCGCGCTCGCGGAGGCCGGGGTCAGTTACCGGATGCTCGGCGCCCGGGTGCCGGTGGCCGCTCTCGTGGAGGCGGTCAACCGGACCGGTCCGGCCGCCGTGGTGCTCTGGTCGCACACCCGGGCCACCGCCGATCCGTCCCAGCTCAGCGCGTTGCTCGCCGCACCCCGCCGCCCGTTGTTGGCGCTCGCCGCCGGCCCCGGCTGGCGCGCCGACACGCTGCCCGCCGGGGTGGTGCGGCCGGTCGACCTGGCCGAGGCGGTCTCGCTCGCCGTCGCGGTCCGTGACTCCCTGGACCAGTCGAGGCGTGACTGATCGCACTGTTGCCCGGTGATCGCGTGAACTACCGTCGGGCGGGTCCGCCTACCCCGACCCTCCGGGAGCGAGCAGATGCGAGCCCGCGCCTTCCTGGCGTCCGTCCTCGCCGTGGCGCTGGTCTTGTCCGGCTGTGCGGGGCCGGACCACACCATCGCGCCCGCCGGCGCGCCGCAGCCGGTGGAGTCCACCACTGCGCCCACGCCGTCACCGCATCCCACGGTCGCCAAGCCACCCAAGCCTCCGCTGCGGCCGCTGCCGGCCAAGCTCCCGGCCGGCCTGCGGCGCAACAGCGGCGTACGCCCGGTGGTCCTGACCTTCGACGACGGGCCCAACCCGACCTGGACTCCCAAGGTTCTCGACCAACTGCGGGCAGCCAAGGTGACCGCCACGTTCTGCGTGGTCGGTCGCGAGGTGCAGCGCCATCCGGAGCTGGTCCGGCGGATCGTCCACGAGGGGCATCAGCTCTGCAACCACAGTTGGCGGCACGACCTCGACCTGGCCCGACGGCCCGTCAACGAGATAAAGGCCGACCTGAAACGCACGAACAGGGCCATCCAGGCAGCGGCGCCCGGCGCCAAGGTGTCCTTCTATCGGCAGCCGGGCGGCCGGTGGACGCCGGAGGTGCTGGCGGTGGCGAAGGGTCTCGGCATGCGCCCGCTGCACTGGTCGGTCGACCCACAGGACTGGGACAAGCCGAACGCCGCCACGATCGGCAAGCGCATCCACACCGCCGCCCGCCCCGGCGCCATCGTGCTGCTGCACGACGGGGGTGGCGATCGGGCCGCGACGCTCGCCGCCTGCCCCCACCTGATCGCCGACCTGAAGAAGCGCTTCGGCATCACCAAACTCCGCTAGACCCGCTTTGACCTGCTGTTATGTCTCTTCCGAAGCCCTTGCGGATACCGATTTTGTCGACCGACCGGGCATCACGTATGCTTTCCAAGCCTCCGGCGGGGCCGGATGGGAGCAAGTCCGCTTGAAGTTGCGAGTGTGCAATGATGGCGGGGCCGCCCTCATCGTCTAGCGGCCCAGGACGCCGCCCTTTCAAGGCGGTAGCACGGGTTCGAATCCCGTTGGGGGCACGACCGGCGCAAGTCGGAGCAACACAAGCTAGGTCCTGTGGAGCAGTTGGAGTGCTCGCCGCCCTGTCAAGGCGGAGGTCGCGGGTTCAAGTCCCGTCAGGACCGCAGCGCTGACGCCGCGCCTCGCGCGGCGTTCTGCGTATCGGAGCAGGTCGCCCTGCCACCGGTTCGTCCGGTTGCCGGGTAGCATGAGCCGAGCAGCGATACGGCCAGGTAGCTCAGTTGGTACGAGCGTCCGACTGAAAATCGGAAGGTCGGCGGTTCGACCCCGCCCCTGGCCACATAGCCTTTCGCCGGGCTACAGAGGTCCCCACCAGCGGAAACGCAGGTGGGGATCTTGCTGTTTACGGCTGCGGACCCGCCCGCCACGGGCGTGATCCACTCGACTTCCCGGAAATCGGGGCATCGGAAGGTGCCCAATACCGCGCTTTCCTGAAAAGCGAGTCGATCATGCCTGGGTCGCGCGGATCGGCTGCGCGGACCGGCTGCGCGGGACCGGCTGCGCGGGTCGGTCGCGCGGACCGGCTGCGCGGCGTCGCTGGTCCGCTTTGCCCGGCGTCACTCGTCTCGGCGCCCCTGCTGGCGGTGCTGCGCCACGCCGCTCTGGATCGCCTCCCACACGCTGCGCCCGGCCTGCCGCAAGGTCTCCCCCGCCTGCTCGGCGAGCTGCGCTGCGCTCTGCGCCCCGCCCAGCAACCCACCACCGCCGTCACTATCGCCGGACGGGCCGGGCCCTGGGCCAGCCGCCTGGCCCGGTCGGTTCCCACGCTCCCCGGTAGACGACCCCGCCGGACCCTCACCGCCCCGGTCCGCGCCGGCCGGCCGTTTCCCGTCACCCGGGCCCGCGGCCCGCTGACCCTCGGGGTGGTGCCGCTCCCCCTCGGGGTGGCGTGGCTCCTCGTGCCGCTGCCCCTCAGCGTGGCGTGGCTCCTCGTGCGGCCGGCCTTCCGGAGTCCGGCCGCCCTGCGGCCCACCGGACTCCGGCTGCGACTTCTGGCCCGGCCCGGGGCCACCCGCTTGAGACCCGGGTCCGCCCGCACTGGGTCCCGGACCTCCGGCATGGGGCCCAGGGCCCCCAGGACCCTTCCCCGCGCCGCCGGGCCCCGCCCCAGGCCGACCCGGACCCGCCCCGGGCCCACCCGAACCTGGCCCACCCGGCCCCGCCCCTGGCCCACCCGGACCCGGCTGACCCGGACCCGGCCGGCCCGCACCCGGCCCCGGCCGACCGGGGCCTTGCTGGGCACGGTCGGCGGCGGCCCCGACCTGCTGACCAAACTCCTGGAGTACGCCGTTGGAGCGCCGCGCCGACCCCCGCACCTCAGCGGCCCCCATCGACCCCGGGGCCAGCTGCTGCGCGCTGCGGTTCACGTCGTCGACGGTGGTGACGGCCGTCCGGGCGAGCGCCTCGATGATCTCCGGGTTGGCGTCGAGTGTGTCGAGCGCCCGGCCCAGGATCCTGGTCAGCTGCTCCAACCGCACCCGCAACTGCGCCTCGGCGTGCACCCCGTTGACGTCCAGCTCGCCGCCGTTCAGGTGCACCCGTACGCCGGCGTCGACCTGGAGCAGGTTGGCCACCCGGGCCCGCAGCGACAGGTCGGCGTCCAGGCCGTCGACGGCCAGTCGGATCGAGTCGACGGAGACCTTCGGGATGTCGAGCAGGACGTCGGGGTCCGCGCTCTCGACGTTCCGGTCCGGCCCTCGCTGTTGCGCGCTCTCGCTCATGATCTCCCGCCCCGCCTGCACAACGTCCCGGTCGTCCGGGCGTTCGGCGCGCTTACCCGCTTTCCGGCGGGGCATCCCGTCCGTGACGAGTCGGCGACCCTCTGTCTGGAACCGGGCACCGTGCGAAGCTGCACACGCGGGCATCAGCCGGTATGGTCCGGGCCTATGGGACAGGAAATGACTGATCCGGCCGACATCCGGCAGGACGTCGACCGGTTCTCCCTACGGTGCAGTCTCCTCGTCCCGGGCGCCGCCGAGCACGCGTTCGCGGTGTTCACCGACGAGCTGACTGACTGGTGGGTCACCGAATACACCTGGTCCGGCCCGGACGCTCTCGCGGAGCTGGGCATGGAGCCGCGCGCCGGCGGGATGCTCTACGAGATCGGCCCGTACGGTTTCCGTGCCGACTGGGGTCGGGTGCTCACCTGGGATCCACCGCGGCGGCTGGTCTTCGTCTGGCAGATCGGCCCCGACCGGGCGCCGGTGCCGGACCCGGCCCGGGCCAGCGAGGTCGAGGTGCTGTTCCTTCCTGAAGGGCCGGAGCGCACCCGGGTCGAGCTGGAGCACCGGCACTTCGACCGGCACGGCGAGGCTGCCGAGGGATATCGCAAGGCGCTCACCGCCGGCTGGCATGAGCTGCTCACCCGCTACGTCGCCACTGTGTCACGCGGCCCCGGCACGTCCGCCTGACGGGCGCCCGGAGTCACCGACCGAGCTGCCGGTCGCCAGCGGAGCGGCCGCCGAGGTCCCGACCACCCAGGTTGGCGCGTTGGCCGGCCTCCGCCCCCGAACCGAAGCCGGTGCCGCCGAGCCGGCGCGGCGGTGCGGTGCGCAGCCGCGGGTATTCCTCGGTGAGCCGTCGCTGCACCCGGTCGGACCGGTCGGCCAGCACCAGCGCCACCGACGGCGTGCCCGACTCGCTGGCCGCCGCCGTCTCGGCCGCCCAGAGCCGACCGCCGATCACTTCCGCGAAACCGGCGAGCCAGGAGCGGCGGAAGGCGGCGGGGTGGTCGTCCGCGGGCACGGCGGTGGCGGCCAGGCCGTGCGCCGCCTGTACGAGCAGTGAGGTGAAGAGCAGGTCGACCCGTTCCAGGTCGCTGGCGAAGCCGAAGAGGTGCAGCGCGAAGCCGTTGCCCTGCCGGCGGCGTACGCAGCGGCAGCGCAGTGGCTCGGCGACCGCGGCGAGCAGGCCGACCTTGTCGCGGGCGTACGGGGCGACGATGTCCAGCACCCGGTCACCGACGGGGTCGGTGGTCGGGTCGCGGACGGCGAGCAGCGCCCGGTCCACCCCGTAGCGGGCGATCAACTCGGTCGCCTTGGCGGTGAACGCGGCGGCCTCGGCGGGCGTGCAGGCCGGGTCCTCGGCCTGGGCCAGCAGCTTGCGCACCTTGCTGAGCATCGCCTCGGACATGCCTACAGAGCTACCACACGGGCCGGACATCACGGGGTCACGCCGCCATTGATCGATACGTATCATCGTCACGGTCGGATGATCAGTCCAATACGGACGGTCAGTCACCCGCTTTCGGAGGCACGCATGTCATCCCCGACCGCTCGCCTGTTCGCCGTCGCCACGGCCACCACCCTGCTCTTCGCCGGCACACCCGCGCAGGCGGAGCCGACAACACCGACCGCACCGGTCAGCTCCGGGGCGAACGCGTTCGCCCCACTCGCCACCTGTTACGGCGGGGCGGTCCGGTCGTACTTCGAGACGGGCCGCTACGGCGGATCGGCCGGCGAGTACCGCACCACGACCCGCTGTCGCGACATCAACGTCCGCAACGCGAGCGTGTACGCCACCGAGGCGTGCGTGATCTTCGTGGACAAGACGAGTGCCTGCAACTACTGGACCTACCTGCCGGCCAACTCGGGCTGGATCACGGTGGCGACCGACGTCCGGGACGGGGTCAACTTCCGGGTCCGCTTCGAGAACCTGCGCTACGAGTACGAGCCGCTGATCGCGTACCACGCGTTCTGAGTGGTACGCGCGGTCGCGGCGTCCGCCCCCCGACGGACGCCGCGAACCGGCGGCCGGTCACCCGGCACGGCTGCGCAGGGTGGCGATCGTCGAGCCGGCGAGCGTGAGCAGGCAGTCGGGCAGCAGCCCGTCGGCTGCCGCGGCACCGAACAGCGCCTCCCCGGTTGGCTCGTCCCGGTTGGCGTACGCGCTGACGAAGCGGGCCACCCAGCGGGTGTCATACTCAGCCTGGTCGATTCCCGGGAAGTCCAGGGCCGCACCGCTGGCCGCCGGAGCGTCACCGAGCATCGTCGCGGCCAGGCACCACGCGACCCCGTACGCGCCGCTCAGGCCGGCCCGGTCGACGACCGCGTCGAACGCTCCCACCACCGCTTCTCCATCCCCGGTCAGCGCCGAGTGGAGCACGGCGGCCGCGTCGTCGAACGTCTGCTGTGGTAGGTCCGTCACCCAGCGCACAGTAGGACGCCCGGTCAAGGCCCCCGACAACCGTCACTGTCCGTGTTCAAGGCGAGCTACCTGCGCTTTACGCCACCTCCACGGTCCCGCCGTCGGCCTCGGCACGCTAATGTGCGCAGCGGACCTTCGCCGGAGGAAGGACGACCATGCTCGTATCACGCCGCTCGCGGGTGGCCTCACTGGCTGCCTGCGCGACGATCCTGCTCGCCACAAGCGCTTGCGGGGATGACAAGGCCAAGGAGACCAGCGCCCAACAGGTGCGCCTCTACGGCACGGACGGCAACATGCTCAACACCTACCCCGCGGAGTTGAAAGAACGCGCAGGTCTCGTGGATGGGATGAAGGGCACCACGCCACTCGTTCCGCTACCCGAGGACTTCAAGGGCCGGCTACGGGCCGTCAATCCGGCGCTGACGGACTACGTGTACTCGGCCGAGACGTACGACGCGGTGGTGATCGCCGTGCTCGCCGCGCAGCTGGCCGGAAGCACCGACCCGGCTGCCATCGCGAAGCAGATCGTCGCGGTGACCAACGACGGGCAGCGCTGCGAGGACCCGGTCAGCTGCCTCACGCTGGCCCGCAACGGGCAGGACATCGAGTACCGCGGGGTCTCGCTGACCCGGGCGGGCTTCACCGACAAGGGTGAGCCGGCCACCGCGAGCTACGCCACGCTGACCTTCGACGGGCAGCAGATCAACGACGGCAAGACCGAGTTCGTCGGCGCGGGCATCGAGTCGGCGGCGAGCACCAAGACGCCGCCGAAGCCGAAGAAGCAGCGCCCGGGCGGCGACCCCGAGCAGGAACCGTTGATCCTGGGCGGTCTGCTGCCGAAGACCGGTGACCTGTCGATCGCCTACCCGCCGATGGCCGCCGGCGCCGCGCTGGCGATCAAGGAGATCAACGCCGCTGGCGGCGCACTGGGCAAGCCGGTGACGTGGCTGGACGGCGACGACGGCACCAACCCGGACGTGGCCAAGGCGACGGTGGCCCGGCACGCGACGGCTGGCGTCAGCGTGATCATCGGCGCTGGTGGTTCGGGCATCTCCCGGGCCGTGCTGCCGAACGTGGTGCAGGCCGGGAAGATCCTCTTCTCTCCGTCGAACACCGACAGCAGCCTGACCGACGTGGACGACGAGGGCCTCTACTTCCGCACCGCCCCACCGGACAGCCTCCAGGGCCGGGCGTTGGCCGACGTCATCCTCCGCGACGGTTCGCAGAAGATCGTCATCGTGGCTCGCAAGGACTCCTACGGTGAGGGTCTCCAGGGCACCGTCCGTGAGGAGCTGGAGAAGGCCGGTATCGCTGCCGATCGACTCAAGCTGCTGACGTACGAGCCGCCGGCCGACGCCAAGGCGGCACCCGTCGACTTCAGCCGGGGTGCGAAGGAGATCAAGGACTTCGGCGCGGACGCCGTGCTGATCATCGGCTTCGGCGAGTCCGCCCAGGTGATCCGCGGCCTGGCCGACGCCGAGGTGCAGATCCGGCAGTAGCACGACCACAGGCACACGAAGGCCGCACCGGCGCTCGCCGGTGCGGCCGTTTCGTCTCCAGGAGTCACCGCGGCCGGCGGCGCTCCAGGAACTCGGTCATCCGCCGGTGCTTCTCCTCGTCCTCGAAGAGCACCGCCTGACTGACCAGGTCGAGTTGCGGATGCGCGGCGGCGGGCGCGTCGACCGCGAGCTTGGTCAGCCGCAGCGCCAGCGGCGAACCCAGGGCGATCTCGTCCAGCAGCGCGTGCGCCACCGTCAGCAACTCGTCGGGCTCGTCCACCACCCGGTTCACCAGGCCGATCCGCAGCGCCTCCGCGGCGTCCACCCGCCGGCCTGTGAAGAGCAGCTCCTTGGCCCGGCCCTCACCGACCAACGCGGGCAGCCGGTGGGTCGCGCCAGCGCCGGCCAGGATGCCCAAGCGCACCTCCGGCTGACCGAAGACCGCCCGCGCCGTGCACACCCGCAGATCGCAGGCGTACGCCAGCTCCGCGCCACCGCCCAACGCCGGGCCGTCGACGGCGGCGACGGTGGGCATCGGCAACGCCCTGATCCGGGCGAAGGCAGCGGAGTTGATCGCGGCGAGGGCATCGGTGCGGCCCCGTTCACGCAGTTGGCCGATGTCGGCGCCACCGGCGAAGATGCCCGCCGCGCCCCCGGTGAGCAGCAGCAGTCGGGGACGCGCCTCCAGCTCGGCGCAGACCTGGTGCAGCTCGGCGATCAGCTCAGCGTCGATGGCGTTGCGCTTCTCCGGCCGGTCCAGGGTGACCACCAGCCGGTCCGGCCGCTCCTCGATCCGCAGCCCGCTCACCGCGCCCACCGCGCTCACTGCGCCCACCTTCCGTTCGCGACTGCGGGGCTCGCAAGCTCACTCCTCGCGCTCACTGCTTGACCCCGGCTTTCCACTGGTAGAAGCCCTGCCCCGACTTCTTGCCCAGCCGCCCGTCGGCCACCATCTCCACGAGCAGGGGCGGCGGTGCGAAGCGGTCGCCGTACGCGGCCTGGAGGGTGCGGGCGATGTCCAGCCGCACGTCGAGGCCGACCAGGTCGGTGAGTTCCAACGGCCCGATCGGGTGCCGGTAGCCCAGCACCATCGCCTTGTCGATGTCGGCAGGGCTGGCCACCCCGTCGGCGACCATCCGGATCGCCTCCAGCCCGAGGGTGACCCCGAGCCGTGAGGTGGCGAAGCCGGGCAGGTCGCGTACGACGACGGGGTCCTTGCCCAACCGGCCGGCGAGCGCGACGGCCGCGGCCGTGGTCTCCTCGGCGGTGGCCGGGCCGACCACGATCTCCAGCAGGGCCATCGCCCAGACCGGGTTGAAGAAGTGCAGGCCGAGGAAGCGCTCGGGCGCGTCCAGCCCAGCGGCCAGCTCACCGATGGCGATGCTGGAGGTGTTGCTGCCCAGCAGCGCGGGGTTCAGCGCGGCGGCGTCCCGCAGCACTGCCCGCTTCTCCTCGAGCCGCTCCGGCACCGCCTCCACGATCACCTCAGGGGCGGGAGCGACGTCGGCGAGCGTGGGACGCAGCGTGACCCGTTGCCGGTTCGCAGCGGCCTCGTCGGCGCTCAGCTTCCCTCGCTGCACCGCCCGCTCCCACAGGTCGGCGAGCCGGTTCAGCGCGGAGGCGCCCCGCTCGGGGTCCACCTCGACCAACTCCACGGCGTGACCGGCCCCGGCCGCCACGTACGCGATGCCGAGCCCCATCGTGCCGGCACCGACGACCACGAAACGATCGCTCATCACGCCTCCCTGTCCCGCCTGTCGGCGCGCGGGGTCCCCGCCACGCCGACCGGGGTGTTCCGCCCGCTCCGCTCGCTCATGGTGCGACCCTAGACAGCTCGACGACCCGGCTCATGCGTGGGGGAGCGCGGGATCGGGTACTGACGGCCCGTCAACCGAGGGAAGGACCACCGAGATGAGCCAGGCACCGGAGAGCGTCACTGACGGGCAGACCGTGGAGACCCGGGGCGACGAGCGGGTCGAGCTGCTGCGCGCCGACACCAACAACGACGGCAAGACCGACGTGTGGGTGGTGGACACCGACGGCGACGGCAAGGCGGACCTGTTCCAGTTCGACACCGACGGTGACGGCAAGGTGGACATCACCATGGTCGACATCGACGAGGACGGCCAGCCGGACGAGGTGGTCGACGGCGACGGCGGTCTGCCGCCCGAGCAGCTTCCCCCGACCGTCCAGGTCTGAGCCGTACGACGGCCCCTGTCCTCCGCGATGCGGAGCGCGGGGGCCGTCGCTCAGTCGGCGAGCCGCAGGGTGGCCAGGTAGTAGGGCTTGTCGCGGTCGTCCACATCGGTCAACCGCCAGCCGGTGCCGTGCACCAGCGAGGCGAACTCCTCCGCCGAGCAGACCAGATAGTCGAACCATTCGGTGCTCAGCTCCCGGTAGCGCAACCGGAGCCGGAGCTGACCGCCGAGCCGACCCCGGCTGCGGTTGCGCTCGTGGTAACTCGTGTGCACAGGGTCACGGGTGCCGTACGGGTCGGTGCCGTGCGCGATGATCTGCGCCCCCGGTCGGGCCAGCGCGGCGAGCGCGGCCAGGAACACGGGGGCACGCTCCCGCCCCTCGAACAGCCCGAGGTTGTTGCCGAGCAGCAGGAATGTGTCGTAACGCTGCCCGTCCGCGACGTGCGTGTCGACGGTGCCGTGCACCAGCTGCCGGACACCGCGGCGTCGACTCACGGCCAGCGCGCCTGCGGAGGTGTCCAGCCCGGTGACCGGTACGCCGCGCTCCTGGAGCAGCAGGGCGATCCGCCCGGCGCCGGTGCCGATGTCCAGCGTTTCGCCGCGGGCCCGGTCCACCGCGCGGTGGTCGTACGGCTGCCAGTCCTGCGGACCGTCCAGATAGTGGGCGGCCGGTGCGCCGTTGATCAGGCCGTCGTTCCGCTCGATGATCTCGATGACCGGCCGGGGCAGGCGCCCACCGACCAGGGGTCGAGGGCCCACCCCGCTGGCCACCGCGAGCGTGTCCCGCAGCAGTTCGCCGACCACGTCACCGATTCGAGGCTCAACCGTCACGACGTTCACGCTATCTGTCCACTCAGCGGCCGGTAGCGGCCGTATCCTGGCGGCGTGACCATGCTGGACCGGCTGTCGGCCGAGAAGTACATCCTGCTCACGACCTTCCGCAAGGACGGTCGGGCGGTGCCGACCCCCGTCTGGGCGGTACGAGATGGTGAGGCGTTGGCGGTCTGGACCCGGGCCGACTCGGGCAAGGTGAAGCGGATCCGCCACAACGGCGAGGTGACAGTGGCCCCGTGCGACGTGCGGGGGCGGCCACACGGGGCGGAGGTGCCAGCCCACGCGACGATCTACGGCAACGGCGACACCGGTCGGGTACGGGACCTGCTCAAGCACAAGTACCGCCTGATCGGTCGACTCAGCCTGCTCGGCAGCCGGCTGCGGCGCGGCGAGGGCGGCACTGTCGGCATCCGGGTGACGCTGGCCGAGACGCGGCGCTGAAACGCAGCGGCGGCCGGCCACTCAGGACATGGAAAGGGGCGGCGGATCGAGATCCACCGCCCCTGACCGGAAAACTATTGCCGCTTCAGTCGCCCTGCCGCTGCTGCGGGATCTGACCCTGCAACAGCGCCCTGACCTCCGACTCGCGGTATCGACGGTGGCCACCCAGGGTGCGGATGGCACTGAGCTTGCCAGCCTTTGCCCACCGGGTCACCGTCTTCGGGTCGACACGGAACATCGACGCCACCTCGGCCGGCGTGAGTAGCGGCTCTGGTTCGTGCGTTCGCGATGCCATCGGTCACTCCTCCACATGTATAGACATCGGCCGGGGTCCCGCCGGCCGACGCGTCTCCCATGGTCCGGCTAGTCCCCGATGTCCGACATGGGCCGAACGGATGAAGGTCCCTAGACGGACGGATGAACCATGCCCGATTTTTACGACTTTTACACGGCAGAAAGTACCTTATTCGGACTCATGATCACGGTTCGTGATGCGTCAACTACGAGCACACCTCACCTTGGGAGCGCTCCTCGGGCGATATGCCCCTAGTTGCACCGCTCCAGCAGCTGCACGGCACGCCACCGGGCCACCAACGTGTCGTACGCGGCGGACGCCTCCTCGGCCTCACCGCGCGACAGCCCCGCGAGGCCGGTGGCGACCAACTCGGGCGAGTCGTCCGCGGTGAGGGTCTCGTCGGAGAGCAGGTCGACCAGGCCGCCGTAGTCCAACTCGACCACCGAGCGCGGATGGAACTCCTCCAGCCAGCGCGCCGCCTCCTCCACCGCCTCGGTGATCGGCGCCTCGCCCACCGACTTGCGCAGCACCGACAGCGCCCGTGAGGACCGGCGACGGGCCTTGGAGATCTCGGTCCGGTAGCGCAGCGCCCGCCGGCCCGGCTGGGTGACCAGGTCCCGCTCGGCCGGCTCGAAGAGCACGAACCACCGCAGAGGCACCCCCCACGTGGCGATCTGCTCGTGCACCCGGGGCACCCCGTGCTCCAGCACCCGGGCGCCGCTGCGCCAGTCGTCGACGACCGCCCTGGCCTGGCCAGCGAGCACCGGGGGCACGAAGGCGTCGGCGAGCACCGAGGGCACCCCGTCCCGAGCGCTGAGCGCCGCCTCAGCGACCCGGATCCGCAGGTTCCATGGGCAGACCAGCAGGCTGTCGTCCGTCTCCAGGACGTACGCCTCCTCCGGCAGGTCCGGCAGCCGGGTCCAGCCCGCGCCCAGCGCCTCGATCACCGCCGTCCGCTGTCGGCCGGGCCCCTCGACCGGGGCCACCGCCCGCCCCTCGGACACGTAGCGGCGCCAGTAGCTCTGCCGGTCCCGGTCGAAGGCGGTCAACGGTTCGTACACGCGCAGGTAAGAAGCGAAGAGCGACGGCACGGCGCGATCCTCCCACGAACCACAGCCGTATGAGGTCAGCGGCCGGACCACGCGCGCCGCAACGTGGGACGGCGGCGGCGCGTCGAGCGTCCCCAGGGCGGCCGATACTAGGCTCGATCTCACCGGCAGCATCCCCGCCGGGGTCCACCAGGTCCGCGTCCCACAAGGACGCACACCACTCCAGGAGCCAACCATGGGCGTATTCGCGAGCACCGACGATCCGGTATCGACCGGTCACGAACAGGTCGTCTTCTGCCAGGACAAGCAGAGCGGCCTGAAGGCGATCATCGGGATCTACTCCACCGCGCTGGGGCCGGCGCTCGGCGGCACCCGCTTCTACCCGTACGCCAGCGAGGACGACGCCCTCGCCGATGTGCTCGACCTGTCCCGTGGGATGGCGTACAAGAACGCGCTCGCCGGGCTGGACCTGGGCGGTGGCAAGGCCGTCATCTGGGGTGACCCCGAGCAGATCAAGAGCGAGGCGCTGCTGCGCGCGTACGGTCGCTTCGTGGAGTCGCTGGGCGGTCGCTACTACACCGCGTGCGACGTCGGCACCTACGTGGCGGACATGGACGTGGTGGCACGGGAGACCCGCTACGTGACCGGGCGCAGCGTGGAGCACGGCGGCGCCGGCGACTCGTCGATCCTCACCGCCTGGGGTGTCTTCCAGGGCATGCGGGCCGCCTCCGAGCACGTCTGGGGCACCCCGAGCCTGCGTGGCCGCCGGGTCGGCGTCGCCGGTCTGGGCAAGGTCGGCAAATACCTCACCGGCCACCTGCTGGAGGACGGCGCCGAGGTGGTCGCCACCGACGTCAACCCGAAGGCACTGGCCTGGGTTCGCAGCAACCACCCGCAGGTCACCCTGATGGACGACGCCAGCGCGCTGGTCGCCGCGGACATCGACGTGTACGCGCCGTGCGCGCTGGGCGGCGCGCTGAACGACGACACCGTGCCGGCGCTGCGCGCCAAGGTGGTGACCGGTGCGGCGAACAACCAGCTCGCCCACCCGGGCATCGAGAAGCTGCTGGCCGACCGGGGCATCCTCTACACGCCGGACTACGTGGTCAACGCCGGCGGTGTGATCCAGGTCGCCGACGAGATCGAGGGCTTCAACTTCGACCGGGCGAAGCTGCGGGCAACCCGGATCTACGACACCACCCGCGAGATCCTGGGCCTGGCCGACGCCGAGGGCGTGCCGCCAGCGGTCGCCGCGGATCGGCTGGCCGAGCGCCGGATGGCGGAGGTCGGCCGCCTGCGGTCGATCCACCTGCGCTGAGCATTCCCCGGAGGCGGATCGACGGGATCCGCCTCCGGGCCCCCTGTGCCGACGCGGCTCGGTAGGCTGAGAGCCGGATCGAATTTGATGCGGTTTGTCCGGTGTCACGGGCGCTAACCGTTCCGCTCCTTACCCGGTACACTGGGTGACGGCCGGATCGACGCGACGCGCAGAGCCGGCTGACGGTAACCCGAGGTGCCGAACGGTGGCATCCCCATGTACCGTAAGAGCCACGAGAGATGCCTGACGTCATCGGGGCCCGCCTTCGGGCTGCCCCGCATTCTGTGCGAGGGGGTCGAGCCATGGGGCGCGGCCGTGCTAAGGCCAAGCAGACAAAGGTGGCCCGGGAGTTGAAGTACCACTCCCCGAACACCGACCTCACCGCCTTGCAGCGCGAACTGGCGGGTGCTGGTAAGTCTGAGCACCACTTCGACGACGACTCTAAAGAGTTCGTCGACGACGATGATGAGGATCACGCGGACGACGATCCGGATCCCTGGGTCCGTCCGGCCCGCTGACCTCTCGACGCAGCTGAGCACGCGGTGATACCCGCGTGCTCACGCACGTCTCGTGCAGGTTCAGCTGCCGACGATCAGGGGCCTGACCCGACCGGAGTTATTCCGGCCGCTCGACAGGCCCCTGTTCACGGCTCCCGTCAGCGCGGGCGGTTGTTCCAGTTGTAGAAGGTCGGGATGTTCTCGAAGTGGTTCCAGGCGCAGACCGCGCTGGCACCATCGCCGCCCGACACCTCCGAGCGCAACCGCCTGGCGTCCTCCGCCTCCTGCAGCAGCGCGACGAGCGCAGGGGCCGCCTCCCGCACCCGCTCGTTGACTCCGTCATCCGCCTCGCGCTCAGGCCGCCGGTTACTGGTGCTCTCGGGCATGCTCCAACACTCCATCCAATAGGCGGATCTTGCTGTTTCGGCAGTGCTCGGTCTCCGTACCGTCAAAACGCCCCAGCTCGAAGTAGCGGTTGGCCGCGTGGCCACCGCCACAGAAGCCGAAGTAGGGGCAGGACACCCGACAGGCCTCCACCCCGGCCAGGAACTCTCCCACCCACGGGGTCGCCGCTGCTCCGCCGAGAATCTCCGCCAGCGGAGCGTGCAGGACGTTGCCGCTGCTGAAATCGCCGTAGCGCGGGTCGGTGAAGCCCGCCAACTCCGGGGACAGCACGGTCACCGAGCCGTCGTGACCGATGGTCGGGATCGGGTCCAGTTGGCGGGGCAGCACCCCGTCAGCCGAGTTGTCGAGCACCGCCGCGGCATAGCGCAACGTCCACTCGACCTCGCGGAGGTGGATCCGGGGGTCACGGCGCCACGCCGCGACCAGCTCCGCCCAGAACGCGGTCACCGCCGAGGAGTCGTGGCGGTTGTCCCGGGTGTTGACCCCCTCGGTCTCCTCGATGTTGATGCCCAGCACATCGCAGCCCAGTTCG
Organism: Micromonospora zamorensis; assembly: GCF_900090275.1. Classification (NCBI taxonomy): domain Bacteria; kingdom Bacillati; phylum Actinomycetota; class Actinomycetes; order Micromonosporales; family Micromonosporaceae; genus Micromonospora; species Micromonospora zamorensis. The sequence continues at coordinate 6,465,402 of NZ_LT607755.1, read as the reverse complement.
AGGAAGTAGTCGTACAGCTCGGTGGCGAGCCCCGGGCCCGGCTGGGACACCACGGCCAGGGCGGAGAAGGGCAGACCATGACGGCGCAGCGCCGCGACGCCGCGCAGAATCCGGTCGTACGCCGGCTGGCCGCCCCGGTTGACCCGGTCGCCGTTGCGGACCCGCGGCCCGTCGACGCTCACGCTCACCCGCATCTCGTGCCGGGCGAAGAAGTCACACCAGTCGTCGTCGATCAGCGTGGCGTTGGTCTGCACGTGATGCTCGACCTCGGGGTCGAACGGCGCCATCAGGTCGGCCAGGTGCTCCCGGCCGGCCGCCAACGGCTCGCCGCCGTGCCACACCACGGAGAACCGGCCGGCCGCCGCCCACGGGTTGACCGCCGCCGCCACCGCCTCGGCCACCGCCACCGGCATCCGCTGGTCGGTGGCACGAAACGGCAGGTAGCAGTACGCGCAGTCGAGGTTGCAGAGGGTGGTGGGCTGCATGACGACGTACGACGGGACGGTGGAAAGACCCCGCATCCCGCTGAACGACTGTCCCCGAGCAGCCATCGCCCTCCTCCGCCAAGCCTGAGCCCTTCAGGCTAGGCGGCATAGGCCACTCGGGTGAAGCCCTGATCAGGTGCCCGTACGATCACCGGAACGTGATCATCCTCGGGTGTGCTGACCAACCATCTGCACGTTGCCGGTGCCCTCGATGATCTCGCCAGCCTGCCAGGCCTCGACCCCACGGCCGGTCAGCGTGGCCAGCGCCCGGTCGGCGTCCTCGGCCGACACGATCGCGAACATGCCGACGCCCATGTTGAAGGTCGACTCCATGTCCTGGTCGTCGATCCGACCCTTCGACTGGATCAGGTCGAAGATCGGCTGCGGCTTCCAGGTGGAGCGGTTGACCACAGCGTCGACGTGCTCGGGCAGCACCCGGACCAGGTTGCCGGGGATGCCGCCGCCGGTGATGTGGGACAGCGCCCGCACCTCCGCCTCGGCGATCAGCTTGAGGCAGTCCTTGGCGTAGATCTTGGTCGGGGTGAGCAGCTCCTCACCGAGGGTCCGCTGCCGACCGAAGTCGTCGATCACGATGTCCAGGCGCATCCGGGCCGCGCCGAGCAGCACGTGCCGGACCAGCGAGTAGCCGTTGGAGTGCAGACCGGACGAGCGCATGGCGATCACCACGTCGCCCACCTCGACCCGGTCCGGGCTGAGGATGTCGGCCTCCTCGACCACGCCGACACCGGTCGCGGAGATGTCGTACTCGTCCGGGCGCAGCACACCGGGGTGCTCGGCAGTCTCCCCGCCCAGCAACGCGCAGCCGGCGTAACGGCAGCCGTCGGCGATGCCCGCCCCGATCTCGGCGACCTTGTCCGGAACGACCTCGCCGGTGGCGATGTAGTCGAGCAGGAACAGCGGCTCGGCGCCGCAGGCCACCAGGTCGTCCACGACCATGGCCACCAGGTCGATGCCGACCGTGTCGTGGATGTCCATCTGCTGAGCGATCACCAGCTTGGTGCCCACCCCGTCGGTGGAGGACGCCAGGATCGGGCTCTTGTACTTCTTCGTGTCCAGCCGGAACAGACCAGCGAACCCGCCCAGGTCACCCATCACCTCGGGCCGGCGGGTCTGGCGCACCTTCGACCTGAGCAACTCCACCGCGCGGTCGCCCGCGTCGATCGAGACCCCGGCATCGGCGTACGAGACCGAGCGTTTGCGCGCCTGACGGCCAGCGCCGGCCGTCCAGGGCTGACGGTCGCCGCCGGCGCCGGTCGGGCTGCTTCCTGCGCCGTTGCGCTCGGACACGTGCGTCACGGTTCTCCCCTTTGGTTCTCGGTGCCGCGCCGGCGGTGGCCGGGCCGCGCCGGTTGGTGCTACGGGCGGTTTGCGGTAACGCCACCCGGAGTGGCGACGAACGAGCCGTTGGTGTGCGGGGCTTCCGGCGCCGAGTTGGCGACCCGTCGGCCCACCCCTTCGAGCACGTGCTTGCCGATCAGGTTGCCGGCCGGCAGCTCGATCGGGTACTCCCCATCGAAACACGCCCGACACAGCCTGGTCTTCGGCTGCTCGGTCGCGGCGATCAGGCCAGGAAGCGAGACGTAACCCAGCGTGTCGGCGCCGATGGAGCGCCGGATGCCGTCGTTGTCCAACCCGTTGGCCAGCAGTTCCGCCCGGGTGGCGAAGTCGATGCCGTAGAAACACGGCCAGCTGACCGGCGGCGAGGAGATCCGGACGTGCACCTCCAGCGCCCCCGCCTCACGCAACATCCGCACGATGGCGCGCTGGGTGTTGCCGCGCACGATCGAGTCGTCCACGACCACCAACCGCTTGCCCCGGACGTTCTCCCGCAGCGGGTTGAGCTTGAGCCGGATGCCGAGCTGACGCAGCGTCTGCGACGGCTGGATGAAGGTGCGCCCCACGTACGGGTTCTTCATCAGGCCGGCGCCGTAGGTGATGCCGGACGCCTCCGCGTAGCCGATCGCGGCCGGGGTGCCCGACTCGGGCACCGGGATCACCAGGTCGGCCTCGACCGGGTGCTCCTTGGCCAACTGCCGGCCGATCTGCACCCGCGCCGAATGGACGTTGCGCCCGGCGATCGTGGCGTCCGGGCGGGCGATGTAGACGTACTCGAAGAGACAGCCCTTCGGCTCCGGCGCGGCGAACCGCGTGGAGCGCAGGCCGTTCTCGTCGATCGCGATCAGCTCGCCCGGCTCGACCTCGCGCACCACGCTGGCACCGACGATGTCCAGTGCGGCGGTCTCACTGGCCACCACCCAGCCGCGCTCCAGGCGGCCGAGCACCAGCGGGCGGACGCCGTGCGGATCGCGGGCCGCGTAGAGGGTCGACTCGTCCATGAAGACGAAGCTGAACGCGCCACGCAGCTGCGGCAGCACCTCCAGTGCGGCCGCCTCGACCGACAGATCCGGTCGGCTGGCGAGCAGCATCGTCACCAGGGAGGTGTCGTTGGTCGAACCGTCCGCGACGAGGCCGCGCTCGGCGACCTCCTTCTCCAGCTCGGCGGTGTTGACCAGGTTGCCGTTGTGAGCCAGCGCGATGGTCGTGCCGGAGGTGGTCGACCGGATCGTCGGCTGGGCGTTCTCCCAGTTCGACGCGCCGGTGGTGGAGTAGCGGGCGTGCCCGATGGCCAGATGGCCGCGCAGGCTCGCCAGGGTGGGCTCGTCGAAGACCTGGGCCACCAGCCCGAGGTCCTTGTAGACCACCACGCCGGAGCCATCGCTCACCGCGATGCCCGCCGCCTCCTGGCCGCGGTGCTGCAGGGCGTAGAGGCCGAAGTAGGTCAGATTGGCAACCTCTTCGCCGGGGGCCCAGACGCCGAAGACGCCACAGGCATCCTGGGGGCCAGGTCGTTGGGGGTCAAGGTCGTGGCTCAGCCGGCCGTCGCCTCGGGGCACCTACCGCTCCCTCATGCTGGTCTGGACCGGCCGGGCGGGATCACGGGCGGATCCACACTTCTCTGCCGGGACCACTGTCGTCGCCTGACAGTGTACGCGAATCGCCGTCAATACAGATAGTCACGATTCCTGCGCATGCCGTCACCGTGAGTGGGACTCGGAGATAATAAGACGGGCAGATACGCCGAGAGGTCCGCACGGACACCACTCATCTGAACGCGACCTTCGGCGACCGCCTCGACCCAGCCGATCCTCCCGGTCGCCAACCGCAACCAGGTGTCGGGAGCCATCTCGACGACGTTTGGTGGGTTTCCCCTGGTGTGTCGAGGTCCGGGTACGCACTGGATCGCCCCGTATGGTGGGACGCGCACCTCCACCGATCGGCCGGGGGCGCGCTCCGCGAGGACGGCCAACAACGACCGGACCGCCTCTCGGAACACCGGCCGTTCGGGCGTACGCCCCTCGTCGAGCGCCAACAACGCCGCCGTCACGGCAGCGGACTTACTGTGCGGAGAGGACACGACGGGACGATACGACCCGCAGGCCAACTACCTGACGCTGGCCCTGGGTCGCGCCGATCCGGTCGGACAAGGCATAGTTGCCGACGGCGTATCTGAACCGTGATGATCCCCGGCCCGGCGCCCCGCCGGTCAGAGGGAAGTCAGCCCGGAAGGCGGTGGACGTGTCAACACACCGACGTGCCTGGAAGCAGCGGGCCGGTGTGGTCGTAGCGCTGGTTGCCGGCGCTCTGCTCGCCGTCCCCGCCACACCAGCCATGGCCGCAGAGGTCGAAGTTTCCCCCGGCTCGGTCACCGTAAACGCCGGAAGCGATGCCACGGTCACCGTGCGCGTGACCCCCGGCGACAACGACCGGAAGGCGAAGATCGGTCTCTCCGGCCTGCCGTCGGGTGTCAGCTGCGCCAGCGGCTGCGGCGACGTCGATTTCCCCGGTCTGGGCAACCCCCAAGCCAGGTCGGTGCTGGTCAGGATCGCGGCCAACGACAACGCCGGCGACGCGACAGCGACCGTCACAGTGGCCGTCGAGGCCGATTCGGGCCCAGACACCGCCACCGTCGCGCTGACGGTCAAGGGCAAGGCCGCCGCTCCGCCGCCGACCAAGCAGACCGTGCAGTCGGTCTCCGGCAAGGTGGTCTCGCAGGCCGACAGCAAGGCCGTGCCCAACGCGGTGGTCATGCTGCTGGACAGCACCGGCAAGACCTTCGACACCACCAGCGACGGCAGCGGCAACTTCCGCTTCACCGGCACCACGGCCAACCCGATCGCACCGGGCCGGATCGACCTGGGTGCGACCTTCGACAACGTGGTGGCCCGGAAGACCATCAACGCCGCCGCCGGGCAGTCCATCACCGGGCAGCGGATCAGCCTCGCGATCAAGGTCGAGGTGACGCCCAGCGCCACGCCGTCGGCCAGCACCGAGGCCACTCCCACCGAGGAGGCGACCGACGAGGGCACCGAGGACCAGGCCTCCGAGGACCCCAGCCCGGGTGCCGCTGCGAACGCCTCGAACAACGAGGACAGCGGCGGCGGCATGGGCTCGTACCTGATCATTCTGCTCGGCGGTCTTCTGGTGGCCGCCGGCGTCGGCACCATCGTGCTGCTCTGGATGAAGCGCAGGGAGAACGGCGACGACGACGACGCCCCTGCGGCGGCTGGCGGCGGCGGTCCGGTCCCACCTGCGCGGGGCGGTTTCCGTGGCGCCGAAGAGACCCGGGTGGTCGGCGGACGACCCGGCGGCGGGGCGGACCCGACCATGATCGGTGGCGCGGCGCTGAGCGATGCGCCGACGATGATGCACCGCCCGGTGGTCGACGACGTTCCGCCGGACCCGTACGCCGCGCCTGCGCAGGCGTACGGCGGTGCGGGCCAGCAGGGCTGGGGCGGCGTGGGTTACGGCGACGAGCCAGCACCGGGCGGGTACGGCGCCGGCGGGTACGGCAACGCGCCCGCCTCGGGTGGCGGCTACGGCAACGCGCCCGCGTCCGGTGGCGGCTACGGCACTCCGGCAGGTCCCGAGGGCGCTTACGGCGCTGGCGCGGCCGGTGAGGGCTACGGCGCTGCGCCCGGCTCCGGCGCTGGCTATGGCGGCGCACCGGCCTACGGCAACGCTCCGGCCTCCGGTGGCGGCTACGGCAGCCGTGACTACACCGCGCCGGCCGGGACCGCTGCCTACCCGCCGGCTCCCGCTGGCGGAGCGGCCTACGGCGAGCGGTACGACGAGCCGACCGGCCGGTACACCGGCGACAACACCCAGTACCCGGCTCCGGCCGACCCGTACGCGACCGGCGTCTACCAGCCGGAGCAGGGGCAGGGCTACGGCCAGCCGGACCCGGCCCCGTACGGCGGCGGTCGGGCTGCTGAGCCGACCGCCGGGTATGGCGGTCAGCCGGCCGGCGGCTACGACCAGGGCGGCTACGGGCAACAGGCCGGTGGCTACGACCAGGGCGGTTACGGCCAGGAGCCCGCACCGCCGCAGCAGCGCGGCGGCTACGACGACCGGGGCTACGACCAGGGTGGCTACGGCCAGCAGGCCGGTGGCTACGACCAGGGCGGTTACGGCCAGGAGCCCCCGCCGCCGCAGCAGCGCGGCGGCTACGACGACCGGGGCTACGACCAGGGTGGCTACGGCCAGCAGGCCGGCCGGGCCCGACCGGAAACCCCGCCGGCGACCGAGCGGGGCGGCCGACGCCTCGACTGGCTGGACGACTGACCGACCACGACGCACGGAAACGGCCACCCGGATCCCGGGTGGCCGTTTCGTTTGGTCATGGCATCAAGCGTCAGCGGTGATCGCGGGCCTCGCTCAGGCGGCGGAGAAGACTCCCTGGCGCAGCACCGGGACCACCGCCGACACACCCACCTGGACGGCGACGTCCACGTCCTCGGCGAAACCACTCTCGGTCAGCTCGCGTCCGGAGACGCTGCCGCGTACCGCGGCGGGCACGTCCGGAGTGCTGGCCAGGGCGGCGAGCGCCATGGCCGCCTCCACGGACAGCCCACCCGGCACGCCGGAGAGGGCATCGAGCACCGAGGCGGCACCGAGTTGGTCCTCCACCGACGGGCGCAGCGAGCCGTCCGGCCACCGCTCCCCCGAGGCGATCACACCGATTGGGGCGTCGACTGTGCCGTACCCCTGGCGGCGCAGCCAACGCCCGACGGCCGGTGCGTTGCGCAGACACGCCGCGACCACCGGCAGGCCGGTGGCGCTGGCGGCGGCGCTGATGGCGGAGCCGTTGGGTGAGGGTAGGACCAGGTCCGCCACCACCGGCGCGGTGCTCAGTGCGGCCGGCGACAGCGACCACGGATGCTCCGCGCTCACCTGCCGTCGCCCCACCGCAGCGGTCGCGCCGACCCGCACCGCGTAGTCCGCGGCCTGTTCACCCCAGGGGAACGGGTGCACCCGCATGCCACGGGCGACCGCCACCTCCACCGAGGTGGTGAACGACAGGACGTCCACCACCACCAGTGCCGCGCAGACCCGTCCGAGCTCGGCCGCCCCGGTCAGCCCCCAGTCGAACCGGGCACCGGAACCAGGTTGGCCGTGGACGGCGGCCGCCAACGCCTCAGCGCTCGTCAGGCGACGGCTCGGCGACACCGGGGTCAGACTCGGCGGCGGTGCCCGGCTGCTCCGACTCGATCGGCTCAACGGCACCGGTCTGCGGGACCGGCCCGAACGAAGCGATCGGCTCGGAGACCACCTCCGCGGGATCGACCGGCTCGGCCTCCGCGACCGGCAGCGGGACGGCCTCGACCGCACCCGCCACGCCGGCGGCCGGCGCGGGCACCTCGACGGCGGCGGCACCCCCGAAGAGGCGCGGCAGCGTCTCGGTGTGCGCGGTACGCAGCTCGTCCAGGCTGATCCGGAACTGGCCGTGCACCTCCAGCGCGCCGCCGGACGGGTCGGTGACACCGATCAGCTCGAACGGCACCCCCCGCTCGGCGCAGAGCGCCGCGAACGCCTTGTCGTGGCCCCGCGGCACCGAGACCAGCGCCCGGGTGGCGGACTCACTGAACAGGTAGACGAACGGCATCGAGCCCTCGGCGAACTGCTCCGGCACCGCGACCCGTGCACCTACGCCACGCCGCAGGCAGGACTCGACCAGGCTCTGGGCGAGACCACCGTCGGAGAGGTCGTGCGCGGAGGCCAGGTGACCGACCCGGGCCGCCTCGGCCAGCAGCTCGGCGAGCGCCTTCTCCCGGGCGAGGTTGACCTGCGGCGGGATGCCACCGAGGTGCTCGTGCGTCACCCAGGCCCACTCCGAGCCGGACAGCTCCACGTTCGTCTCGCCGAGCAGGTAGAGCTGGTCGTGGTCGCCACCCGCGCGCGGCACGAAGCCCATCGGCACCCGGTCGGCGACGTTGTCCAGCACGCCCAGCACACCGACCACCGGGGTCGGGTGGATGGCCGCCGCGCCGGTCTGGTTGTAGAAGCTGACGTTGCCGCCGGTCACCGGGATGCCCAGCTCCAGGCAGCCGTCCGCGAGGCCGCGGACGGCCTCGGCGAACTGCCACATGACGCCCGGGTCCTCCGGGGAGCCGAAGTTGAGGCAGTCGGTGACGGCGATCGGCTTCGCGCCGGTCACCGCCACGTTCCGGTACGCCTCGGCCAGGGCCAGCTTGGTGCCGTTGTACGGGTCGAGCCTGGCGTACCGGCCGTTGCCGTCAACCGACAGCGCCACGCCCAACCCGGTCCGCTCGTCGATCCGGATCACGCCGCCGTCCTCCGGCTGGGCGAGCACCGTGTTGCCCAGCACGTAGCGGTCGTACTGCTCGGTGACCCAGGTCTTGTCGGCGAGGTTCGGCGACGCGATCATGCGCAGCACGGTTTCCCGCAGCGCCTCCGGGTCGGCCGGCCGGGGCAGCGTCTCGGCCCGGTCGGCCTGGAGCAGGATCAGGTCGGCCGGCTCACGCATCGGCCGGGCGTAGACCGGACCGTCGTCGACCAGCGAACCCGGCGGCACGTCGACGACCAGGTGGTCCTGCCAGGTGATCAGCAGTCGACCCGGGCTGCCGTCCGGCTCCGGTGCGGTGACCTCACCGATCGCGGTGGCGAGAACGCCCCACTTCTCGCAGGTCTTGAGCACCGCGTCGAGCTTCTCCGGCTCGACGACCAGCAGCATCCGCTCCTGCGACTCGCTGGCCAGGATCTCGTGCGGGTCCATCGAGGGCTCGCGCAGCGGCACCCGCTCCAGCCAGACCCGCATGCCGGTGCCGGCCGCGGCGGCGGTCTCGGTGAGCGCGCAGGTCAGGCCGGCGCCCCCGAGGTCCTGAATGCCGACGACCAGTTGGCCGTCGTACAGCTCGAGGCACGCCTCGATCAGCAGCTTCTCGATGAACGGGTCGCCGACCTGCACGGCGGGTCGACGTGCCTCGCTGCCCTCGTCGAAGGTCGCGCTGGCCAGCACCGACACGCCGCCGATGCCGTCGCGGCCGGTCTTGGCGCCCATCAGAACGACAACGTTGCCCGGGCCGGCGGCGGCCTTGTTCTGCAGCCGCTCGACCGGCAACACGCCCAGGCAGAGCGCGTTGAGCAGCGGGTTGCCCTGGTAGGAGGGGTCGAAGACCAGCTCACCACCGATGTTGGGCAGGCCGAGGCAGTTGCCGTAGCCGCCGACGCCGGCAACCACGCCGGTGAGCACGCGGGCGGTGTCCGGGTGGTCCGCGGCACCGAAGCGCAGCGGGTCCATCACCGCGATCGGGCGGGCGCCCATGGCGAGGATGTCCCGGACGATGCCGCCGACACCGGTGGCCGCACCCTGGTACGGCTCGACGAAGCTGGGGTGGTTGTGCGACTCGACCTTGAAGGTCACCGCCAGCTCGTCGGAGATCTGCACGACACCGGCGTTCTCACCGATGCCGGCGAGCATCCGGTCGCTGGGCGGGGCCTTCTCGCCGAACTGGCGCAGGTGCACCTTGCTCGACTTGTAGGAGCAGTGCTCGCTCCACATGATCGAGTACATCGCGAGCTCGGACTGCGTGGGCCGGCGGCCGAGGATCTGCCGGATCCGGTCGTACTCGTCGTCGCGCAGACCAAGCTCGGTGTACGGCTGAAGCTCGCCCGGGGTGCCGTCGGCGCGCGGAACGGTGTCCACGCCCTCGGTCCAGACGGCGGGAGCCGGCTGGGCGGGGGCGGTGGCCGGTGCCACGGGCTGCGCCAGGCTGGGCTCCGCCGGCTGCGACGGGGCGGAGTACGCCTCCGGTGTGTCGCGTACCGGGTCCGGATGGGTGGTCATGACCTCTCCTCGCTGCGCTCGTGCCCGCCAGACCGGCGGTTGAGCAGACCGATGATCGTGTCGCCGGTCACGCCGGCGCCCCCACCAGGTGCTTGAGGACCGACGTGAAGAACCCGAGGCCGTCCAGCGAAGGACCGGTGAGCGCCTCCACCGCGTGCTCGGGGTGCGGCATGATGCCCACCACGTTGCCGGCGGCGTTGGTGATCGCGGCGATGTCGCGCATCGACCCGTTGGGGTTGCCGCCGACGTAGCGGGCGACCACCCGACCCTCGGCTTCGAGCTGGTCCAGCGTCGCGGTGTCCGCGACGTAGCAGCCCTCGCCGTTCTTGACCGGGATGAGCACCTCCTGGCCGGGCTGGAACGCGTTGGTCCACGCGGTGCCGGCCGACTCGATGCGCAGGACCTGGTCCCGGTTACGGAAGTGCAGGTGCTGGTTGCGGGTGAGCGCGCCGGGCAGCAGGTGCGCCTCGCACAGGATCTGGAAGCCGTTGCAGATGCCGAGCACCGGCAGACCGCCCTGGGCGGCGTCCACGATCGTCTCCATCACCGGGGCGAACCGGGCGATGGCGCCGCAGCGCAGGTAGTCACCGTAGGAGAAGCCACCGGGCAGCACGACCGCGTCGACGCCGTGCAGCTGCGGGTCGCCGTGCCAGAGCCGGACCGGCTCAGCGCCGGCGATCCGGACCGCTCGGGCCGCATCCCCGTCGTCGAGCGAGCCAGGGAAGGTGACCACACCGACCCGGGCGGTCACGAGCGGGCGTCCGCGGTCTCGTCGGCCTCGACCAGGCGGACGGTGAAGTCCTCGATGACCGGGTTGGCGAGCAGCTTGTCGGCAATCTCCCGAGCGCGGTCCAGGTCCGGTTCACCGGTGAACTCGATCTCGATCCGCCTGCCGATCCGAACCGAGGCGACGTCACCGACGCCGAGCCGGGGCAGCGCGTTTGCGACGGCCTGGCCCTGCGGATCGAGGATCTCGGGCTTGAGCATGACGTCGACGACGACGCGAGGCACTGGGCACTCCTGACTGTGTACGCAGTTGGGTGCCGACCCACAACGGGCGAGCGCAGCCAGCGTACCTGGCAGATACGGCCACGGACGCACCGGCCGGCTGCAGTTCAAGCAGTGATCAACATTACTGGCGCTCTGAGCGGCTCCACAGGCGGGGCAGGTGGCCTCAGCAGGGCATACACGGCGCAACGGGAGGCCGAATCGTTACATCGGCGATCCTCGATCAGGTCCTTGATAACGGCCGGCTCGGGCCCTACTGTACATCGACGTAAGTCGATTCAGGCGGCAGAGGGGACCTCCCGCTGTCGCCCGTCCACACCCGGCGACCCCGGGTCCGCCCCGCCCAAGGAGTCCACCCGATGCGCATCCGCCCCCTGCTCGCCGTACTCAGCATCGCGCTGGTCGGCGCCCTCGGCACCGCGTCCGGCGCGTCCGCCGCCCCGCCCGGCCCGCAACCCATCATCGGCGGCACCACCGTCTCGTCCGCCCCCTGGGCGGCGGCGGTCATGAGCAACGGCTCGTTCACCTGCTCCGGCAGCGTGATCTCCCCGCAATGGGTGCTCACCGCCCGGCACTGCATCAGCGGCACCATGTCCGTCCGGGTCGGCAGCGTGTACCGCTCCTCCGGCGGCGTCACCCGTACGGTCAGCGCCACCTACACCCGCAACGACCTCGCCCTCATGCGACTCTCCAGCACCGTCAGCACCTCGACGGTCAGCCTGGCCAGCAGCAACCCGCCCCTCAACTCGACGAACTCGATCTACGGCTGGGGCATGACCTGCTACAGCGGTTGCTCCGCGTCGAGCCAGCTGAAGACCGCCACCGTGCGGGTGACCAGCAACAGCGTCACCGACGCGTACGGCGGGCAGGCGATCCGGAGCACCGAGATCAGCGGCAACGCGTGGCGGGGCGACTCGGGTGGCCCGCAGTTCTACAACGGCCAGCAGGTCGGCGTCGCCTCCACCGCCGACGGGCAGAGCATCCAGAACTACGGCAGCGTTGCGTACAACCGGGCCTGGATCACCTCGGTGGCCGGTGTCTGACGGTTAACGCCCGCTGCGGCGCGGATGGTCGGCGCCGTGCCGGCCGTCCGCGCCGCGTCGTTTTGCAGCATCCGATCAGGTGAACAATGCACCCGATCGGGTCACGCCACTCCTGACAGCATCGGAAATGTGCTGGTCGTGACGACAGAGCAACTGCCCGGCTACGAGATCCGCCAGATTCTCGGTGAGGTGGTGTCATCGATGGCCAGGACGCGCAACCCGTACCGCGAGGGGGTCAAGAACCTGCGCGGTGGCGCGTACGACCCGATGGCTCCGGACAACCTGACCCGGTGGCGCACCGACTCGGTGGCCCGGCTCGGCGAGGAGGCCCTGCGGCTCGGCGCGAACGCGGTGATCGGCATGCGGTTCGACAGCCGGGACTGCGGTGAGATGTGGATGGAGATCTGCGCGTACGGGACGGCCGTGGTCGTCGTGCCCAAGATGCCCGAGGTCATGCCGGCCGACCAGCCGGTGGTCGCCGCGGAGACCGCCGAACCCGCGGGCTTCACGGGGTCGCCCGGTGGCATCGCCGAACCGGCCAGCGCACCCAACCTCAGAACCGCCGCCGAAACCCCAACCGGCGAATAACCCCAACCCACCGACCCCACCCACGCCGCCCCACGCACCCCATGTGGTTGATCAAGAGATTTCCGTCAAGTAGGAGATCAAAGTTGACGCAAACCTCTTGATCACCGGGGCGGGGTGGGGTTAGAGGATTGGGGGCGGGCTGTAGGTGGCGGCTTCCGGGTGGGTCTCGACCACCTTGGTGATGCGGCTGGTTACCGCTGCAACCTGGGCGGCGGCGGCGCCGACGAAGGCGGAGCGGTCGGCGACCAGGGTGTCGATGTCGGCGCGGGACAGGCCGAGTCGGCCGTCCGCCGCCAGGCGGTCGAACAGGTCGTTCTCCGGCGAGCCCTTCTCACGCATCGCCAGGGCCACAGCGACCGCGTGCTCCTTGATCACCTCGTGCGCGACCTCGCGGCCGACGCCACGCCGGACCGCCGCCACCAGGATCTTCGTGGTGGCCAGGAACGGCAGGAACCGCTCCAGCTCCCGGTTGATCACCGCCGGGTACGCGCCGAACTCGTCGAGCACTGTGAGGAACGTCTGGAACAGCCCGTCGGCGGCGAAGAACGCGTCCGGCAGGGCCACCCGACGGACCACCGAGCACGACACGTCGCCCTCGTTCCACTGGTCGCCGGCCAGCTCGCCGACCATCGACAGGTAACCCCGGATGATCACCGCGAAGCCGTTCACCCGCTCCGACGAGCGGGTGTTCATCTTGTGCGGCATCGCGCTGGAGCCGACCTGGCCCGGCTTGAAGCCCTCGGTCGCGAGCTCCTGACCGACCATCAGCCGGATCGTGGTGGCCAGCGACGACGGCGCGGCGGCGGTCTGGGCCAGCGCGGCCAGCACGTCGAAGTCCAGTGAGCGCGGGTAGACCTGCCCGACGCTGTTCAGTACGCGGGAGAAGCCCAGGTGCTCGGCGACGCGCCGCTCCAGCTCGGCCACCTTGTCGGCGTCGCCGTCGAAGAGGTCCAGCTGGTCGGCGGCGGTGCCGACCGGGCCCTTGATCCCCCGCAGCGGGTAGCGGGCGATCAGGTCCTCCAGCCGCTCGTACGCGATCAGCAACTCCTCCGCCGCCGATGCGAAGCGTTTGCCCAGCGTGGTGGCCTGCGCGGCCACGTTGTGGGAACGGCCGGTCATGACCAGGTCGGTGTGCTCGTACGCGAGGAAGGCGAGCCGGGCCAGGGTGGCCACGACGCGGTCCCGGATCAGCTCCAGCGAGGCGCGCACCTGGAGCTGCTCGACGTTCTCGGTGAGATCCCGCGAGGTCATGCCCTTGTGCACGTGCTCGTGCCCGGCGAGCGCGCTGAACTCCTCGATCCGGGCCTTCACGTCATGCCGGGTGACCCTCTCCCGCTCGGCGATCGAGGCGAGGTCGACCTGGTCGAGCACCCGCTCGTACGCCTCGACCACACCGTCCGGCACCGCAACGCCCAGATCCCGCTGGGCGCGGAGGACGGCGAGCCAGAGCCGCCGCTCCATCCGGACCTTCTCCTCCGGAGACCAGAGGGCGACCAATTCGGGCGAGGCGTACCGGTTGGCCAGCACGTTGGGGATCGTCGTCACGTACCTCATTGTCCCGCACCCACCGGTCGACACCCGGACCGGGCCGGGCTGTTCGGGGCTGCCGCCCTCAACGCTCCAGGATGGCGGTCACACCCTGACCACCGGCCGCGCAGATGGAGATCAGCCCGCGTCCGCTGCCCCGCTCGGCCAGCAGCTTGGCCAGGGTCGCCACGATCCGCCCGCCGGTGGCGGCGAACGGGTGTCCGGCGGCCAGCGACGAGCCGTTGACGTTGAGCCGGTCGGTGTCGATCGCGCCCAGCGGCGCGTCCAGGCCGAGCCGGTCCTTGCAGAACTCCGGCGACTCCCAGGCGGCGAGGGTGGCCAGCACCTGGGACGCGAACGCCTCGTGGATCTCGTAGTAGTCGAAATCCTGCAACGTCAGGCCGGCGCGGGCCAGCATCCGGGGCACCGCGTACGCGGGGGCCATCAACAGCCCCTCGTCGCCGTGCACGAAGTCCACCGCGGCCGTCTCCGACCAGCTGAACCAGGCCAGCACCGGCAGGTTGTGCGCAGCCGCCCACTCCTCGCTGGCGAGCAGCACGGTGGATGCCCCGTCGGTGAGCGGTGACGAGTTGCCGGCGGTCATGGTGGCCTGCTCGGCGTCCGGGCCGCGGGTGCCGAAGACCGGCTTGAGCGAGCCGAGCTTCTCCACGCTGGTGTCCGGGCGCAGGTTCGCGTCGCGGGTAAGCCCCAGGTACGGCGTCATCAGGTCGTCGAAGAAACCCCTGTCGTACGCGGCGGCGAGCCGCTGGTGCGAACGCAGCGCCAGCTCGTCCTGGGATCGCCTGTCGATCTGCCAGCGCACCGCAGTGCGGGCGGCGTGGTCGCCCATGGACAGGCCGGTGCGGGGTTCGGCGTTGCGCGGGATCTCCGGCTTGAACGGCTGGAGTGGGCGCAGCTTCGCCGCGACCTTGAGCCGTTCGCCCAGCGTGCGGGCCGAGTTGAGCTTGAGCAGCGTGCGGCGCATCTCCTCGTTGACCGCGAGCGGCGCGTCGGAGGTGGTGTCGACGCCGCCGGCGATGCCCACGTCGAGTTGACCGAGGGCGATCTTGTTGGCGACGAGGATCGCCGCCTCCAGGCCGGTGCCGCAGGCCTGCTGGATGTCGTACGCCGGGGTGTGCGGGTCGAGCCGGGAGCCGAGGACCACCTCGCGGGTGAGGTTGAAGTCGCGGGAGTGCTTGAGCACCGCGCCGGTCACCACCTCACCGACGCGCTGCCCGGCCAGCCCGTACCGGGCGATCAGGCCGTCCAGCGCGGCGCCGAGCAGGTCGGCGTTCGACGCGTCCGCGTAGCGCGAGTTGGAACGGGCGAAGGGGATGCGGTTGCCCCCGATGACCGCGACCCGCCGAATGCTCTGCACGATCCGCCTCCTCGACATGTGTTGCTCGAACCCTACTCGCCAGTAGGCTACGCCCATGACCGACAGGTACGCGAGCTTCGTCCAATCGACTGCCGGCCGCACGCTGGTCAAGCGCCTCGGGCTGCCCGACCCGCCCCGACTGCGCCGGCACTCTCCCGGCGACCCGCTGCTGCCCGGGCCGGCCCTGCTCGGCGCGGCCACCGGCGGCCGGCTCGCCGAGCCGGTCGGCAGGATCCTGACCGCCGCCGGGGTCGAGCTGGCCGACCCGGCCGCCGACACCGCCCCCGGCGACAACCCGCGGCGGTACGGCGCACTGCTCTTCGACGCCACCGGGATCACCGATTCGACCGAGCTGCGCCAGCTCTACGACTTCTTCCACCCACAGGCCCGGGCCGTGCTGCCCGGCGGCCGGGTGATCGTGCTGGGCACACCACCGCAGGAGTGCCCGACGCCCCGCGAGGCGACCGCCCAGCGCGCCCTGGAAGGTCTGGTGCGCAGCATCGGCAAGGAGTTCGGCCGGGGCACGACCGCCCAACTCGTCTACGTGACCCGCGCTGAGAACGGCGTCCTCACCAGCCTCGAGTCGACGCTCCGGTTCCTGCTGTCCGGGCGGTCCGCGTACGTCTCGGGTCAGGTCATCCGGGTCGGCACCGGCGAGGCGACCGCCCCGGCCGACTGGGACCGCCCACTGGACGGGCAGGTCGTGCTGGTCACCGGCGCCGCCCGGGGCATCGGCGCGGCGCTGGCCCGGGTGCTCGCCCGCGACGGCGCACAGGTGGTGGCGCTGGACATCCCGGCCGCCGGTGACGCGCTGGCCGCGGTGGCGAACGACATCGGCGGTACTGCGGTGCAACTCGACCTGACCGCACCGGACGCACCGACCCGGCTCGCCGATCACCTGGCCGGCCGACACGGCCGGGTCGACGTGGTGGTGCACAACGCCGGCATCACCCGGGACAAGACGCTCGGCCGGATGGACGCCGACCGGTGGGACCAGGTCATCGACGTCAACCTCTCCAGCCAGGAACGCATCAACGACGTGCTGTTGGAGCGGGGGCTCATCCCGACCGGCGGGCGGCTCGTCTCGGTCTCGTCGATCGCCGGGATCGCTGGCAACCGGGGGCAGACCAACTACGCCACCAGCAAGGCCGGCGTGATCGGCCTGGTCGACTCGCTCGCCCCGGCTCTGCGGGAGCGGGGGATCAGCGTCAACGCGGTGGCCCCGGGCTTCATCGAGACCCGGCTGACCGCGCGTATCCCGCTGGTGGTCCGCGAGGCGGGCCGGCGGATGAACAGCCTGGCCCAGGGCGGGCTTCCGGTGGACGTGGCCGAGACGATCGGCTGGTTGGCCTGGCCGGCCAGCGGTGCGGTCAGCGGAAACGTGGTCCGGGTCTGCGGCCAGAGCCTGCTGGGGGCGTGATGGGCACTCAAAGGCAGCCGGACGACGACCTCTCCCTGCACGAGCTGATCGACGGCCCGACGGAGACACTGTCGGCGGAGATGCGGGCCGCGGCACTCCGGCCGGAGGCCGCCGGCCGTGACCGGGTCGAACTGCCTCGGATGCCGGCGGCCGGAGCGCTCTACCGTCGGGCGTTGCTCGGCGCGCTGCCCGGCCTGGGCGGCGGGAGGCGCGGCCCCGGCGTGCCGGGCGTCGAGTTGGCAGTGGGCGGGGTGAGCGTCGACCGGGCGCACCTGGCCGCCTACGACCGGGTCTGCGGGTTCCGGCTCACCGATCGCCTGCCGGGCACGTTTCCGCACGTCATGGGCTTCCCGCTGACCCTGCGGCTGATGACCGCGCCGGACTTTCCCTTTCCACTGATCGGTCTGGTGCACATCGGCAACCGGATCACCGTGCACCGCCCGATCACCGCCGACGAGACCCTCGACTTCACGACGTACGCGGAGAACCTGCGCCCGCACGACCGGGGGCGGCAGGTGGACGTGGTGCTGGTCGGCTCGGTCGCCGGCGAGAAGGTCTGGGAGGGTGTCTCGACGTACCTGGGTCGGGAGCGCAAGCCTGGCGAGGGCGACCGGAGTGGACGCACCGAGCCGCCGGCCGGCACGTCCCGCTGGCGGGTGGAGCCCCGGGTCGGCACGGAGTACGCGCGGGTGTCCGGGGACCACAACCCGATCCACACGTCCCGCCTCGGGGCGCGGCTCTTCGGCTTCCACCGGCCGATCGCGCACGGCATGTGGAGCAAGGCGCGCTGCCTGGCCGCACTGGAGAACCGGCTGCCGGACGCCTACACCGTCGAGGTCGCCTTCAAGCTTCCCGTCCCGCTTCCGAGCACTGTGAGCTTCGCTCTCCTGCCGGACGGCGGGTTCGCCCTGCACGACTCGCGCGGCCGACCGCACCTGGCGGGTCTGGTGCGCTGACGGGCACCCCTCTTGGCAGGGGCGCTCGCATGCGCTAGGTTGTTCTCACAGCGAGATGTTCTCAGAATGAGAGAGACGCGATGAACGAGCAGGAGTTCCTGGGCGCGTACGACCCCCGGGCCTATCCGTCGGTCGCGGTGACCGTCGACGTGGTGGCGCTGACCATCCGCGACGACGCGCTGCACCTGCTGCTGATCCGGCGCGGCCAGGCACCCTTCGAGGGGCACTGGGCGCTGCCCGGTGGGTTCGTCCACCCCGACGAGGACCTGACCGCTGGCGCCCGACGCGAGCTGGCCGAGGAGACCGGGCTCGGCGGCGAGGGGCTGCGCCGCGTACACCTGGAGCAGTTGGGCAGCTACGGCGCACCCGACCGCGACCCGCGGATGCGGGTCGTCTCGATCGCCCACCTCGCGTTCGCCCCCGACCTGCCGGACCCGGCCGCCGGCACCGACGCCGACGAGGCGATCTGGCTGCCGGTGACCGCGCTGACCAGCCGGCAGCTCGCCTTCGACCACGGCCGGATCATCGACGACGCGCTGGAACGGGCCCGGTCCAAGCTGGAATACACGCCGCTCGCCACGCGCTTCCTCGCCGCCGAGTTCACGATCAGCGAGCTGCGCGCCGTCTACGAGACGGTCTGGGGTCACCCGCTGCACGCCGGCAACTTCCACCGCAAGGTGCTCTCCGTGCCGGGCTTCGTGGAGAGCACCGGCGCCAGCACCGAGCGCGGCGGCGCCCGAGGCGGCCCCCGCGCCCGGCTCTACCGCGCCGGCGACGCCCGACTGCTGCACCCGGCTCTGCTGCGCCCCGCCCGCGAGGAGACGGTGCGATGAGGACGGCGGCGGCCATCGACCTGGTCGCGGCGGCCCGCACCGACGCCGACCTGTTCGGCACGGACCAGCCGGCCCGGCGTTACCGCGAGCTGGTCGCGGCCCTGCACCCCGACCGCCTGCCGGCCGACCCGGCGGTACGCGCGGAGGCAGTCGACGCGTTCATCCATGTCACCACCCGGTGGCAGGCCCGGCAGGTCACCGTTCTCGGCGACTACCGGCTCCGCGCGCCGGCCCACTCGGGTGACCTGGCCGACCTCTACGACGTCGGCGACGGCCGGCTGCTCAAGCTCCCCCGGCGGCCCGCCGACAACGACCTGATGGCCCGTGAGGCACACGCCCTGCACACCATCGCCGAGCGCGGCGACCCGCGCTACCTGCCGTACGTGCCCCGGCTCGTCGACGAGTTCCCGCACCGCGACGCCGCGACCGGCGCCGAACGGCGGATCAACGTGCTCGCCACCGCGCCCGGCTTGCACGACCTCGACGAGGTGCGGCGCGCGTACCCCGACGGGTTGGACGCCCGCGACGTCGCCTGGATGTGGCGGCGGCTGCTGGTGGCGCTCGGCCTGGCCCACAGCGCCGGCATCGTGCACGGCGCGGTCCTGCCGCGACACGTGCTGATCGAGCCGGCCGCCCACGGCGTGGTGCTCATCGACTGGTGCTTCTCCGCCCCAGCCGGCACCACTATCCCGGCGATGGTGCCCGGCCACGACGACGCGTGGTACCCGGAGGAGGTCCCCCGGAAGCGGCAGTGCGGCCCGGGCACCGACATCGCGATGGCCAGCCGCTGCATGAGCTGGCTGATGGGGTCACGCGCGCCCCGCGAGCTGCACGCCTTCGCGCAGGGTTGCCGGCAGCGGTCGCTGGACGCCCGACCCGACGACGCCTGGCGCCTGCTGCGCGAATTCGACCAGGTGCTGGACCGGCTCTACGGGCCACGCACCTTCCGACCCTTCACCCTCACCCCCTAAGGAGAGCTGTCATGGGCAGTGGAATCTGGTCCACCGACGTGTACGACGCCGCCGACCGCTACCGCCGGTCCACCGGCAAGAGCGCCTTCTCCTACAGCGACAGCGGGGCGCGCACCGTGCACACCGCGCTCGACCCCCGCGACGGGATGCGCGAGAGCCGCGACTCCGACGAGCACCCCCGGTCGACGCCCGTCGCCGTGCTCTTCGACGTGACCGGCTCGATGCTCAAGGTGCCGCGTGTCCTGCAGACCAAGCTGCCGCAGCTGCTCGGGCTGCTGCAACGGCAGGGGTACGCCAGCGACCCGCAGATCATGTTCGGCGCGATCGGCGACGCCACCTGCGACCGGGTGCCGTTGCAGGTGGGCCAGTTCGAGTCGGACAACCGGATGGACGACGACCTCGGCCGGATCGTCCTCGAAGGCGGGGGCGGCGGGCAGATGAGCGAGTCGTACGAGCTGGCCATGTACTTCATGGCCCGGCACACCGCCACCGACAACTGGGAGAAGCGCGGCCGGCGCGGCTACCTGTTCATCATCGGCGACGAGCTGGCGTACCCCCAGGTGAAGGCCCGGGAGGTGGCCCGTCTGATGGGCGACGACCTGACCGAGGACGTGCCGCTGCGGCAGATCTTCGACGAGGTGACCCGCCGCTGGGACACCTACTTCCTGCTCCCCGCCGGCAGCCACTACGCCGGCAACGCCAAGGTGCTCGACTTCTGGCGGGGCCTGCTCGGGCAGAACGCCGTGGTGCTCGACGACCTCGACGCCGTCTGCGAGACCATCGCGCTCACCATCGGCCTCGGCGAGCAGGCCATCGACCTGGACGAGGGCCTGCGCCACCTGGACCACGCCGGTTCCAGCGCCACCGGCACCGTCTCGAAGGCGCTGGCCCGCCTCGGCCGGGGACGGCGGGCCGAGGTGTCGACGCTGCCCGCGTTCACCGACACCACCGGTGGGGTGACCCGGCTGTGAGGCACGTGGCGGTGGTCGACCTCGGCTACGGGGACGCCGGCAAGGGCACGGTGGTGGACTGGCTCTGCGCCACCCGAGGAGTGCACACGGTGGTCCGCTTCAACGGGGGCGCGCAGGCGGCGCACAACGTCGTGCTGCGCGACGGGCGGCACCACACGTTCGCGCAGTTCGGCGCCGGCACGTTCCATCCCGGTGTCCGTACGCACCTGTCGCGGCACGTCGTGGTGGATCCGCTGGCGCTGGCCGCCGAGGCCGACCATCTCGCCACGGTCGGGGTGACCGACGCGCTCGACCGACTCACCGTCGACTCCGACGCGCTGCTCGCCACCCCGTACCACCGGGCCGCCAACCAGGCCCGGGAGATCGCCCGGGGAGCCGACCGGCACGGCTCCTGCGGGCTGGGGGTGGGCGAGACCGTCGCGTACGGTCTCGCCCACCCGGACGACGCGCCCCGGGTCGCCGACTGCCGCAGCCCAACGCTGCTGCGTCGCCGGTTGACCGCCCTGCGGGAGCGGCTGACCGCCGAGCTCGGCCCACTGGACGCGCCACCGGTCGAGGACTGCCTGCCCGCGTTCACCGGGTTCGCCGGGCGGGTCGCGATCGTCGACGGGAGCTGGCTCACCGGGGCGTTGCGCGCGGGGACCTGCGTCTTCGAGGGCGCGCAGGGGGTGCTGCTCGACGAGTGGCACGGCTTCCACCCGTACACGACGTGGAGCACCACCACGTTCGCCAACGCCGACAGCCTGCTCACCGAGGCGGGCCAGCCCCACGCGACCCGGATCGGGGTGCTCCGGCTGGTCACCACCCGGCACGGGGCGGGCCCGCTGGTGACCGAGGACCCGACCCTGCCGCTGGCCGATCCACACAACCCGACGAACCCGTGGCAGGGCCGGTTCCGGTTCGGCCACTTCGACGCGGTCGCCCACCGGTACGCCCTCGCCGTGGCCGGTGGGGTCGACGGCCTGGCCCTGACCCACCTCGACCTCGCCGGCCCCGAGCTGCGGATCTGCCGCCGCTACGACACCACCGACCGGCTCACCCCGGGCCCACCCGGTGACCTGGACCGGCAGGCCGCGCTCACCGCCCGCCTGCTGCGCTCCCGCCCGCTCTACGACGACCCGCCGGCGGACTGGGTGGAGGCGGTGTCCGCAGAGCTGGGCGCGCCGGTGGTGCTGACCTCGCACGGCCCCACCGCCGACGACAAGACCCCGCACGGTCCGCTGCTCGCCCCGCCCGCCCTGGTCCGCGCGGCCTGACGCGCGGGACCGGAGGAGGTGATCCGCCGACTCGGCCACCGGGCGGGTCGCACCCGGCGAGCATGGGGGCATGGACTCCGCGCTCGACCTGCTCCGACAGCTGGTCACCTCACCATGGGTGTACCTGCTGATCTTCGGGCTCACGGCGGTCGACGCGTTCTTCCCGGCCGTACCCGGTGAGGCGGCCGTCATCACCGCCGCCGTGCTCTCCACCAGCGGCAACCCCAACCTGGCGCCGGTGATCGTCGCCGCCGCCGTGGGCGCCTGCGTCGGCGACCACGTGTCGTACGCCATCGGACGTGGTGGTGGCGCGAACCGGCTCGCCGGGTTTCCCGACGGCAGCCGCCGACAGGCCAGCTCCGAGTGGGCCCGGCGCGCGCTGAACCGGCGCGGCGGGCTGATCCTGACCACCTCCCGCTACCTGCCGGGCGGCCGGACCGCGGTCACCCTCACCATGGGCGCGGTGCGGTATCCCCGCCGGTCGTTCCTTCTCTACGACGCGATCGCGACGGTCACCTGGGCCCTGTACTGCGGGCTGCTCGGCTACTTCGGTGGGCTGGCCTTCGAGCGCCACCCCGTCAAGGGCGTCCTCGCCGGGATCGGCCTCTCGGTGATCGTCACGCTGGGCATCGAGGGCGTCCGGTGGCTGCGGCACCGGGCGCACCGCCGCGCGGCTGCCCGCCACTGACCGGCCGGACCGACCTGCCACCCGTCACAGCAGGTCAGCGTCGTGCACCAGGATGGCCAGCTGCACCCGGTTGCCCGCGTGGAGTTTTGCCAGCCCCCGGCTGACGGCCGGCGCCGGTGACCGCGCCGCTGGGTCGGACCCCGGTGCGGTGACCGGTCAGTCGACCGGTGGGCGCCAGGTCGCTCCGTGCAGGAGCTGGGCGGCGCCGAGCCAGGCCACGTTCATCATGCGGGTGGCCGTCTTCTCCGGGTCGGCGTCCGGGTGGTCCGCGAGCCAGTCGGCCAGCGACTCGGTCGCGCCGACCAGGGCGTACGCGACGACTTCCAGGTCGACGGCGGTGATCTCACGGCCCTCGGCTCGCAGCGCGTGGTCGAGCATCCCGGCGACCACCTCGACCAGCCGGGCCCGCATCGCGGCCAGCTCCCCGGCGAACGGCTGCTCGCCCCGGGCCTGCCGGTAGAGCACCGCCCAGCCGTCCCGGTATGCGCCCACGAAGCCGAAGAACGCCCTCAGCCCACGCCAGAGCCGCTCGTCGGCCGGCAGGTCGGGGGCGGCGGCTCCCGCGATGGCCTGCATCATCCGGGTGCCCTCCCGGTGCAGGCAGGCGACGAAGAGCTCCTCCTTGGTGCCGAGGTACGCGTACACCATGGGCTTGGAGATGCCGGCGTCCTCCGCGATCTCGTCCATGCTGGCGGCGTGGAAGCCGCGACGGGAGAAGACCTTCACGGCCGCGTCGAGCATCTGCTGCTCGCGGACGGCGCGTGGCAGGCGCTTGAAGGCGGGGACGGTGGACACCTTGCGAGCATACCTACTCGTGCGTAGGGTTACGCACGAGTAGCCAAATCTTCCGGAAGGCACACACCTGATGACTGACTTCGACCCGGCCACCTTCGCCAACGTTGGCCCCAAGGAGTTCGCCCAGCTGGTCAAGTCCACCCCGGACGACAAGATCGCTCAGGTGATGTCCGGTGACATGCGCGACAAGGTCCTGGGCGAGGTGTTCGGCCGGATGCCGTCGCTGTTCCGCGCGGACCGGGCCGGCTCGACCAACGCGGTCATCCACTGGGTCATCACCGGTCGCCCCGACGGCGGCAGCGACACCTACGAGGTGGTCATCGCCGACGGCGCGTGCGTCGTGAACGAGACCCCGCAGCACGACCCGAAGCTGAGCCTCACCATGGGTCCGGTCGAGTTCCTGAAGATCGTCTCCGGTGGCGCCAACCCGGTGATGATGTTCATGACCGGCAAGCTGAAGGCAAAGGGCGACCTCGGCCTCGCCGCCAACATCGCCAACCTGTTCGACATCCCCAAGGCCTGACATGGCTGAGTTCTCGCTTGACCTGAATGAGGAACAGCGGGATCTACGCGACTGGGTGCACGGCTTCGCCGCCGAGGTCGTGCGCCCGGCCGCCGCCGAGTGGGACGAGCGCGAGGACACCCCGTGGCCGGTGATCCAGGAAGCCGCCAAGGTCGGCCTCTACGGCTTCGAGTTCCTCGCCACCTGCTGGGCCGACCCGACCGGGCTCTCCCTGCCGATCGCCAGCGAGGAGCTCTTCTGGGGTGACGCCGGCATCGGCCTCTCCATCTTCGGCACCTCACTCGCCGTCGCCGCCATCTACGGCGCCGGCACCCCCGACCAGATGGTCGAGTGGGTGCCACAGTGCTTCGGCGACGTCGATTCACCGGCCGTCGCCGCGTTCTGCACCAGCGAACCCGAGGCCGGCTCCGACGTCGGCGCGATGCGCACCCGGGCCGTCTACGACGAGGCCACCGACGAGTGGGTGCTCAACGGCCAGAAGGCGTACGCCACCAACGGCGGGATCGCCGGCGTGCACGTGGTCACCGCCTCCGTCGACCCCACCCTCGGCTCCCGAGGCCAGGCAGCGTTCGTCGTACCGCCGGGCACCCCCGGCCTGGCCGCCACCCGCAAGCTGCGCAAACTCGGCCTCCGCGCGTCACACACCGCCGACGTCTTCCTCGACGACGTACGCGTGCCCGGCCGCTGCCTGCTCGGTGGGCGGGACGCCCTGCTGGAACGCCTCGACCGGGCCCGCTCCGGGCAGCGGGCCAGCGGACAGGCCGCGATGCGGACGTTCGAGCTGTCCCGACCCACGGTGGGCGCGCAGGCGCTCGGCGTGGCCCGGGCCGCCTACGAGTACGCCCTGGACTACGCGAAGGACCGGGTCCAGTTCGGACGGCCCATCATCGAGAACCAGGCGGTCGCGTTCGCGCTGGCCGACATGCGGATGGAGATCGACGCGGCACGGCTGCTCGTCTGGCGCGCCTCGTGGATGGGCCGCAACAACCGCCCGTTCACCGCGGGCGAGGGCTCGATGTCCAAGCTCAAGGCCGGCGAGGTGGCGGTGTCGGTCACCGAGAAGGCGGTGCAGTTGCTCGGTGGGGCCGGCTTCCTGCGCGACCACCCGGTCGAGCGCTGGTACCGGGACGCCAAGATCTACACCATCTTCGAGGGCACCTCGGAAATCCAACGACTGGTGATATCCCGAGCCATCTCCGGGATGCAGATCCGCTGACCGCCGTCGGCCCGGCGCCTCTTCAAGGGGGGTCGGGCCGACGGTGGCCCGGACTCCACGATCTGTGCCGTCTTCGTCACCCCGCGCCGACGCCAACTGGGCCTTCAGCCGCCCCCAGTGCATGATCAAGGAAGAAGCCCTGATGGACGGGCAGGCCACTGCCCCGTCCGCGCACCACCCCTAGGAGGTCTGCGGCATGGACCTGCCGTTCACCGTCGCCACCCTGACCCGTCGCGGACTGCTCACCCCCGGCAACCCGGTCCGAGTCGCCGCGCAACTCAACGCCCTGCGTACCTGGGGGTGGAGCCTGGCTGGCGAATTGCGCCAGGCGGCCGCCCGGGATCCCGGCCGGACGGCGGTCATCGACGAGGACGGCGTCGAGCTGACCTACCACGACCTGCTCGACCGGGCCGAACGGATGGCCAGGTCGATGCGGGCCGGGCACGGCGTGCAGACCGGCGACCGGATCGGCGTGCTCTGCCGCAACCACCACGGGCTGATCGAGACGATCGTCGCTGCCACCCTGCTCGGCGTCGACGCGGTGCTGATCAACACCGGGCTCTCCGCGGCCCAGCTCGGCACCATCGCCGAGGAGCAACAGCTGCGACTGCTGGTGCACGACGACGAGTTCGCCGAGCGGGTCCTCGGACTCCCCGCCGAGCTGCCCCGGCTCGACGAACGCGCCCGCGAGGAGCTGGTGGCCGGCGCACTGCCGGGCGACCTGCGCCCGCCGGAGCAGGACGGCCGGATCATCGTGCTCACATCCGGCACCACCGGTACGCCCAAGGGCGCCCGTCGTCGCACGCCCAAAGGCTTCGGCCCGCTGGTGTCCATCATCGGCCGCATCCCGCTGCACACCAGGACCCGGGTGATGATCGCCGCACCGATCTTCCACACCTGGGGATTCGCCGCCCTCCAGGTCTGCCTGGCCCTGCGGGCCACCATCGTGCTGCACCGACGCTTCGACCCGGCCGCCACAATCGCCGCCCTGACCGCCAACCGCTGCGACGCGCTGTTCGCCGTACCCGTGATGGTGCAGCGACTGATGGAGGTGCCCCCGCCGGACCCGCGCCCCCCGCTCAAGGTCGTCGCCGTCAGCGGCTCCGCCCTGCCCGGCGGGCTGGCACCGAAGTTCATGGATGCCTATGGCGACGTCCTGTACAACCTCTACGGCTCCACCGAGGTCTCCTGGGCGTCCATCGCCGGCCCACAGGACCTGCGCCAGGCACCCACCACCGCCGGTCGGCCGCCGCACGGCACCCGGCTGGAAATGCTCGACGACAACGGCCAGCCCGTGCCGACCGGACGGGTCGGGCGGATCTTCGTCGGCAACGAGATGCTCTTCGAGGGCTACACCTCCGGCACCAGCCGGGAAACCCGCGACGGTCTGCTCGACACCGGCGACCTCGGCCGGCTCAACGCCGACGGGCTGCTCTTCGTCGACGGACGGGCCGACGACATGATCGTCTCCGGTGGTGAGAACGTCTTCCCCTCCGAAGTGGAGGATCTGCTCGCCCAACTGCCGCAGGTCCGCGAAGTGGCCGTGATCGGCGTACCCGACCCCGAGTACGGCCAGCGCCTGTCCGCGTTCCTCGCCCTGCACCCCGACGAGACGCTCGACCCCGATGCGGTACGCGAGTACGTCCGGCGCTATCTCGCGCGCTTCAGCGTCCCCCGGGACGTGATCTTCGTGAAATACCTGCCCCGTAACGCCACCGGCAAGGTGCTCACCCGCGAACTGCGCCGCTACTTCGGCTGAGGTGCCGCCCAGCCGTCGGCCCGGCGGATGCTCAGCCCGGGATCGTGATCCGGCCGTCGATGGCGGCCGCGGCGATGTCGGTGCGGTGCTGCGAGCCGGCCAACTGCACCCCGTCCACCAGCGCGTACGCGGCGTCCCGCGCGGCGGCCAGGTCGGAGCCGGTGGCCGTACCGCAGAGGACCCTGCCGCCGGCGGAGAGCAACGCGCCGTCGCTGGCCCGGCGGGCGGTGCCCGCGTGGATGATGCCCGGCCGGTCCGCGCCGGTGATGACGTCGCCGGTACGCGGCGCGGCCGGATAGCCAGCGGAGGCGAGCACCACTGTGACAGCGCTGCCGTCCCGCCATTGCAGCGGCGGATGCTCGGCCAGCGTGCCGGTGGCCGACGCGTGCAGCAGCCCGCCCAGCGGGGTCTCCAGCAACGCGAGCACCACCTGGGTCTCGGGGTCACCGAAGCGCGCGTTGAACTCGATCACCCGGGGGCCGGCAGCGGTGATCGCGAGCCCGACGTAGAGCAGACCAGCGAACGGGGTGCCCCGGCGGCGCATCTCCGCGAGCGTCGGGTGGACCACGTCGCGCATGACGTCGTCGACCAGGCCGGGAGGTGCCCAGGCCAGCGGCGCGTACGCCCCCATGCCCCCGGTGTTCGGCCCCGTGTCGCCGTCGCCGAGGCGCTTGAAGTCCTGAGCCGGCAGCAGCGGCAGCGCCGCCTCGCCATCGGTCACCACGAAGAGGCTGACCTCCGGGCCGTCGAGGAACTCCTCGACCACGACCCGTCCACACTCGTTCGCGTGGGCCAGCGCGGCGGACCGGTCGTCGGTCACCACCACGCCCTTGCCTGCGGCGAGTCCGTCGTCCTTCACCACGTACGGGGCACCGAACTCGTCCAGCGCCCGAGCGGTGCTCTCCTCGTCCGTGCAGACGTACGCCCGAGCGGTCGGTACGCCGGCAGCGGTCATCACATCCTTGGCGAACGCCTTGGAGCCCTCCAGCTGCGCGGCAGCACCGGATGGACCGAAGACGGCGATCCCCTTGGCGCGGACAGCATCGGCAACCCCGGCGACCAGCGGCGCCTCCGGCCCGATCACCACCAGGTCAGCGGCAGTCTCCACGGCCAGCGCCGCCACGGCGTCCGGATCGGAAGCGTTCACCGTCCGCAGCTCAGCCACCGATGCGATCCCCGGATTGCCAGGTGCGGCAACAACCGCGGAAACAGCCGGATCCGCCACCAACCCGAGGGCGAGCGCATGCTCCCGCCCACCACCACCAACCAAAAGAACCCGCACGACCGAGATCCTACTGTCCCCCACCCGAACCCCGGTCGACCGCCGCCGATCATGAAGTTATTGCTCACCGTCCCGGCGTGTCTCGGCGATAACTTCATGGTCAACGGCGCCGGGCAGCGGCGATCGCCTGCCGAACCGTCCACGGGATGTAGTCGGGGCGGAGGGTGTCCTGCCAGGTGAAGCGGAGGACGGTCCAGCCGGCATTGACCAGACGGTTCTGCCGGCGGCGGTCGGCGAATGCAGCTTCGGGAACGTCATGCGGACCGCGGCCGTCGGCCTCGGCGATGATCCGGGGCCCACGCCAGCCGAGATCGCCAATGCCGAGCAGATAGCCATCGTCGTCGCGGACCTCGAGTTGCAACTCGTCTGGCGCAACCCTGCCGTCGACGCAGCGGAGGCGGGCACGCGTCTCGAGCGGCGACTGCGCCCGTCCGTCCGTTTCGCCGAGATAGCCACGCGCGGCGATCGCACCCCGCCGTCCCCGTACGAGGCGCGGGATGGCGAGCAGGTCATTCGGGGCCACGAGGCGCCGGTTCACCGCCGAGTCCAACACGCTGACCGCCGAGTAACGATCAGCCCGCAGACAGAGGTCGGCGAGGGTGCGCAGTGGCTCTGTAGCAGTGATCCCATCCACTCGAAAGAGGTGCTCGCGCGGGATGACCAACTGGTGGACCACCACCTGTGGATGTGCGGATCGAACCGGCCGGACGGCCGGGCCCGGCATTGACAGATGAATCAACTCGGTGGCCGGCATTCCGGCCAGTCCGTGCAGCTCAGCCGCTGTTGAGAGCACTGCGGTGGCCGCCGGACCAAAGGAGGCCATCGCCGCTCTGATCCGCGCCCGTCGGGGCACGCCGTCATACAGGTCGGCGTCCACGAGGTAGCTTCCCCGCGCCACGGCGCGCCAGCGTCCGGAGCGGCAGAACCGCTGCACCTCGTACGTGCTCAAGCCGGCAGCTCGCGCCTGTTCGATCGTCACGATGCCGTTCCGAGCGGCCGAAATCCGCCGCACAATGTCCAGAGCGTCCACCCAGCCACCCTGGCCGACCAACAAGCCTGGGGCACCCCCCTGTGGACAACCACCGAGCCCCTGTGGATAACCCGCAGCTAGCCCCCGTTGACCATGAAGTTATTGCCATGACACGCCGGGCAGGACAGCAATAACTTCATGATCAACGAAACAGGTCCGGGGTTAGGGGAGGAGGGGGTGGAGGACCACGTTTTCGTCTCGGCCTGGGCCTACGCCTACGACGCTCACCTTGGCGTTGCAGAGTTCCTCTACCCGGGCGATGTAGCGGCGGGCATTCTCCGGCAGATCGGCGGCCGTCCGCGCCTTGGTGATGTCTTCCCACCAGCCGTCGAGCTCCTCGTAGACGGGCTTGGCGTGGTGGAAGTCCGTCTGGCTCATCGGCATGTCGTCGACCCGGACGCCGTTGATCTCGTAGCCGACGCAGATCGGCACCTTGGGCATGCCGGTGAGCACGTCCAGCTTGGTGATGACCAGGTCGGTGACACCGTTGAGGCGGCAGGCGTACCGGGCCACGACCGCGTCGAACCACCCGCACCGGCGCTCCCGCCCGGTGGTCGTGCCGTACTCCGCGCCGATCTTGCGCAGGTGGTCACCGTTGGCGTCGAACAACTCGGTCGGGAACGGCCCCGCGCCGACCCGGGTGGTGTACGCCTTGCTCACCGCGATGACCTTGCTGATCGCGGTCGGCGGGATGCCGGCACCCACGCAGGCACCACCGGCGGTCGGGTTCGACGAGGTCACGAAGGGGTACGTGCCGTGGTCCATGTCGAGCATGGTGGCCTGGGCACCCTCCAGCAGGACCGTCTCGTCCCGGTCCAGTGCGTCCCAGAGCATCGCCCGGGTCTCCGCGATGTACGGCTTGAGCCGCTCCGCGTACGCCAGGTACTCCTCGACGGTCGCCTCAAGGTCGATCGCCTTGCGGTTGTAGACCTTGAACAGGATCTGGTTCTTCTCGCGCAGCGCGAGTTCCAGCTTCTTGCGCAGGATGCCCGGGTCGAGCAGGTCCTGCAGACGGATGCCGATCCGGGCGACCTTGTCGCCGTACGCCGGGCCGATGCCCCGGCCGGTGGTGCCGATCCGGGACGAGCCGAGGTAGCGCTCGATCACCCGGTCCAGCGCCCGGTGGTGCGGCATGATCAGGTGCGCGTCACCGGAGATCCGCAGTCGGGACACGTCGACGCCGCGCTCGGCCAGGCCGTCGATCTCGGCGAGCAGCACCTTCGGGTCGACCACCACACCGTTGCCGATGACGATCATCGCGTTCGGCGAGAGCGCTCCGGACGGCATCAGGTGCAGCGCGTACTTCTGGCCGTCCGGGGTGATCACCGTGTGGCCGGCGTTGTTGCCGCCGGAGTAGCGCACGACGTAGTCGACCCGCTCACCCAGCAGGTCGGTAACCTTGCCCTTGCCCTCGTCGCCCCACTGAGCGCCGAGGAGCACGATCGCTGGCATCTTTTCCGCCTCCAGAAGGCTCGGGTGCCAGGTGGCGACCGGTTGGCGAGCCCGGGGTGTCAGGTTAACAAGTAATGACGGCGCGGCCGGCAGGGGTCGCGTCGAGAGGCAGGAGGCTCCT
Source organism: Micromonospora zamorensis (assembly GCF_900090275.1). Lineage (NCBI taxonomy): Bacteria > Bacillati > Actinomycetota > Actinomycetes > Micromonosporales > Micromonosporaceae > Micromonospora > Micromonospora zamorensis. Next base: position 6,434,934 of record NZ_LT607755.1, on the reverse strand, counting down.
TCCGTGTACGACGTGGTGCTGCTCACCCTCGGTTCGGAGCGGGACGCTCCCGGGGGCTGTGGCAGCGGCGGGGCCTGCTGCGGCGGTGCGGCCGAGACCGCCACCGACCCGACGAGCCAGACCGAGACCGGCCAGGCCGACACCAACCAGGCCGACGCCAGTCAGTCACCCCGGGCTGAGGCCGGCGGTGACACCGAGCGGTGCGCCACCGAGCGGCCACGGGTGCCGGTGCTGGCCTGTGCCGACGCGCTGAACGCCCGAGGCGCCCGGGTGGAGATGGTCACCGCCCGCTCGGACGCGGAGATCGACGCGGTGTTGGCCCGGCTCGACGGTCCGGTCCGCCCGGACGGGCTCACCTGGCCGGACCCGGACGGCAAGACCCGGCTGGTCGTCGCGACGGCCAACGACGGGCAGTTGCGCGCCGTGCTGCGCCGGCTGGTCCGGCGGTACGCCCCGGCGCCGAGCAAGCGCCCCGCGGATCTGCCCGGCAACCGGACTCTGCCCGACCTGCCGCCGGTGGGCGTACTCCCGCTCGACCCGGCCCGTGGCGGCACCCACCGCGACCTGGCCGCGCAGCTCGGGCTGCCCCGTGACCCAGCGGTGGTGGCCGCCGCGGTGTTGGACGGCACGCCGCGCCGACTGGACCTGCTGCGCAACGACGGTGGTTCGGTGACGCTGGACGGTGCGTTGCTCGGTGCCGCCGACGACGCCGGGCGGCCGCTGCACTGGCGGGCTCGGGTGGAGGTCGACGACGCCATCCTCACCGACGGTGACGAGCCGCTGCTGGCCTGCGCGGTCGCCAACGCCGGCGGCTACGCGACGCTCGACGACGTCACGCTGCTGACCGCACCGGACCCGGCCGACGGCCAGGTCGAGGTCGCGGTTGCCGTGCCGGTGGTCGTCCGCTCGGCGTTCGGCCGCAAACGGGTACGCCTCGAAGTCCGGCGGGCCCGTGGCCGGGCGGTTTCGGTGCTGCCCAGGGAGGGGAAGGTGCCGTACCTCGACGATGGTGTCGAGGGCGAGCTGACCCGGAAGCGCTCCTGGTGGGTCGAGCCGGGCGCCTGGGCGGTCTGGTCGATCTGATCTCGGCGGCGCGGAGCGGCCGACCTCGGCTGCGCCGCCCGCCCCTCGTGGGCGGATGCGCCTATCCTCGCAGGAGGACTGGGGAGGGCCCTAATGGACGAGAACGCCGACCGGGCGCAGGTGCACGGCCAGCAGCCGGTGCCGGAGCGGGACATCGAACCACTCTGGCCACCGGATCCGACCGACCGGGGCGCGGGGACCGTCGTACCGCCCTGGGCGGCGGTCGCCGAGCAGCGGGGCGCGCCGTCGTCGGCCGCCCCCGGGCCGGTTACGCCGCCGGTGGCGGCCCCGCCGATCAACCGGCCGCCGGTCCCCGGACAGCCCGGAGCTGCCCCGCTGCCGCCACCCTCGCCGTCCGACTACCCGTCGCTGAGCGGTGCCGTTCCGGCGCCCGGGGGTTGGGGCGCTGGCGCCCCGGCCGGCGGAGGGTCGGGCTGGGGGCCGCCGCAGCCGAGTTGGCCACCAGCGGCCGCTCCGACCGCCGCGGCGACGCCGCCCGGTCCGCCGGCGACGGGCACGCCGCCGGCAACGGGTACGCCGCCGGCGGGCAACGCTCCGGCGGGCAACGGCGTCCCGGGCGGCACCGGGGTTCCTCCGGCACCGAACACCGCCTTCGGGCCGACGGACAGCCGACCCGAGGGGGCGAGCACCGCAGCCGGCGCGACGCAGGCGCAGCCAGGTGACCGCGGTACGGCCGCCGTCCCCGCCCCGCCGTTCAACCCGGGCGGTGTCGACCTGGACCTGCCGTTCACCCTGGACAACCCCACCGCAGGCCCCCCGCCCACCGGCCGCGCCACCGTGCCAGAGCCCACCGCCGCGGGCCCCGCCCCGGCAGCTCCTGCGACGCCGGAGTCCGCGACGGCCGGACCAGCGCCGCAGGCTGGCGGGACCGGCGAGGACGGGCCCGCTGGTGGAGCGGCACGGCCGGCCAGCGAGTCGCCGTGGGCGTATCCGCCGCAACGGCCGGCCGGCGCAGCCGCACCGACCCACGACGAGGGCGCCACCGCGACGCCCCCGATCCCGGCCCCGCCGCAGCCGCACTCCGCCGTCCCGCAGGCCGGCCCCGGGCAGGCCGGTCAGTCTGGCCAGGCCGGCCAGGCGTTCGACCCGGCGATTCCCAGTCAGGCCGGCCCGACGCCGATCCCGCCTCCACCCGACCTGACGCAGTTCAGCAACCTGCCGCCGCAGGTTCCCCAGCAGGCCGCACCGCCCGGGCCGTTCCCGCCGTCCCCTGGCTGGTACCCCCCGCCGTGGCAGCAGGGCCCGCCCGGCGTACCTCCTGGTCAGCCTTACCAGCAGGCCGAGGGGGTGGCCCAGGTGCCGACCACCGGATACCCGGACGCGAGCTGGACGCCGGAGTCCACGGCGGTGCCGACCGCCGAGGACTTCAGCAAGCGTCGACAGGTCCGGCCCGCCGACCCGGTGGCGACCATGGGCGTACGCGCGGTGGTCAACAAGATGGGGCTGCTCCGGCTCTCTCCCGGGCGGCACGAGCAGGAGCTCAAGCGGGACATCGAGATGGTGCGCCGCAACTTCGGCGGGCTGCGGCAGGTGACCGTGGTCAACCCGAAGGGCGGCGCCGGTAAGACGGTGGCCATCCTGCTGCTCGCGATGACGTTCGGTCAGAAGCGCGGTGGCTACGTGCTGGCGTGGGACAACAACGAAACCCAGGGCACCCTGGGGATGCGCGCCCAGCAGGACTTCCACTCCCGCACTGTGCGGGACATGCTGCGTGACCTCGGGCAGTTCCAGGGCGCGCACGGGCGGGTCGGCGACCTGTCGCAGTACGTGCGCTCGCAGGGCGAGGGGATGTTCGACGTCCTGGCCTCGGACGAGTCGGCCACGGGCGGCGAGATGTTGACCGCGGCCGCGTTCGCCGAGATCCGCGAGGTGGTCAGCCGGTTCTACAAACTGATCTTCGTGGACACCGGCAACAACGTGCGGGCGCAGAACTGGCAGGCCTCGATGGACGCCACCGACCAGTTGGTGGTCACCATGTCGGCCCGTAACGACTCAGCGGAGACTGCCGCCCGGATGCTCGACCACCTGGAGCAGAGCGGCCGGCAACGGCTGGTCCGCCAGGCGGTGACTGTGGTGTCGATGCCGCCGTCCCGCAAGGAGATCGACCTGCCGGCCATCCAGGAGCACTTCGCGGCCCGCACCCGGGCGGTGCTGCTGGCCCCGTACGAGCGGCTCATCGACACGGGTGAGCCGATCCGGTACGGCGGGCTCTCCTCGGCCACCCGGGACGCCTGGCTCAAGATCGCCGCCGCGGTTGCCGAAGGGCTGTGAGCCTCCGACGGCCGGCCCGATGTCGGGCCGGCCGTCGGATCGGGCTCAGTTGCTCGCGAGCGCGTCCGCCGCCGCCGGGTCGCAGTCACGCAGGAACTGCGCGCAGCGGGCTGCCTCGTCGGCCTCGCCGATCTCGTCCGCAGCTCGGGACAGCACGTAGAGGCAGCGGAGGAAGCCCCGGTTGGGCTCGTTCGACCACGGCACCGGGCCGTGCCCCTTCCACCCGCTGCGGCGCAGCTGGTCGAGGCCCCGGTGGTAGCCGGTGCGCGCGTAGGCGTACGCGGTCACGACCTGGCCCTGCGCGAAGGACCGGGCCGCGAGCTCCGCCCAGGCCGCGCTGTAGGTGGGAAAGCCGGCCGCCACGCTGGCGAACGCCTCATCGGTGCCGGCCTCCTCGGCGGCAGCCAGGGCGGCGTCGGCCTCGTTGTTCGCGGGCAGGCGGGTGGCCGGTGGCTCTGGCAAAAGGTTCTGCATCGCCCCATTCAACCCGCTGGACAGGGCGACACGCGAGCGGGTCGGCCGACACGTTCCGCTGAACGGCTGAGGAGTTGGTCACGCCTGCGGCCTATGCCGCTGCCAGGTGTTTTCCACTACAACTAATGGTCCGGAGCCTCCCCAGGAACCGGTAACGCAGGAGCCCGGTGGCCACGACCACCGGGCTCCTGTCGTTTCACCAAGGGGCCCGAGGTTTGGCCGCACCCGGTGCGGGGGCAGGATGGCCCGGTGCCGACCCCACCTCCTGCGGACGTCATCGAGCCGCACCTGCACGCGGGCGAGATCCAGACCCGGGACGAGTTCGACCGCCAACTGGCCGCCGGCCGACTGAGCGGGCTGACCGTGCAGGGCCTGCGTCTCGACCTCGCACCGGTGCCCGACCTGACCGGCGTCGACGTCGCCGGCACCCTCTTCGTGGGCTGCCGCTTCGCGTCCCGGGATGTCGGCGCCGACCTGGTCCGACGCGGCGCCAACGTGGTGCCGCCGTTCTCGGGGCTGCCGTACCCGACCCAGCCGACACACCTCTACACCCCGGAGGAACTGGCCGAGGGGTTCGCCGAGGGTGGGTTCACCGGGATGTACGACACCCGGGTGTACGACCACTACCGGGCGCACGGCGGCGCGCTGCCGGACGTCAAGGAGGCGCTGGGTCAGCGGCTGCACGACCACGGCGTGGACAACGCGTTGGCCGACGCCACCCGCGCCTGGCTGGTCGGGCACGGGCCGCAGTCGGTGGTGGGCATCATGGGTGGGCACGCGGTGCGGCGCGGCAGTCCCGCGTACCGGATGGCGGCAGTGCTGGGTTGGGAGCTGGCGCGGGCCGACCGCCTGGTGGTGACCGGCGGCGGTCCCGGGGTGATGGAGGCGGCGAACCTCGGCGCCTACCTGGCGGACCGGCCGGCGACCGACGTGACGGCGGCGATCGACCTGCTGGCCACCGCACCGGACTTCACCGACCACCACCTGTACACGGCCACCGCGTTGACGGTCCGGCAGCGGTACGCGAGCGTTCCCCGTCAGCGTGGCGACGACCTGGGCTGGGCGCGAGCCGGTGGGCTGGCCATCCCGACCTGGCTGTACGGGCACGAGCCGGCGAACCTGTTCGCCGGGCGGATCGCCAAGTACTTCTCCAACGCGATCCGGGAGGACACCATCCTGCGACTCGCCCGGGGCGGCATCGTCTTCGCGCCGGGGCGGGCGGGCACGGTGCAGGAGGTGTTCCAGGCGGCCACCAAGACCTATTACGGCACCGACGGGGCCAGCGGCGCGTACATCTTCCTGGACCGCGCGTACTGGACCGTGGAGTTGCCGGTGGAGGCGCTGTTGCGTCCGCTGCTGGCCGCGTCCCCGTTTGGTGACCTGTCGGCGACGATCCACCTCACCGACGACGTACGCGAGGCCGTCCACCTGCTCACCGCCTGAACGACGACGGCCGGCTCCCCGCGAGGGGAAGCCGGCCGTCGGTGGTACGTCGTTACTTGGTCATCGTGGTGCCGGTGGAGCGAAGGTGCTCGCACGCCTCGACGACCCGGGCGGCCAGGCCAGCCTCGGCGGCCTTGCCCCAGGCACGCGGGTCGTACTGCTTCTTGTTGCCGACCTCGCCGTCGATCTTCAGCACGCCGTCGTAGTTGCGCAGCATGTGGTCCACGACGGGCCGGGTGAAGGCGTACTGGGTGTCGGTGTCGATGTTCATCTTCACCACGCCGTAGTCCAGGGCCTCGCGGATCTCGCTCAGCAGGGACCCCGAGCCGCCGTGGAAGACCAGGCTGAGCGGCTTGTCCTTGCCGTACTTGGCGCCGACGGCGTCCTGGATCTGCTTGAGGATCTCCGGACGCAGCTTGACGTTGCCCGGCTTGTAGACGCCGTGCACGTTGCCGAAGGTCAGCGCCGCCATGTAGCGGCCCTTCTCGCCCAGGCCGAGCGCCTCGACCATGGCCAGGCCGTCATCGGTGGTGGTGTAGAGCTTGTCGTTGATGGCGTTCTCGACGCCATCCTCCTCGCCACCGACGACACCGACCTCGATCTCAAGGACGATCTTGGCCTTGGCGGCCTCGTCGAGGAGCTGGGCGGCGATCTCCAGGTTCTCCGCGACCGGCACGGCCGAACCGTCCCACATGTGCGACTGGTACAGCGGCTCCTCGCCGCGCTTCACCCGCTCCTGCGAGATGCCCATGAGCGGACGCACGAACCCGTCCAGCTTGTCCTTCGGGCAGTGGTCGGTGTGCAGGGCGATGTTCACCGAGTACTTCTTGGCGACCTCGTGCGCGTACGCGGCGAACGCCACCGCGCCGGTGACCATGTCCTTGATCGACGGGCCGGAGAGGTACTCGGCGCCACCGGTGGAGACCTGGATGATGCCGTCGCTCTCCGCGTCGGCGAAGCCCTTGAGCGCCGCGTTCAGCGTCTGGGAGGAGGTCACGTTGATCGCGGGGTACGCGTACCGGCCAGCCTTGGCGCGGTCCAGCATCTCCGCGTAAGCCTCGGGGGAAGCGATGGGCATGTTGACGCTCCTTACTTACCACTCTCGGCCGTGCTGGCCGCTGTTGTTCATTTGTGCGCCGGACCGCGCTGTCCTCCGCCCGGCAGTATCCCGTAGGTGAGGTGCGCCGGAACAACCGACCCGGGTGTCAGCCGTTCACCGGCGGTCCAGGTTGTCCGGCACGATGACGCTGATCAGCCAGGTGACCACTGTCATCACGATGGCTCCCCAGAACGCGGCCCAGAAACCGTCCACCTGGAACGGCAGGTCGAGCCCGCGGGCGATCCGGTCGGTGAGCAGGAACAGCAGGGCGTTGACCACGAGCGCGAACAGGCCCAGGGTCAGCAGGTAGAACACGCAGCCGACGACCTTGATCAACGGCTTCAGCACGGCGTTGATCACGCCGAAGATCAGCGCCACCACGATCAGGGTGAGCGCGGTGTTGCCACCCGAGCGACCGTGCACGTCGACACCGGGCACGATCAGGGTGGTTATCCACAGAGCGACCGCGGTGATCGCCAGTCGAATGAGGAAGCCCACGGCACCATCCTGGCATCGGGTCGCGTCGTCGAGGGCTGATTCCGCCTACTCCGCTTCCGAGCGCGGCGCCGACGCAACCCGTACGGTGGGTGGGAACCGTGCCCCGAGACCCCGGGAGGGACGATGGGTCAGCCCGACGAGGACTTCATTCCCGGCGACCACCTCGCCCCGGACGAGCGCGACCCCGAGGCCGATTCGGCCGACGCGGTCGAGCAGGCCACGGTGGTCGGCCCCGCCGACGCCGACGGCGAGCCCCAGCGCGGCCTCGAGGTCGACGACTGGGACGCGATGGAGCAGGCCCGGGTGGTCACCGGTGACGAGGACGACTACCGCTGACCTCGCGGCAGGTCGCCATCACCGGGCGGGGTTGACCTGTTCGGGGTGACGGGCCACCCAGTCGCCGAGCCGATCCTCGCGCAGTGCGGTCAGGAACTCCGGGGCGAGCTGCGGGTCGGCCTGCACGAAGCGACTGGGCCCGGTGGGGTCGCCGACTGGCAGACTGAGCCCGACCGGGTCCACCGATCGCAGTGTCGGGACGAGCCGCATCAGGTCCAGCATGGTGGCCTGCCCCGGTGACACGGCGAGGTCCGGACCGACGGCCCCCAGCAGCTTGGCGAGTCGTACCGGATTCGTGAGCACACCCTGGTCGGAGGCCGAACGGACCAGCCCGGCCGCGAAGATCCGGGCGTTGCGGTCCCGGCCCTGGCTGCCGTCGGGCAGCCCGTACCGCTGGCGGAGCAGGTCGGCCGCGGCGGCACCGTCGAGGCGTTGGCACGCGGCCGGGAAGACCCGCCGGGTGTGGACCGACTGCACCCGCTCGGGCAGGCAGACCGGCACACCGCCAACCTCGTTGGTCAGCGTGCGCAGAGTCGCGTACGTCAACACCACACCCGTGTCGATGCGGAGGCCGGTCAGCTTCGCCACCGTCTGCCGGGTCAGCTCGTAACCCTTGGTCAGATCCGGTGGAGAGTGGCCCGCGCCGAACGGAAACGCCGCGTTCAGCTTGTCGGTGCCGTGGCCGGGGATCGGCACCTTCAGGTCGCGGGGCAGTGAGACCAGGTACGGGCGGCTGCGGTCGGCCGGGATGTGCAGCAGCAGCACCGAGTCGGCCAACGGCGGGACGGACCCCCGGTTGTCGATGCCGACCAGCAGAACGTTCACCGCGCCCGTCGCCACCGGCCGATCCGTCGCGCCGATCAGGTCGGCCTGCGGCGGCCCGGCGCGCTCCGGGGTGAACAGAGGCACCCCGATGCCCAGTACGCCGAGCACGGCCAAGGCCGTTCCGCCAGCCTGCCAGCGTCGGCGAAGCTGCCGCCGACGCGTCGCCAGCCGGTCGATCGCGACCCGCAGCGGGCCCGTCGGTGGTGTCAGTGGCTCGTGCCGGGTGAAGGCGGCACGCAGGTCGTCCTCAATCATGTTCACGCCTCCACGTACTCGGCCCGGAGCGTGGCGAGGGCCCGGGAGATGGACGAACGTACGGTCCCGACGGCGCAGCCGAGGATGTCGGCGATCTCGGCGTCGGGCAGGTCCTCGTAGTAGCGCAGCACCAGGGCGGCCCGCTGCCGACGCGGCAGCCGGGACAGCCAGGACCAGATCTGGTCCCGGTCCACGGCGGACTGGGCGTGGTCGGTGGTCACCGGCACCGTCGCGTCGGGCTCTCCGCGCAGCAGCACCCGGCGGACCCAGGAGCCGCGCCGCCAGTCGACGTACTGGTTGGTGAGCATCCGGCGCACGTATCGCTCGGGTGAGTCCGCCCGGGCGACCCGACGCCAGTTGAGCTGGACCCGGACCATGGTTTCCTGAACGAGATCCTGGGCCTGGTGCGGATCGCCGGTCAGCATCACCGCGTACCGCAGCAGCGGGGCCAGCCGCGTGTCCACGAACTCCTCGTACGTCACCGCACCTCCCGGGTCTCCTGCCCCTGACGACGGCTGCGGACCCGGGAAACATTGCACTGATCAGTCGAGGCGAGGCGCGGGAGGCGCGCCCGGGCCCACGGCGCGACATCGGTCGAGCCGTTCGGACCCCTGCACACGGGTATTGCGCCGGCGGGTGGCGAGGTGCCGGTCCGGCGCGGCCGGAGGCCCGGGCTTCGGTACCCTTTGTGGCCGTGGACACAGCTGAGCAGACCCGCGCTCTCGTGGAGAGCGTCGCCCTGAACCCGCTCGACCCCAAGGAGCTGTTGCAGACCTTCGGGCTGATCGGCGTGTGGGTGATCCTCTTCGCCGAGACCGGCCTGCTGGTGGGCTTCTTCTTCCCCGGCGACTCGCTGCTGTTCCTCGCCGGCGTGGCCTCGTCGCCGGTGGCGGACGCGATCTTCGGCGACGGCACGCGGCTCTCGCTGGCCGGCCTGCTGATCGGTGGGCCGATCTGCGCGATCGTCGGCGCCCAGTTGGGGCACTGGCTCGGTGCCCGGTACGGCCGGCCGATGTTCGAGCGGCCGAACTCCCGACTCTTCAAGAAGGAGTACGTCGAGAAGGCCGAGTACTACTTCCAGAAGTTCGGCCCGGCGAAGGCCGTGGTGCTGGCGCGCTTCATCCCGATCGTCCGGACGTTCCTCAACCCGGTCGCGGGTGCACTCGGCATGCCGGCCCGGCAGTTCCTGCTCTGGAACATCGTCGGTGCGGTGCTCTGGGTGGACGGCATCCTGCTGATCGGCTACCTGCTGGCCGAGCAGATCTACCAGGCCATCGGCGACAAGATCGACCACTACATCCTGCCGGTGGTGGCCCTGATCATCGTGATCTCGGTGCTGCCGATCTTCTTCGAGTTCCTCCGCGACCGGCGCGCCCGCAAGCGTGGCGAGGCGGTTGCGGTAATTGCCGCGGCCAGCGCCGCAGGCGCGGTGGAGGCAGCCCGCGAGGCGTTCGACCACGACGGACACCAGCACGGCCGCCATCGACCGGAGCACGGCCAGGACCGCTGACGTCCTGGTACGACGACGACGGCCGGCCCCCTGGTGCGGGGGTCGGCCGTCGGCATGTCGGACCCGGCCTCCGGCGGTGCGGCCGGGGACGAGCAGGTGTTACTCACCGATGGCGCCACCCCTGGCTCGCCACCGGACGCCGTCCCGGCGCGGGACGGCGTGCAGTGCCTACGTCAGCGGGCCTTCTTGGTGGCCCGCTTACGCGGCGGGGTCAGCAGGTCGGCGATCGTCGCGATCGCACTCGGGACCAGGCTGTAGTACGCCCAGACACCGCGCTTCTCCCGCTGCAGCAAGCCAGCCTCGGTGAGGATGCGCAGGTGATGACTGACCGTCGGCTGAGAGAGGCCGAGCGGCGCCGTCAGGTCACAGACGCACGCCTCGCCCTCGGGGGCCGACTGGATCAGGCTGAGCAGCCGCAACCGAGCAGGATCAGCAAGGGCCTTGAGGACCCCGGCGAGACGCTCGGCATCGGCACGTTCGATCGGCTCGCCGTTTAGCGGCGAGATCTGAGGCATAGTCATTTCGGCCAACGCAGTTCCCACGTATTCCATCCTTCCACCAGCAGCATCGATCCGCCTGCATATCAGCAGATCCGAATCGGCAAACTTTTACGCCACAAGGCCGAGGTCAGCCAACGTATAGGCCGCCCGGTATGGCAATCCGGCGGCTCGCACCGCGTCGCCGGCGCCTCGATCAACAATAACCGCCACGCCTACAACTTCCGCCCCGGCCTCACGAAGTGCCTCGACAGCGGTCAACACACTTCCGCCTGTCGTGGACGTATCCTCCACCGCCAACACCCGACGGCCGGCCACCTCCGGTCCTTCGATCCGCCGTTGCAGACCGTGGGCCTTGCCCGCCTTGCGCACCACAAAGGCGTCCAGGGCCCGACCGGTCGGAGCGGCGGCATGCAGCATCGAGAGCGCGACAGGATCCGCGCCCAGAGTGAGGCCGCCAACGGCGTCGTACTCCCAGTCGGCGGTGAGGTCGAGCAACACCCGGCCGACCAGAGGAGCGGCCTGGTGATGGAGCGTGACGCGCCGCAGATCCACGTACCAGTCTGCCTCGCGCCCCGAGGAGAGCACGACCCGTCCGTGGACCACAGCCAGGTCGGTAATGAATTTGCGCAGGTCGTCGTGGTCCCCCATGGCGATAGAGGTTACTGCGCAAGTCTGAACGCCGTGTGTGGGGTCCACCCTGATCAGCCCGGCGGGGGACCGATGGTTGGCGATGTTCGACTACGCTCAGCAACTGGCCCGATAGCGGCGCGCCAGCACCGCCCCAACGACCTACGGGGCCTGGTGGGCCGGTCGAGGCTCAGTGCTCGTCGCGACCGATCCGGCCGCGGGTGTCCCGCGCGACGGCCTGGAGCAGTCGGCGGGGGGCGTGCCGCATGCCGGCGACGACCATCTTGTACTTCCATGCCGGGACGCTGACCATCTTGCCTTTGCGCAGGTCACGCAGGGCTTCGTCGACCACATCCTCGGCGCGGAGCCACAGCCACTCGGGCGTCTTGGACATGTTGATGCCGGCTCGTTGGTGGAACTCGGTGCGGGTGTAGCCGGGGCAGAGGGCCATCACCCGGACGCCGAACGGGCGCGCCGAAAGGCCTACGGACTCGCTGAAGTTGGTGACCCACGCCTTGCTGGCCGAGTAGGTCGAGCCGGGCATCGCCGTGCCGAAACCGGCGACCGAAGAGACATTTATCACTGCCCCATTCCGCCGTTCGGTCATCGGTCGCAACGCCGCCAGGGTCAGCCGCATGACCGCGTGCACGTTGAGCCGCAACAGCCGCGCCTCGTCCTCTGCCGTGGAGCGCAGGAACGGTTTGTTGAGGCTGATGCCGGCGTTGTTGACGAGCAGGTGCACGGGGCTGCCGTCGGCGATTCGCCGCTCCACGACCGCGCAGCCGTCGTCGGTGGACAGATCCGCCGGGATCGTCTCCACGGGGCGGCCGTAGGTGGAACCCAACTCGGTGGCCAGCTCGGTCAGCCGGGCCGCGTCACGGGCGACCAGCACCAGATGCCAGCCGTCGGCGGCCAGCCGCCGGGTGAACGCCGCGCCGATGCCTGCGGTGGCCCCGGTGATCAGGGCCCGGCGCTCGGCAGTCGTGGGGTCGAGCGTCACGGGGTGGTCCTCACCTGGGCGGGTACGGGGGTGCGGGCGGCGGCTGGTGCGGGGCATGCGGAAACGCCGGTGGTGCGGATGGGACGGTCGGCGCGGTCGAGCGGTGGCGACCGAACCAGGCGTTCGCCGCCGGCAGGGCCAGCAGCGTAGCTACTACAAGGTAACCGAGGCCCTGCGCGACGGAAAGCCCGGCGTTGAGCGGAATCCACCACGACGGGTACGCGTCGCCGATCAGCCCCAGCAACTCGGCGACAGCCTGCTCACCGGAGCCGAGTTGCAGTGGTGCGGCTCGTTCGCCGATCAGCACCGCCACGCTGCAACAGCCGGCGAGCAGGCCAAGCCCACTGACCACCCAGGTGGCAACCCGTACGCCGTTGCGACCGGCCAGCAGCCCCAGGGCCAGGCCGGCGAGCACCGGCGCGGAGAGGGCGGCCACCACCGCAGACAGCACCGCGGACGCGCGGAGCAGGGTCACCACGTCGTCGATCTGCTCCGGGCTGGCCGAGGTGTCCCGGGCGGCGGTGCGGAACGCGTCGACCGTCCCGCCCAGCACCACCAGGTCGACCACGGCGTACGCGAGCGCGGCGACCGCCATCACCAGCAGCACGCCCGCAGCCATCAGGACGACGGCGGGCCGGCGGGCCGGTGCCGATTCCGGGTACGACACGACGAATCCCTCCGGTAGGCGTCGGGTTGCAACCTACTCGGAGGGATCGTCGGCGTCGTGCTTATCTGTCGATCAACTCGTCGACGGCGGGGTTGACCCCGGACGGTCCGCGGGCGGCGTGTCGTCCGGCCGGTTCGTGCCCGGCGGCGGCGGGTAGCTCGGCTCCCCACTCGACTGCGGGTAGCCCGGCTCACCGGACGACTGCGGGTAACCGGGCTGACCCGGGGCCTGCGGGTAACCGGGCTGACCCGGGGCCTGGTAGCTGGCGCCCGGGGTCGGCGGCTCCCACGCCGCGGTCGGCTTGCGGAAGAACGCGTTCGCCTTCGGCATCGCCAGCAGGATCAGCGCCGCGAGCAGCGAGATCAGGCTGATCACGCCGAGCAGCAGGCTCACCGCGGTGGCCCAGGAGGGCAGGGCCTCCTCCAACCGGCGCTGGACCTCTTCACTGCTCGGCCCGTTGGCGCCGGTCTCTCCACCGGCGGTGAAACCACCGGCCGCGTTGCTGAGCAGGCCACCACCCACGCAGCAGACCATGATGCCGCCGACGATCCAGGTGGTGATCCGGGCGCCGTTGCGGCCCTGGTTGTTGAAGAGGGCCAGAACGCCCAGCACGACCGCGAGCAACAGCACCAGAATGGCGCTGCCGAGGCCGATGGCGTAGAAGACGTCACCCACCTGATCGGCGTTCTCGACGTTGCTGCCCGCGTACGCGTCACGAAGGGCGTCGCGCGTCTTACCGATGGTGCTGAGCGTGATGATCAGACTGATCACCTGGCACGCCAGGAACAGGAAGAGCAGGTAGCTGGAAATCGACACAATGGATGGCCGCTGACGGGCCGGCGTGCTCTGGGAATCGACCACGATTCTCCTTCCCTAAGATCGCGACCACACCGTATCGACAACAAGCCAGTTCGGCATGCCGTGTCGACCCCGCGCGTCCCGCCCGGTTCGGCTCAGTGCTCCTCGGACGTGGGATGGATCGTCAGGTCGGCGGGGTCGAGAAGGTCACCTCGGGCGACCCGCCAGCCCTCTTCGCCGTACGCCTCGAAGGAGAGCCGCGCGGCGCCACCCGACTGGTAGTCGTGGTAGCGCATCGTCCCGGCCGACGGCAGCCCGGTCTCCGCGGTGGCGGTGTAGCGGGCCTGCCCTGTCTCGGCCCACGTGTACCGCCGGCCGCCGAGGTCGATGGTCGGGGCCCCCGGGGTGACTGTCGCGCCCGGCTCGGCCGTCCAGAGCACCAGCTCCAGTTCCGGGCCGTCCTCCACGGAGAGCCGGTGACGGGTGCCGGAGTCGTCGTCGAGCAGGTGCTGCACCCAGCTCCAGTCCCCCTCGACCAGTCGGACCGTGCCACTCACCACGTACTCCCGGTCCTGGATCCGCACCCGGTCGCCCAGGGTCAGGCGGAGCGGTCCGTCGTCCGGCGTCCCCGCCGCACGGCCGGGTGGCAGCGTGCCGTCGGGCCGGGCCGCGGCTCGCAGCCGGGCCCGCACGATGATCACAACCACGACCGCCACGAGTACGGCAAGGGCCACCACCAGGTACACCGCTGACCCGCTCACCCGACCACCTCCCCAGGTACGTCGGCGCAGACGGTAACAACCGCAGGCACGATCCGGACCCGTACCGTGACGGACAGCTCAGCTACCGACGGCACCCGTGGTGTCGCCCGGTGTGCACCCTCGCACGTTGATGGCGGATGACTCACGCCGCAGCGAGGCGCTGGGTGGCGTAGTTCCCGATGGTTTCGCGGTCCATCACGCAGCCGACGAAGGTGGTGAACTCGCTCGGGTCGTCGCGCAGCGACGTCCAGGCCGCTCGGGCCGCCGCCGGGTCGATCCGCTCCAGCAGCGTCGCCGCGTACGCCCGGCCGGCGGGTGTGCCGTCGGCGAGCACGCGGTCGAGCTGCCGGCGTACCTCCTCGGGGTGGTCGTCGATGGCGGCCTCGACCCGTTGGTATGCCTCGGTCACCGGCAACAGCTTGCCCGCGATTCCCACCCCACCGAAGGCGAGCGTGTCAGCCGCCACCAACTCGTCGACGGCCGCGCCCAATTCGCGCTCCCAAGCCTTGCGCATCCCAAACATGCCTCCACCCTTTCCCCGTTCGCACCCACTCCACCCCGTTAGTCAAGAGGTTTGCGCCATGAGCGGACTCTCTCCTGACACAGCCACCGTGTTCTGGCGCCAGATGATGGGGTCAGTAGCCGCGCCACTCCGTGCGGGCGTAGTCGAGGACCCTCGGTTGGAGGAGGGTGCTGGGGGGCACGTTCAGACGAGCGCGGTCGGCGGGAAAGACCGCCGCCGCCCGCAGCACGCCCGGGTCGAGGAAACGCAGCCGGAGCGCGTCGGCCGGCAGTTCCAGCACCGGCGGGACGGTTCCCGCCGTGGCCAGCAGGAACCCCCAGTCGCCGAAGGACGGCACGTCGACGTGGTACGGCACGGTGGCGAAGCCGGCTTCCCGCACCGACGCATCGATCGACCAGTATGAGCGGGGCGCGAAGTATGGCGAGCCGGACTGCACCACCAGCCGTCCCTGCTCGGCGAGCACCGACCTGATCAACGCGTAGAACTCGACGGTGTAGAGCTTGGCGGTGGCCGTCTCGTCCGGGTCGGGCAGGTCGGCGACCACCACGTCGAAGCGCTCGGCGGCGGTACGCAGCCAGCCGAACGCGTCAGTGTTCAGCACCCGTACGCGGGGGTCGTCGAGCGAGCCGCCGTTGAGCGCCCGCAGCTGCGGCACGGTGCTGGCCAGGGCCACCACCGCCGGGTCGAGGTCGACCACTGTCACCCGCCGGACGTCCGGGTACCGCAGGATCTCCCGGACGGCGAGGCCGTCGCCAGCACCGAGAACCAGGACGTCACCGCGCGGGCCGCGCATCGCCGGATGCACCAGCGCCTCGTGGTAGCGGTACTCGTCGACCGAGCTGAACTGGAGATCACCGTTGAGGAACAACCGCAGGTCGGTGTCGGCGTGGCCAACCTCCCGCACCGACCGGGTCAGCACGATCTCCTGATAACGGGAGCGTTCGGCGTACACCACGGGGTCCCGGTAGAGCTGCTGCCGGGCGGTCACCTCGAAGTCGGCGGCGGTCACCCAGGCGTACCCCAGGCAGAGCGCGACCACGACAGAGCCGGCGCCGAGGACGAGCCGGGCCCGGCGGCTCAGCTCCCTCCGGAACACCGTGCAGACCAGGGCGAGGCCGGCCACCGCGTTCACCGCGCCGACCACCAGGGCACCCTTGAGCTGGCCGAAGACGGGGATCAACAGGAACGGGAAGGCGAGCCCGCCGAGCAGCGCGCCGACGTAGTCGGCGGCGAACAGGTCGGCCACCGCACTGCCGGCGGCCTGCTCGCGGATGCGCTGCAGCATCACCATCAGCAGTGGAATCTCCGCGCCGATCAGCAGGCCCAGCACGAAGGCGGTGCCGACCAGCGCCGGGCCGTACAGGTCGAGCCAGGCGAAGGCGGCGTAGAGGCCGAGCACGGACAGACCACCGAGCAGGGCCAGGGTCAGTTCGATCACCGCGAACGCGGCGGCGGCCCGGGGCTGCAACGGCTTCGCGACCAGCGCGCCGACCCCCATCGCGAAGACCATCACGCCGAGCACGATCGACGCCTGCCCGACGGTGTCGCCGATCAGGTAGCTGCCGAGCGCGACCAGGGCCAGCTCGTAGACCAGCCCGCAGGCGGCGCAGACGAAGACCGCGAGCAGCACCGCCGCGCGGGCCAGCCGCCAGTGCGGTCGGGCGTCGGTGCCGCTGTCGACCACCGGCGGTGCCCCGGTGCTCATGACCGCCCCGGGTACGGCCGGCCGGCACCGCCCGGTCGCGGACCCCCGGCCATCAGAGGATCGCGGCGGCGATGATCGCGCCGGTGGCCAGGTGCACCACGGCCGACACCCACACGGCGGGGTGCGGCTCCGGGTCGACCAGCAGCTCGCCGAGCCGGCCGGGGGTCACCGCGTCGAGCAGCAGGAACGCGGCGGCCATGATGACCAGGCCGACGATCCCGTACGCCGCCGCGCCGACCAGCCCCAGGGCGAAGTCGTCGTCGCTGGCGACGATCGCCGCGACCACGATGGTGCCGACGCCGAGCAGGTTGGACGCGAGCAGCAGCGCCGCGTTGCGGTTGCGCTCGGTCCAGATCAGTTCGTGGAGCTTGCCAGGAGTGGTCAGGTCGACCAGCGCGTAGCCGACGCCCATGAGGACGACGCCGACCGCGCCGAAGGCGAGGGTGGCCAGCAGATCGGTGACGAGGTTCTGCACGGAGGGGCTCCAGGTGAAGGGGTCGGGTGTCGGGCTACTTGCCGGTGCCGGGGCCGCCGCCCCGAACGCTGCTGCCGCGTCCCCAGCCCCAGTACGACCCGACGGTCGAGTGGTAGCGGGGGTGAGCGGTGTCCATGTCCTCGAGCAGGATCACCGAGCCGGCGGCGATCGGCAGGATCACCACCGAGTCGTCGTCGTAGCGCAGGTAGACGCCGCTGCTGTCGGCGTACCGGTCGGACGGCTTCCACGCGTCGGTCAGTTCCTTGGCGACAGTGGTCGGTGACTTGGACGAGGTGTACGCGGTTGCTTGCCGGCCGATGTCCCGGCTGGCCGCTCGCGAGTACCTGTCCTGCACGTAGGCGCGCGGGGAGAAGGTGCCGTTGACGAGCGCGAAGGCCGCGACCAGCACGCCGACCACGGCCACCGCCGCGCCCACCACGAACCAGCGTCGGTACGTCATCGCAGTGCCACCACCGTCTCGGTCAGGACCAGCTCATTGGTCTGGGGGTACGCGTGCCAGGTACGCCAGCCGACCGACCCGTGCGGCAGGTCGGTGCGTACGGCCAGCGCGGTGACCGCGTCCGGGTCACCGGGAAAGACTCCGACCAGGGCGTACGGGTCGTCGGCCAGGTCGGCGCGGAGCCCGGCGATCCGGGTGTGCAACTCGCCGTCGGCGGGGCGCAGCACGCTGGCGGTGAAGCGGTAGCCGGCCGCCTCGTCATGCAGGGCGCCGGGCAGGTGCGGCGGCCGACCAGGCAGGCAGGCGACCGTCTCGGTGAGTCCGGCCGCACCACCGGGTTCGGCCAGTACGACCTGGTGGGACGCGCCGAGCAGGCGCAGCCGCAGCCGGACCTCCCCGGGCAGCGTGAGGTCGTGGACGTGCAACGCGGGCCGCTCCAGCCCACCGAGTGCCAGGCTCAAGTCGGCGGCGCAGGTGTCGACGTACGGGGTGTGGAGGCTCACCAACACGTCAGCTGGCCTCCGGTCCGGCCTGCGGGTAAACCATCACGTCGGCGCGGTGCAACTGCTCGCCCCGGGCGACCTCCCAGCCGGCCTGGCCGTACGCCTCGAAGGAGAGCCGTTCGCCGCCCTGGGACCGGTAGTCGTGGTATCGAAGGGTGCCACTGGGGTCGAGGCCGGTGCTGCCGGTGGCCGTGAAGCGGGCCTGACCGGACTCCTCCGAGGCGTAGCGGCGGCCGGCAAAGTCGAGGGTGGATGCACCCGGGGTGATCGTGGCGGCCGGCTCGGCGGTCCAGAGCACCAGCTCCAGGTCCGGGTCCTCCTCCACGGAGAGCCAGCGCTTGTCGCCCTCGACGGTGTCCAGCAGGTGCTCGGCCCAGCCCCAGCCGCCCTCATTCAGATGCACCGAGCCCCGGACCGCGTACGACACCCGGCGGATCTCGACGATGTCGCCGGGCTTGAGCCTGCGCGGGTCGCCGCGGAGCGCGTCGCTGTCGGTGTCCCGGAACGGGTCGGCGGGTGCCGCCGGCCGGGCGGCCTTACGGCCCTTGCGTACCGCCACCACCGCCACCACGACCCCGGCGACTCCGATCAGACACCCCAGCGTCGTTACCAGGTACGCCACAGGACCATTCATGCCGACCACCTCCCCAAGTGCGTCGGCGGGAACGGTAACAACCCCGCGCACCTGGGGAAACAAATCATTTTCTGGTGATGCGGCAGCTACGCAGCGTCCCGGCGGAGTGTCGGTGGGGGCGGAGAACGTGTCGGGCCGACCCCGCCTGCGGAGGCGGGATCGGCCCGGGTGCGACGGATCAGGCGGCGGTTACGGAGAGGGTGTTGGTTTCGGTGGCGCGGTCCACCTTCACCGTTTCGCCGTCGCGGATCTGGCCGGACAGGAGCGCCTTGGCAAGCTGGTCGCCGATTGCCGTCTGGATCAGGCGACGCAGCGGGCGAGCGCCGTAGATCGGGTCGTAGCCGTGCTCGGCGAGCCAGTCCCGAGCGGCATCGGTGATCTCCAGGCCGAGCCTGCGGTCGGCCAACCGCCGCCGCATCCGGTCCAACTGGATGTCGACGATCGAACGCAGATCGTCGCCCAGCAGCGAGGCGAAGACCACGATGTCGTCCAGCCGGTTGAGGAACTCCGGCTTGAAGTGCGACCGCACCACGGCGAGGACGCCCTCCCGGCGCTGCTCCTCGGCCAGGGTCAGGTCGCTGATCATCGAAGACCCGAGGTTGGACGTGAGGACCAGGATGGCGTTGCGGAAGTCCACAGTGCGGCCCTGGCCGTCGGTGAGCCGACCGTCGTCGAGCACCTGGAGCAGCACGTCGAAGACGTCCGGGTGGGCCTTCTCCACCTCGTCCAGCAGGATCACCGAGTACGGCCTGCGGCGCACCGCCTCGGTGAGCTGGCCGCCCTCGGTGTAGCCGACGTAGCCGGGCGGGGCGCCCACCAGTCGGGCGACCGAGTGCTTCTCGCCGTACTCGCTCATGTCGATGCGGACCATCGCCCGCTCGTCGTCGAAGAGGAACTCGGCGAGGGCCTTGGCCAGCTCCGTCTTGCCGACACCCGTGGGGCCGAGAAAGAGGAAGCTGCCGGTCGGGCGATCCGGGTCGGCGATTCCGGCCCGTGCACGGCGTACCGCGTCGGAGACCGCGCCGACCGCCTCGGCCTGGCCGACCACCCGGCCGCCCAGTGACTCCTCCATCCGCAGCAGCTTGGCCGTCTCGCCTTCGAGCAGGCGGCCGGCGGGGATGCCGGTCCAGGAGGCGACCACCGCGGCGATGTCGTCCGCGC
This sequence comes from Micromonospora zamorensis, assembly GCF_900090275.1. Classification (NCBI taxonomy): domain Bacteria; kingdom Bacillati; phylum Actinomycetota; class Actinomycetes; order Micromonosporales; family Micromonosporaceae; genus Micromonospora; species Micromonospora zamorensis. Next base: position 6,415,305 of record NZ_LT607755.1, on the reverse strand, counting down.
CGACCTCCTCCTTGAGCATGGCGCCGTCGGCCTGGAGCTGGGCCAGCTCCTCCGCGGCCTGCTTCAGCTCGACCTTGAGGGCGGGGATGCGGCCGTAGCGCAGCTCGGCGGCGCGCTCCAGCTCGCCGTCGCGCTCGGCCCGCTCGGCCTCACCGCCGAGGCGCTCCAGCTCCTCCTTCGCGGTGGAGAGCTTGGTGATGTGGCTCTTCTCCGTCTGCCAGCGCTCGGAGAGCACAGTGAGCTGCTCGCGCTTGTCGGCCAGCTCCTTGCGCAACCGCTCCAGCCGCTCGGCGGAGGCGGCGTCCGGCTCCTTGGCCAGCGCCATTTCCTCGATCTCCAACCGGCGGACCGCCCGCTCGATCTCGTCCACCTCGACCGGCCGGGAGTCGATCTCCATCCGGAGCCGGGACGCGGACTCGTCGACCAGGTCGATCGCCTTGTCCGGCAGGAACCGGTCGGTGATGTAGCGGTCCGACAGTGTCGCGGCGGCGACCAGCGCGGCGTCGGTGATCCGTACGCCGTGGTGCACCTCGTAGCGCTCCTTGAGCCCCCGCAGGATGCCGATGGTGTCCTCGATCGTCGGCTCGCCGACCAGCACCGGCTGGAAACGGCGCTCCAGAGCCGGGTCCTTCTCGACGTGCTCGCGGTACTCGTCCAGCGTGGTGGCGCCCACCATCCGCAGCTCACCACGGGCCAGCATCGGCTTCAGCATGTTGCCGGCGTCCATCGAGCCCTCGCCCTTTCCGGCGCCGACCACGGTGTGCAGCTCGTCGAGGAAGGTGATCACCTGCCCGTTGGAGTTCTTGATCTCCTCCAGGACGGACTTGAGCCGCTCCTCGAACTGCCCCCGGTACTGCGCACCGGCGACCATCGCGCCAAGGTCGAGCGAGATCAGCTTCTTGTCGCGCAGCGACTCGGGCACGTCACCGGTGACGATCCGCTGGGCCAGCCCCTCGACGATCGCGGTCTTGCCGACGCCGGGCTCACCGATCAGCACCGGGTTGTTCTTCGTACGCCGGGAGAGCACCTGGATGACCCGGCGGATCTCGGAGTCACGGCCGATGACCGGGTCGATCTTGCCGTCCCGGGCGCTGGCGGTGAGGTCGACGCCGTACTTGGTCAGGGCCTGATAGGTCTGCTCCGGGTCGGCGGTGGTGACCCGCCGGTCGCCACCCCGCACGGTCGGGAAGGCCGCGACCAGGGCGTCCTCGGTGGCACCGGCCGTCTTCAGCGCACCGGACACCGCGCCGCCCACCCGGGCCAGGCCGGCGAGCAGGTGCTCGGTGGAGGTGTACTCGTCGCCCAACGGTCGGGCGATCTGCTCGGCGGCGCCGATGGCGTTGACGAACTCCCGAGCCAGGGTCGGCTCGGCGAGGCTGGAGCCGCGAGCGGCGGGAAGGCCGTCGACCGCGCGCTGGGCGGCCCGGCGCAGCTCGGTCGGGTCGGCCCCGACGGCGCGCAGCAGACCGGTGGCGGTCGAGCCGTCGGTGTCCAGCAGTGCCAGCAGCAGGTGCCAGGGCTCCACTGTGGCGTGGCCACGCTGGTTGGCCAGCGCGACGGCGCCCGTGATGGTCTCGCGGCTCTTGGTGGTGAGTTTTTCGGTATTCATGGGCTCCCCCGGATCGGCGTTGTCCACTGAGTTGGACACAACCAGAGTTGAGCGTATTCCGCTCAACCTTAGCGCGTGATGCCCATCACTCCCGGCGACGCCACCGCCAGTCGAACTCTCCTGCCGCGGGCGCCGGGCCGGGGAGCGGGTCTGTGGCCGGCCCGGTGGACAGACCCGCCAGCAGCACGGCGAGCTGGCGTCGGCGCAACTGCCCGGTGCGCTCCGAATCGGGTACGCGCACCGCGGCGCACGCCTCCAGCAGCAACCCCAGATCCTGCACGACCGCGTCCGGCCGCAGCCGCCCGCTGGCGCGGGCCCGCTCGAACAGGGCGGTGGCCAACTCGTTGGCGCGCGTCGCGTCCCGACCCATCTCCTCGGTCGGAGTGAACATGCCGGCCAGGTGGACGGTGAGCGAGTGCACGTCGGCGTCGACCACCTGGGTCAGGAAGGCGCTGAACGCGGCCCAGTCGTCCGGCTCGGCGAGGGCGGCCTCGGCTGCGGCGACGTACCGGCGCAACCCGTCATGGCAGAGCTGGCGCAGCAGGTCCTCCTTGCCCGCGTACCTCCGGTAGAGGGCACTGATGCCGACACCCGCGCGTTCGGCGACGGCGGCGATCGGCGCCTTCGGGTCGTCCAGGAAGACCGCGCGGGCGGCTTCGAGGATGACCTCGTCGTTGCGGGCGGCCTGGGCGCGGCGGCCGGCCAGCGTCTTTCCGGGGGGATTCGGCATGACCTCAGACTACCAGTGGAACGGATCATTCCGGTCTGCTACGCTGATTGCAGAACGAAACATTCCGTTCCGAAGGAGCTTCAGATGACCGGCACTGCGATCCGCCCGTTCCGCGTCGAGATCCCGCAGACCGCACTCGACGACCTGGCCGACCGGCTGGGCCGCACCGTCTGGCCCGCCGACCTGCCCGGCACCGGCGACTCGTACGGGATGAGCAGCGACCGGGTCCGCGCCCTCGCCGACCGGTGGCGGGACGGCTTCGACTGGCGCGTCGTCGAGGCCCGCCTGAACGCCCACCCGCAGTTCGTCACCGAGATCGACGGCGAGCAGATCCACTTCCTGCACGTCCGGTCGACCCGGCCGGACGCCACCCCGCTGGTGCTCACCCACGGCTGGCCAGGCTCGGTGCTGGAATACCTCGACGTGATCGCCCCGCTCACCGAGCCGACCGACCCGGACGCGCCGGCCTTCCACGTGGTCATCCCATCGCTGCCCGGCTTCGGCCTCTCCGGCCCGACCCGCAGCGCCGGGTGGAACCGGCACCGCACGGCCCGCGCCTGGGCCGAGCTGATGAACCGCCTGGGGTACGCCAGCTACGGCGCGGTCGGCAACGACGCCGGCTCGATGGTCGCGCCGGAGCTGGGCCGGATCGACCGGGACCACGTGCTCGGCGTCCACGTCACCCAGCTCTTCTCATTCCCCTCCGGCGACCCGGCCGAGTTCGCCGGGCTGTCCGAGGCGGATCAGGCGGCGCTCCAGCACCTCCAGTGGTTCTACGAGAACAAGTTCTCCTTCAACCAGGTGCACAGCCAGCAGCCACAGACCCTGGCGTTCGCGCTGGCCGACTCCCCGGTCGGGCTGCTCGCCTGGAACGCGCAACTCTTCGACGAGAGCCTGGACGCGGACTTCATCCTGGCCAACGTGGCGCTCTACTGGTTCACCGGCACGGCCGCGTCCGCGATCCGGTTCTACTGGGAGGACGCGCACGCCGAGGAGTCACCGACCGGGCCGACCACCGCGCCGACCGCGCTGGCCATGTTCCCCGGCGACTTCCAGTCCATCCGCCGCTTCGCCGATCGGGACCACGCGAACATCGTCCGGTGGACCGCGTACGACAACGACGTCGACGGCCGCGGTGACGTCGGCGGTCACTACGCCGCCCACCAGGCCACCGAGGTTCTGGTCGCCGACATCCGCGAGTTCTTCGCCAGCCGCCGCTGACCACGACCAACTCCGGTTGCCCGCGCCCGCTCCACCGGGGGCGGGCACCGCCCGCACTCGGCCCTGTTGGACGTGTCGGGGCTGGTCGGAAGGGCCGAGGGCTTCCAAGATCTGCGTTCTGTTCACGAAGCGGTAGCCTTGGTGGGTGCGAGTACGTGTCGAGCAGACCGCCTTACCCGGGATCGGGGTACGCCACGATCTGGTGACGGAGTCAGGACGCCGTTTGGGCGTCGTCTCCCACCGCAATGGCCGCCGTGATCTCGTTCTCTACGACCCCGACGATCCCGACGCGTGCCAGTCGGACATCCCGCTGACCGACGACGAGGCTGAGGCCCTGGCCGACATCCTCGGCGCGTCGCTGATGCTCGGCCAGCTCTCCGGGCTGCGCGAGCAGGCGGCCGGTCTGCTCACCGAGCAGATCGCCATCACGGCCGGGTCGCCGTACGTCAACCGGAAGCTCGGCGACACCAAGGCGCGTACCCGCACGAGCGCCTCCATCGTGGCGGTGCTTCGCGAAGGCGAAGTCATCGTCTCGCCACTTCCCTCCTTCCGCTTCGCGGCCGGCGACGTGGTGGTCGTTGTCGGGACCCGACGGGGTCTCGACGGCGTGTCCGCCATCCTCGCCGACAGTGACCCGGACGGCTGAGGCGGATGCACGATTCCACCACTCTGCTCGTCGAAGTCGGCGCGCTGCTGCTGCTGCTTGGCGTCCTCGGTCGGCTCAGCCGCCGGGTAGGCCTGTCCCCCATCCCTCTCTACCTGTTCGCCGGGCTGGCGTTCGGGCACGGCGGGCTGCTTCCGCTCGCCGCCAGCGAGGAGTTCTTCGCGGTCGGCGCCGAGATCGGCGTCATCCTGCTGCTGGTGATGCTCGGCCTGGAATATTCGGCCAACGAGCTGGTCGGCAACCTCCGATCGGCGGCCCCCGCCGGGCTGATAGACGGCGTCTTCAACGCGCTGCCCGGCGCGGCGTTCGCCCTGCTGCTCGGTTGGGACTGGGTGGCCGCCCTGGTGCTCGGCGGCATCACCTGGGTCTCCTCCTCCGGCGTGATCGCCAAGGTCCTCGCCGACCTGGGACGACTCGGTAACCGGGAAACCCCGGTGATCCTCTCGGTCCTGGTGATCGAGGACCTGGCAATGGCGCTCTACCTGCCGCTGGTCACCGCCGTACTGGCGGGCACCGGTCTGCTCGGCGGCGGCATCGCACTCGCCGTCGCGGTGGGCACGGTGCTGCTGGTGCTGGTGGTGGCCATCCGGTACGGCCACCTCATCTCGTCCGCCCTGTCCGCGAAGGACCCGGAGGCGCTGCTGCTCGGCGTACTCGGTCTGACCCTGCTGATCGCCGGGCTCGCGGCGAAGCTGCAGGTGTCGGCGGCGGTCGGCGCGTTCCTCGTCGGCATCGCGCTCTCCGGCCCGGTGGCGCACCACGCGACCGAGTTGCTCTCCCCCCTGCGGGACCTGTTCGCCGCTGTGTTCTTCGTCTTCTTCGGCCTGGTCACCGACCCACGGGACATCCCGCCGGTGCTGTTGCCGGCGCTCGCGTTGGCCGTGGTCACCATGGCGACGAAGACGCTCACCGGCTACCTCGCGGCGCGTCGGGTGGGCATCGCGGAACCCGGCCGATGGCGGACCGGCCTCGCACTCGTACCCCGAGGTGAGTTCTCCATCGTCATCGCCGGGCTCGCGGTGGCCGCCGGGAGCGTCGAGCCGCAGTTGGCGGCGCTGGCCGCGACGTACGTCCTGATCACCGTGGTGACCGGGCCGATCCTCGCCCGGCTGCCGGACTTCCCGTGGTTCAAGCGGTGGCTGCGCAACCGCGCGGCGGCCCAGCGGGCGGCACCGGTCCCGATCCACGACTGACCGCGCAGCCCCGACCCCAACGGTTGCTGAATTGCTCCCCACGGGGACTACCGCAGCACTCGACGGCAGGTTACCGTTTCGCCCCAGCAGCCAGGGTCCGCAGGCAGTGCAGCCAAACGCGGGCGAGAGCGGAAGGTTGGCCGGTGAGCGTGCAGGAATCGACGTTCCACGGCTTCGCCAACCCCGTCGATCCGAGTCCGGCGGAGTTGCGAGCTTGGGCGTACCAGCCTGATTCTGTGCCGTTGGCTTCGATGCCGCCCGACTGGGACCTGCTGGTCTCCGGCGATCGACTGGTGTTGACGCTCTTCGAGCTGGCGATGGACCCGTCCTGCCCGGCGCGGCGGTTCGCGTTGCACTGCCTCTACATCTACGCGGCCGACGGCATCCGGACGAACTTCCGCGCCCACCCGAAGCGTCGCTTCCGCAAGCTCGTCGAACAGGCCGAGCGTGAGGGCGACGAGCTGATGAAGATCTGGGCGCACAACGGCCGGGTGCTGCTGGCCCGACCGGATCTCTTCGTCTACCGGGACTGGTGCGAGGGCGGCCTGGTCCGCGAGAACCGCCGCCTCGGCTGAGGTCGGTTCAGTACGACGGCGAACGGGCCGGGACCCCCGCCTGGCGTCACCGCGTCCCGGCCCGCACTCAGCGACGCGAACGGGCCGGGACCCCCCGTGGGTCCCGGCCCGCACGTCGGTTACCGGTCAGTCCTGCTGCCGTTCCGTCTCGGCTCGGTCCTTCTCGCCGCCGTGGTCGTCCCGGCCGGCGAACCGCCCTCCGACGACCCGGTCCCGGTAGGTTCCCTCGGTCACCTTGTCGAACTTCTTGCGGACGGTCTCGGCCAGTTCTTCCAACCGGTCTTCCGCCTGCTGGGCGACCTTCTTCGCCGGCTCCGCCATCGCTCCCCCTCGCCATGCCGGTAGGTCCGTATTAAGCCGATTGGACCGTATCGACAGGCTAACCGAAGCGGCCCGGACCGCGCCGGGAAATCCGGTACGGTCCGGGCCGAAAGACAGCGCCGGGTGAGCGGTTGGTCAGCGATCGGGCATGCGGCGGGGTCGCCAGACGACCAGCGCGGTGGACGTGCGGTTGGTCGGCACCAGGTCCCGACCCGGGAAGCGGGCCAGCGACTCCAGCTCGGCCACCCGGCGGTACGCGGCGTCCAGCTCCGCCTCCAGCCGGGCCACCCGCTGCTGCGCCTGCTCCAGCAGCCGCTCCAGCCCGATGATCCGCTTGACGCCGGCCAGGTTGATCCCGTCGTCCTGACTGAGCCGCTGGACCTCGCGCAGCAGCACCACGTCGCGCACGCTGTACCGACGGCCGCCACCAGCGGCCCGGCCGGGCTGCACCAGCCCCAGCCGGTCGTACTGGCGCAGGGTCTGTGGGTGCATCCCCGCCATCCGGGCCGCAACCGAGATCATCAGAACCTTGGCCTCGTAGGCAGGGTCACCCGAACCGAGGAACTCGCCCGACATGCCGCTCACCTCCGCGTCCACTCCATCGGACTAACTGACCCGACGCACCCGAGCGTCGAGATGTTCGCGGGCCGCCGGCGGGCTCTGCTCGGCGAACGCCTCCAGTGCAGTGCGCGCCTCGTCCGACAGTCGGGCCGGGACCACCACGTCCAACGTGACCAGCAGGTCACCGGCCTGCCCGTCGCGGCGGACCACACCCTTGCCACGGGCCCGCAGCACCCGCCCGCTCGGCGTCCCCGGCGGAACCCGCAGGGTCACCGCGCCGTCGAGCGTGGGCACCCGCAGGTCCGTGCCGAGCACGGCCTCCGCGAAGGTGACCGGCACGGACAGCGTCAGGTCGTCGCCGGTACGCCCGAACAGCTCGTCCGGTCGAACCTTGACCTGCACGAAGAGGTCACCAGCGGGGCCGCCGCGCTCGCCTGCCTCACCGCGCCCGGCGAGCCGGATGCGCTGACCGTCGGCCACCCCGGCCGGGAACCGCACGTTCATGGTGCGGGTCTTGGTGACCCCGCCACTGCCCTGGCACTCCGGGCACTTCTCCTCGACCACGGTGCCGACGCCCTGGCAGTTGCGGCACGGCTCGGAGAAGCTGAACGCACCCTGGTCGCGGGTGGTCACCCCGGCGCCGTGGCAGACCGTGCAGGTACGCGGCTGGGTGCCGGGCTTGGCCCCGTTGCCGTGGCAGGTCTCGCAGACTCCGGGGGCGCGCAGCGTCAGGGGCAGCGTCACCCCGCGTACGGCGTCACCGAAGTCCAGTGCCACCTCGGTCTCGACGTCCCGACCACGGGCCGGACCGCGCGGTGCGGCCTGCCCACCGGCCTGGCCACCGGTGAAGATCGAACTGAACAGGTCCTGGAAGCCGGCTCCGCCGAAGCGACGGTCGCCGCCTCCACCGCCGCCGAACATGTCGGAGACGTCGAACGGCATGCCGCCCGGCTGGCCTCCGCCCCGGGCGCTGCGCCGGAAGGCCCCCGAGCCGAACAGCGAGCGCATCTCGTCGTACTCGCGACGGCGACCCGTGTCCGACAGGACGTTGTAGGCCTCGGACGCGGCCTTGAACCGCTCCTCGGCCTTCGGGTCGCCCGGGTTGTGGTCCGGGTGCGACTCCCGGGCCACCTTGCGGTACGCCTTCTTGATGTCATCCGCGGAGGCGGCCTTGTCCACGCCGAGCACGGCGTAGAAGTCCTTCTCGATCCAGTCCTTCGAACTCACCGGTCCACCCCCTCTCGACCCTCGCGGCCCGGCCGTCCCGCCCACCGCTGCGCGGTGGGCGGGACGGCCCGGTCACTGTCTCGCACTATTCCGGATCCGCGACCGCGACCAGCGCGGGGCGCAGCAGCCGCTCACCGAGCTGGTAGCCGCGCCGCATGACCTGGACGCAGGTCGGCTCGCTGACGTCGGCCGAGGTCTGGTGCGCGACCGCCTCGTGCCGGGTCGGGTCGAACGGGTCGCCCTGCTCGCCGAAGGCGTTCAGGCCGAACTTGCCCAGCGCGGTGGTGAGCTGTTCCGCCACCGTGCCGAACGGCCCGACCAGGTCGCCGTGTTCCCGGGCCCGGTCCAGGTCGTCCAGGATCGGCAACAGCGCGGCCAGAACCGAGCCGGTCGCCTGCTCCTGCACCAGGCTGCGGTCCCGGTCGACCCGCTTGCGGTAGTTGGCGTACTCCGCCGACACCCGCTGCAGATCCCTGGTGCGCTCGTCCAGCTCGGCCCGGAGCGCCTCCAGCTCGGCGCCGAGCGAGGTGCCCGTGCCGCCGCCGTCGACCGGCTGCGCCGGGGCGTCCACCACCGCCGGGCCGGATGGTTCCGGACCGTCGGTGGCGTTGACCTCGACCTCGATCTCGTCGACCACCACCTCGGCGTCCTCGACCAGGCCCTCGGCCGGTACGCCGGTCTCGGCGTCGGCGGCGGTGCCCTCAGGCTCCGACGTGTCGATGAGCTTGCGGTTGTTGCGGATGACGACCCGCTCCTTGTCGCCGGTGGTCGGCTCCGTGGGCGCGGAGCCACCCGGCGTCGACCCGGTGTCGGCCGGGTCGGCGGCTCGTGGCTTCTGCGTCATGCGGCTACCTCATCCCCTTCGCCGTGGATACGCGTCCGAGGCCGGTGGTCACTTCTTGCCGTCCTCGTCCACGATCTCCGCGTCGACCACGTCGTCGGCCCCACCGGCCTGCGCACCGGTCGCGCCGGTCGCACCGGTCGCGCCGGCCGCACCCGGGCCGGGCTCGCCGCCCGGCTGCTGGCCCTGCTCGGCCTGCTGCGAGTAGAGCAGCGAACCGGCCTGCTGGGAGACCTGCGCCAGCCGCTCGTGCGCGGACTTGATCTTCTCGATGTCCTGCCCGCCGAGCGCGCCACGCAGCTCGCCGAGCGCCTCGTTGAGCTGCTCCCGGTTTTCGGTGGGCAGCTTGTCGCCGCTCTCGGCGAGGAACTTCTCGGTCTGCCACTGGAGCGCCTCGGCCACGTTGCGGGTCTCGGCGTCGTCGCGGCGGCGCTTGTCCTCCTCAGCGTGCTCCTCGGCGTCCCGGCGCATCCGCTCGATGTCGTCCTTCGGCAGCGAGGAGCCGCCGGTGATCGTCATCTTCTGTTCCTTGCCGGTGCCCAGGTCCTTGGCGTGCACGTTGACGATGCCGTTGGCGTCGATGTCGAAGGCGACCTCGATCTGCGGCACGCCGCGCGGCGCCGGCGGGAGGCCGGTCAGCTCGAAGGTGCCGAGCTTCTTGTTGTAGGCCGCGATCTCACGCTCACCCTGGAAGACCTGGATCAGCACCGACGGCTGGTTGTCGTCCGCCGTGGTGAAGACCTCGGAGCGCTTGGTCGGGATGGTGGTGTTGCGCTCGATCAGCTTGGTGAAGATGCCACCCTTGGTCTCGATGCCCAGGCTCAGCGGGGTCACGTCAAGCAGCAGGACGTCCTTGACCTCACCCTTGAGCACACCGGCCTGGAGGGCGGCGCCGACGGCGACGACCTCGTCCGGGTTGACGCCCTTGTTGGGGTCGCGACCGGTGAGCTGCTTGACCAGGTCGGTCACGGCGGGCATCCGGGTCGAACCGCCGACCAGGATGACGTGCTCGACGTCGGAGATCTTGATCCCGGCGTCCTTCACGGCCTGCTCGAACGGGCCCTTGCAACGGTCCAGCAGGTCCTGCGTCATCCGCTGGAACTCGGCGCGGCTCAGCGTCACGTCGAGGTGCAGCGGGCCGGCCGCGCCGGCGGTGATGTACGGCAGGTTGATGTTGGTGGTGGTGGCGGCGGACAGCTCGATCTTGGCCTTCTCGGCAGCCTCACGGAGGCGCTGGAGGGCCATCTTGTCCTGACCGAGGTCGATGCCGTGCTCACCACGGAACGTCTTGACCAGGTGGTCGATGATCCGCTGGTCCCAGTCGTCGCCACCGAGCTGGTTGTCACCGCTGGTCGACTTGACCTCCACGACACCCTCGGCCAGCTCCAGCAGCGACACGTCGAACGTGCCGCCGCCGAGGTCGAAGACCAGGACGGTCTGCTCCTTGGAACCCTTGTCCAGCCCGTACGCCAGGGCGGCCGCGGTCGGCTCGTTGACGATCCGCAGCACGTTGAAGCCGGCGATCTCACCGGCCTCCTTGGTGGCCTGGCGCTGGCTGTCGTTGAAGTAGGCCGGAACGGTGATCACCGCGTCGGTGATCTGCTCGCCCAGGTACGCCTCGGCGTCCCGCTTGAGCTTCATCAGCGTCCGGGCCGAGATCTCCTGCGGGGTGTACTTCTTGCCGTCGATGTCGACGGACCAGTTCGTGCCGACCTCGCGCTTGACCGACCGGATCGTCCGATCCGGGTTGGTCACTGCCTGACGCTTGGCGACCTCGCCGACGAGCACCTCGCCGTTGCGGGCGAACGCGACGATCGACGGAGTCGTCCGCGACCCCTCAGCGTTGGCGATGACGGTGGGCTCACCGCCCTCGAGAACGCTGACGCAGGAGTTCGTCGTGCCGAGGTCGATACCGACCGCACGTGCCATGTTCGCTTCCTCGCTTCGTAAGGTTGTGCAGGTGACGGGCACTGCCCGCGGCTGCCTGGCGAGCACCGCCCGCAGCGGGCCCCACCACAAGTTGAGTGAACTTGACTCAATAGTGCCACGCGTTGGCGAATCGTCAAGTTGAGTTGAGTCAACCCGACGCAACCCACCCGTTATTACCGTCCGGTTGTCTTCTCTTGCATCGGTCGGGCACGCTTTAGCGGTGACGACGCACGGCGATTCCGCCACCCGTTCCGGCGCGCCCGCCGTCGCATCCCGCACCGGCCCGCCGGACGCCGCGGAGGAGCCGCCCGCCACCACCGGGGACGACAGCCTCCCCGGCGCACTGTCGGGCCTCCGGGAGGCGATCGGTGCGACCCGGTATCCCCTCGCGCTGCCCACCGCCGGGTCCGCCCGGCACAACGCCACCGCCCTCACCGACCAGCTCGACGACTATCTGCTGCCCCGGCTCGCCCGGCTGGACGCCCCACTGCTCGTGGTGGTCGGCGGCTCCACCGGCGCGGGCAAGTCGACCCTGGTCAACAGCCTGGTCAAGGCCCGGGTCAGCGCCGCCGGCGTGCTCCGGCCGACCACCCGCTCGCCGGTGCTGGTCTGCAACCCGTCCGACGCGGCCTGGTTCCGGCAGGGTGACCTGCTGCCCGGGCTGACCCGCACCACCGAGCCGAGCGAAGATCCGCGCGCCCTGCACCTCGTCACCGCGCCGGCCCTGCCCGCCGGGCTGGCCTTCCTCGACGCGCCCGACATCGACTCGGTGGTCGACGCCAACCGGGCGCTCGCCACCCAACTGCTCGCCGCCGCCGATCTCTGGCTCTTCGTCACCACCGCCGCGCGGTACGCCGACGCGGTGCCCTGGGAGCTGCTGCGCAGCGCCCGGTCGCGAGGCGCGGTGATCGCCATGGTGCTGGACCGGGTGCCTGCCGAGGCCACCGAGGAGATCGCCGCGCACCTGAGCGAGATGCTCGCCGAACAGGACCTCGGCCGGGCGCCGCTGTTCGTGCTGCCGGAGACCTGGGTCGACGGGCAGGGGTTGCTGCCCGAGGGGGTCACCGCATCGCTGGCCGACTGGTTCGCCCGGCTGGCCGGCGACGCGGACGCCCGGGCGGCGGTGGTCCGTCAGACGCTGGACGGGGCGCTGGCCGCCCTGCACCCCGCCGTCGAGGAGCTGGCCGACGCCGCCGACGAGCAGCTCGCCGCCGCCGACGGGCTGGACGAACGGGTCCGGGCCGCATACCGGGGTGCCGAGCGCACCGTCGAGCAGGGGCTCCAGGACGGTCGGCTGCTCCGGGGCGAGGTGCTCGCGCGCTGGCAGGAGTTCGTCGGCACCGGCGAGCTGTTCCGCACCCTGGAGGCACGGATCGGCCGCCTGCGGGACCGGGTGGTGGCCGCCGTCACCGGCCGGCCGGCGCCCTCCGTCGAACTCCGCAACGCCATCGAGTCGCAGCTGGTGACGCTGCTGCGCGGGGTGGCCTCGGAGGCCGCAGAATCCGCGTACACCGGGTGGAAGGCACACCCTGCGGGCGCCGACCTGCTCGAACCGGCGCTCGCCCACCCAAGCGCCGACCTGCCCGAACGCGCCGAACGGATGGTCCGGGACTGGCAGCGCGGGGTGCTGGAGCTGGTCCGGGTCGAGGGCGGGGACAAGCGGTTCGTGGCCCGCACCGCCGCGTACGCCGTCAACGCCACCGGGCTGGCCGTGATGATCGCCGTGTTCGCCTCCACCGCGTTCATCCCGACCGGGCTGGAGCTGGCCACCGGGGCTGGCACCACCGTCGCCGCGCAGGCCGTACTCCAGGCGATCTTCGGCGACCAGGCGGTGCGTACCCTCGCCGCCAAGGCCCGCACCGACCTGCTGAAGCGGGTGCGGACGCTGCTCGACGCGGAGGCCGACCGGTTCCTGAGCCGCACCGCGGACGCCCGCCCCGCCGCGGACGCCGGCGACAGCCTGCGCCGGGCCGCGGGCCGGGTCGAGCTGGCTCGGCACCGCAGCGGCCTGTCCGCCGCCGGCAACACCCAGCCGGCCGCCGACGAGGAGGGTTTCCGGTGACGAACATCACCGGCCGGGTACGCGAGGCGTTCCGCGGAGACCAGCGGGTCGACGCCGACGTGCTGATCGCCCGACTGGACGCGGTACGCCGGTTCCTGACCGCTGTCGACGGCCTGCTGCCGGACGCGGAGCTGGTGCCCGCGCACACCCTGGTCGAGCGGGCCGGCACCCGACTCGCGCTCTCCCGGGACCACACCGTGGTCGCCCTGGCCGGCGCCACGGGCAGTGGCAAGTCCAGCCTCTTCAACGCGCTGGCCCAGCTGGAGCTGTCGCCGGTCGGGGTCCGTCGGCCGACCACCGGCGTCACCCACGCCTGCGTGTGGGGCCCACTGGAGGGCGCCAACCGGCTGCTCGACTGGATCGGCGTGCTGCCCCGACACCGTTTCGTCCGGGAGAGCGCCCTGGACGCGGACGACGAGACGGCGCTGCACGGGCTGATCCTGCTCGACCTGCCCGACTTCGACTCGGTCCAGCGGTCCCACCGGCTCGAGGTGGACCGACTGCTCGGCCTGGTCGACCAGGTGGTCTGGGTGGTCGACCCACAGAAGTACGCCGACCGGGTCATCCACGACAGCTACCTGCGCGAGTTCCACCGGCACCGCGACGTCACACTGGTCGTGCTCAACCAGGCCGACCGGCTGCCCCCGGCTGAGGTGCCCCGGGTCCTGGACGACCTGCGCCGACTGCTCGACACGGACGGGCTGACCGGTGTGCCGCTGCTGTCCACCACCGCCATCGACCCGGCCGGGATGGTCGGGCTGCGCGGTGCCCTGGAGCGGACCGTCGCCGAGCGGCAGGCCGCGCTGCGTCGGCTCGCCGGTGACGTCGACACGGTCGTCGCCGGGCTGGACGAGCTGGTCGGCTCGGCCAGACCGGCCGGTGGGCCGGACGACTCGACAGTCGACGGCTTGAACCGGGCGCTGGCCGGAGCTGCCGGCGTGCCCGCGGTGACCGAGGCGGTGCAGCAGGCGTACCGGCACCGGGCCGTCGCGGCCACCGGCTGGCCCCTGGTCCGGGGCTGGCGGCGGTTGCGACCCGACCCGCTGCGCCGGCTGCACCTGCCCGGCCCGGCCGACGCGGGTGCCGACGCGGCGGAGAGCCTGGTCGCGGCCACCTCCGTGCCGGATCCGACGGCCGCCCAACGCTCCGCCCTGGGTCTGGCGATCCGCGCGGTGGCCGACCGGGCCGCCGCCGACCTGCCCGCCGCCTGGCCCGGCGCGGTCACCGCCGCCGCCCGGTCCCGCCTCGGCGACCTGCCGGACGCGCTGGACCGCACGATCGCCGGCACCGACCTCGGCCTCGGCCGTCGACCGCTGTGGTGGCGGGTCGTCGGCGGTTTGCAGTGGCTGGTCACCCTGGCCGCCGTGGTCGGTCTGGGCTGGCTGGTGCTCGGCTACGCGCTGCGGGCACTCGGCCTGCCCGCGCTGGACAACCCGATGGTCGGGCAGGTGCCACTGCCGACCCTGCTGCTGCTCGGCGGTCTGCTGGCCGGGCTGCTGCTGGCGGCGCTGACCCGACCCGTGGTGCGCTGGGCCGCGCGGCGTGCCCGGGCCCGCGCCGAGCAACGCCTGACCGCGAAGGTGGCCCGGGTGGGCGAGGAGTACGTGCTCACACCCGTGCGGGTCGTGCTCGGCTCGTACGCGCAGGCACGCGACGCGCTGAGGGACGCCGCCCGCCGCTGACGCTCCGCACGGCTCGCTACCGCTCTGTGTACGCCCCGGGCGGCGTAGGGTCGGAGCATGGCCACGCCTCAGACCCCCTACGACGCGGTGCTGCACGCCGCACGCGACGTGACCAAGCTGGAGTCCGCCCTCGACGCCGAGATGCTCGGCAGCGCGCTGCTGGGCAGTGTCTACGCGATCGCGGAGACCGACCGCGACACCGCCGTACGGGAGTTCGTCACCGGGTTTCTCGCCGCCACCGCCCGTCGCCGGGTCGCGGCCGCGACCACCATCCGGCAGGTCTTCGCCACGCTCGTCCCGGACGCCGAGGGCACCGATCGGGTGCGTCCGGGCAGCCAGGCACCCACCTGGGCCGGTCAGCTCGGCCGGGTGCACCTCACCGGCACGTGGGCGTACGGCGACGTCTACGGCGACCAGACGTCCTACCTCGCCACCTTCGCCTACGACGACGCGTCCGGCGGCTCGGAGCACGCGCTGGTGGCCCTGGTGGACCACAACATCGGGATCACCAAGGACATCTTCGTCGGCGGGCCGGCGGAACGGATCCTGGACCAGGTCCGCCAGATGTGCGCGGACGACGAGCTGACCTGGTTCCGCACCGAGAATCCGGCCCAGCTCCGTGGCGAGGTGGCCCGCCATCTCGCGGTGACCGACGAGCTGAGCGAGTTGCCCGGCGAGGGTTCCCTCGCCACCGACCGGGCGCTGGTCGGTGCCCGGCTGGCGCTGCTGCCCACCGCGGCCGACCCGACCGGCCCGGCGGAGGTCGAGCCACTCTCCGCCGCCGAGCGCACCGACCTGGTCCGGCGGTTCCTCGCCGCGCCGGAGGCCACCCGCTTCGGGCTGGACTCCGTCGACGGCCCGGAGCTGGCCTCGCTGCACTTCTGCCTGAGCCTGCTGCTGGACCACTCGGCGACCTTCCCGGACGCCGACCCGATGCGCTGGAGCCCGGCGGTGTCCGGGCTCTTCCTGCTCGACTGGGTGCACCGCCGCGCCGTGCTGGACATGGACGACGCCGCGATGCTGCCCCGGGTGCTGCGTGCCTGGGCGCGGTACGCGTCCCGGCAGCGCGGTCTGCCCGAGGCGGCGACCACGCGCACCGACGAGGCGATCGAGGAGATGGTGCCGGAGTTCGCGCGCCTTTACTCCACTGGTGAACGACGCAGCGCCGCCACCGCCGCGGTGGCACAGCTGATGGCCGACGGTGTGGACCCGGACGACCCGGCCGCCCTGGACGCCTGGATCGAGGCGAACCGGCACCGCCTGGCCGACGACGGGGCCTGACGACACCCGAGGCCGGGCGGCATAGCGCCGCCCGCCTCGGCCCGGCCGGCGTCTGCGGCGGGTCTCAGCGCAGTGGGCCGAAGACCGCCGCGGCGATCAGCGCGCCGAGCACACCACCGGCGAGCACCTGCGGCACCGTGTGGTCCCTCAGTCGCACCCTGGACCAGCCCACCAACGCCAGCAGCGGGGCGGCGACGAGCACGCGCGTTCCGAACGTCAGGGCCAGGATGACCAGGGTGCCGGCGGACACCGCCGAGTGGATCGACATCTTCCACCAGTGGCTGACCGACACGGCGACCACGAGGCCGACGAGCCCGGCCACCGCCAGCGCCAGCAACGGGCGGGGCGCGCCGAGCACGGCGAGCAGGGCGAGCCCTCCCGCGACCGAACCGAGGCCGACCAGCAGCGGCACCCGTCGCTGCTCCCGACGGCCGATGTGGTGGTCGGTGAGCCGGCCACGGCGTACGCCGCCGACGATGTAGGCGAACGGGATGCCGGTGACGAAGATCGTGGCGAGCAGACCCCAGACGAGGCCCTGACCCGGACGGCGCGCGCTGTGCCAGCTCACCGTGATGATCAGCAACGACACGAGCACGGCCGGTGCGGTCACCTCGGTGACCAGCCGGGCGATCCGCCGCCCCGGACCGGGTCGGCTGGTGACCGGGCGGACTTCGGTACCGCCGCCCACGCCACCCCCTCCGGTATGCGCCTACCGCCGAACACCGCCGGCACCGGATGGGCCGCCCCTGTTCGTCACCGTACCGCCGGGGACACCGTCGGGTGCGGCGGTCCGGCCAGCGATGCCAGGCCGGCCGCGAACGTCGGGAGATCGGTCGGAGACGACGGGACCGACGGGCTGGGCCGGCTGGTCGGCACGGCGGGGGTGACGGGCGGCGCGGGCCTGGTGGCCGGCACGGACCGGGTGCTGGTCGGCGCGGGCCTGGTGGCCGGCACCGACCGGGTGCAGGTCGGGACGGCGGTGGCGGTCGAGGCGTCCGTCGGCGTGGGCGTCGGGTCCAGCGTGGGCGTCGGATCCAGCGTGGGCGACGGATCCAGCGTCGACGTCGGGGTCGGAGTCGGGCTGGGAGTCGGCGTCGGATCGGGGCCCGGCGAGTCGGTCGGGTCCGGGTCGGTCGGACCGGGGCCGGTCGGCGAACCGGTCGGCGACGACGGGGGGACGGCCGGTGAGGTGCCCCGGGGTGGCTTCGGCGCCACCGGCGGGTGCGGCGCCCGCGGGGCGGGCCCCAGGTCGGTCACTGTGGGCCCCGACCCAGGCCCTTCCCGGGTACGACGGGGAGCGGCGGGCAGCCAGCCGCTGGTGGGGCCGACGCTGGGTGAGCCGGGCGGTGGGACTGACGGCTGGCTGGTCATCGGCAGCGGAATCAGCACCGGCCCGACCGACGGGGTCGGGATGAACGGGATGCTGCTGTCCGGCAGCGCGGTGCTGCCCGGGGTGGCCGAGCCGGCGCTGATCGCGGCGAGGATCGGCATCGACGCGGTGCCGGCCAGCAGCGCGACGGTGAGCAGGTAACCCCGGGTGGGGCCGCCCGCGCCGGGAGCACGGTGCACGCCGACCACCCTGCGGTAACCGCCCGCGGACCGGTGCCGGCCGAGGGCTGGTGTGCCGGGACCATCACCTGGCTCGTGCACCGCACACCCCTTGTCGTCGGCCGTCGGAGGACATGGATGGACGCCGCCGGCGCTGAAGCCGGCAAATAACTCGATAGGCGCGATCCTGCGGTAATCAGCCTTACGTAGTCACGCTCCGTCGTCCAACCTCCACCGCGTGTCGACACGCGGTGCTGACCGAACGGTGACGAATCATCGCCGGATCGCCCTCGAAACGCAGGCCAGCATGATGGCGACAAACGATGGCAAAGCGTGGGCGGTCGGAATGCGGGGCAGGCGTACTGTGGGCGCGCTCACCTGCTCTGCGAATATGGAGCACGACGGCAACGCAGCCGTGACCTCCGCGCACCCTCGCGGCAGGCGCGGTTGAGCGCCGGCACTCCCGATCCGGGTTCGGCCAGAACCCGGATCACGCCGTGCGGCAACCCCCACCGGGGCTAGGCGCGGCCGCCAGGAACCGGCCCGGCAGCAGCCGGGCAGGCGCACGAGTTGCGCGGCCGGGTGACCCCCCGGTGCCGACGCAGACACGACAGGGAGAGACCGATGGCAAAGGGCGACCCCGGGGGCACCACCCGCAGCAGGCGGCCTGCACCCCGCTCCAAGAAGGGCGCGGCCGGTAATCCGGAGCTGGTGCAGCTGCTCACCCCCGACGGCGAGCGCATCGACAGCGCCACCGGGCCGGACGGCACCGAGTACCGCGTGGACTTCACCGACGAGGAATACCGCGGGCTCTACCGCGATCTGGTGATGGTCCGCAAGCTGGACGCCGAGGCGACCGCCCTCCAGCGCCAGGGCGAGCTGGGCCTCTGGGCCAGCCTGCTCGGCCAGGAGGCCGCTCAGGTCGGCTCCGGGCGGGCGCTGCGATCGCAGGACATGGCTTTCCCGACCTACCGGGAGCACGGCGTCCTCTACTGCCGGGGCATCGACCCGATCATGCCGCTGGGCCTGTTCCGCGGTGTCGACCAGGGCGGCTGGGACCCGAACGAGTTCAAGTTCAACATGTACACGATCGTCATCGGTGCGCAGACCCTGCACGCCACCGGCTACGCCATGGGCATCACCATGGACGGCAAGATCGGCAACGACGACGGCGAGGCCGCGATCGCCTACTTCGGTGACGGGGCCACCAGCCAGGGCGACGTGAACGAGGCGTTCGTCTGGGCCAGTGTCTTCAACGCGCCGCTGGTCTTCTTCTGCCAGAACAACCAGTACGCGATCTCCGAGCCGCTGGAGCGCCAGACCCGGGTCCCGCTCTACCAGCGGGCCGCCGGCTTCGGCTTCCCCGGCGTACGGGTGGACGGCAACGACGTGCTGGCCTCGTACGCGGTGACCCGCACGGCGCTGGACAACGCCCGGCACGGGCAGGGCCCGAGCCTGATCGAGGCGTACACCTACCGGATGGGCGCGCACACCACCTCCGACGACCCGACCCGCTACCGGATCGCCAGCGAGGTCGAGTCGTGGCAGGCCAAGGACCCGATCACCCGGGTCAAGGCCTTCCTGGAGAAGCAGCAGATCGCCGACGCGACCTTCTTCGCCGAGGTCGACGAGCAGGCTCGCCGCGAGTCGGTGCACCTGCGCGAGCGGGTGCTCAACATGCCCAACCCGGAGCCGGTGACGATGTTCGACCACGTCTACCCCAACGGCTCTCCGCTGCTCGACGAGCAGCGCGCGAAGTTCAACCGCTACATGGAGTCCTTCGAAGGGAGCGCCCACTGATGGCCACGGAGACGCTCACCCTCGGCAAGGCCCTCAACACCGGCCTGCGCCGCGCCCTGGAGACCGACCCCAAGGTCATCATCATGGGCGAGGACGTCGGCAAGCTCGGCGGCGTCTTCCGGATCACCGACGGGCTCCAGAAGGACTTCGGCGACCAACGGGTCATCGACACCCCGCTGGCCGAGTCCGGCATCATCGGCACGGCGGTCGGTCTGGCCATCCGCGGCTACCGGCCGGTCTGCGAGATCCAGTTCGACGGTTTCGTCTACCCCGCGTACGACCAGATCGTGTCGCAGGTGGCGAAGATGCACTACCGCTCGGGCGGCAAGCTCAGCATCCCCATGGTGATCCGGATTCCGTTCGGCGGTGGCATCGGCGCCGTCGAGCACCACTCCGAGTCGCCGGAGGCGTACTTCGCGCACACCGCCGGTCTGAAGGTCGTGACCTGCTCCAACCCGCAGGACGCGTACGTGATGATCCAGCAGGCCATCGCCTCGGATGACCCGATCGTCTTCCTGGAGCCCAAGCGCCGCTACTGGGAGAAGGGTCAGGTCGACCTGAACGCGCCGCTGTCCGAGGCGTACCCCCTGCACTCGGCCCGGGTCGTGCGGCCCGGCACCGACGTCACGGTGCTGGCCTACGGGCCGATGGTGCGGACCTGCCTGGAGGCGGCGACCGCCGCCGCGGAGGACGGCCGGGAGCTGGAGGTCATCGACCTGCGCTCGCTCTCCCCGCTGGACCTGGGCGCCGCGTACGAGTCGGTGAAGCGCACCGGCCGCGCGGTCGTGGTGCACGAGGCACCGTCCAACATCGGTCTCGGCGCCGAGTTGGCGGCCCGGATCACCGAGGAGTGCTTCTACTCCCTGGAGTCGCCAGTGCTGCGGGTGACCGGCTTCGACACCCCCTACCCGGCCTCCCGGGTGGAAGAGGAATACCTGCCCGACCTCGACCGGGTGCTCGACGCCGTCGACCGCACCTTCGGCTGGTGATCGACATGTCCCGGATCAAGACGTTCAACCTGCCCGACCTGGGCGAAGGGCTGACCGAGGGCGAGATCCTTGCCTGGCTGGTCAAGGTCGGCGACACCATCGAGCTGAACCAGCCGATCGTCGAGGTCGAGACCGCCAAGGCGGCGGTGGAGATCCCGGCGAAGTGGGCCGGGCAGGTGCAGGCGATCCACCACCCGGAGGGCACCACCGTCGAGGTCGGTACGCCGATCATCGCGATCGACACCGATCCGGGTGCCGGCCCGTTGGAGGCACCGTCGACCACGGCCACGCCCAGCAGTGACCTGCCCACCCCGTCGGCGGCCTCGCTGGCGGCGGTGGAGGTGGCGCCGGCCGAGGGCATGATCGAGCCCGGCCTGATCGGCGGGGCGGCCCCGGGTGGGCGGACGGCGGTGCTGGTCGGTTACGGCCCGCGTACGACGGCCGCGAAGCGTCGCCCGCGCAAGGGCGGTGTCCCGGCGCAGGCCGCTGCGGCACCCGCTCCGGCGGCACCGGCTCCGCAGCCGGTGGTCGCGCCAGTGGCGGCTCCGACTCGTAACGGGCAGGCCGCGACGGCGACCGGCGGGCTGGTCCTGGCCAAGCCTCCGGTGCGCAAGCTCGCCAAGGACCTCGGGGTCGACCTCGGCACGGTGACCGGGTCGGGCCCGTTGGGTTCGATCACCCGGGAGGACGTGCAGCAGGCGGCGAGCGGTGCCGTGGCCGAGCCGATCGCGACCCCGTCGGTGACGACGAGCGCCGCGAGCTTCGGCACGGACCGTGAGCAGCGCATCCCGGTCAAGGGGGTTCGCAAGCTCACCGCCGAGAACATGTCCCGCTCGGCGTTCACCGCCCCGCACGTGACGGAGTTCCTGACCGTCGACGTGACCCGGGCGATGAAGGCTCTGGACCGACTGCGCGGTCGACGGGAGTGGCGCGACGTACGGGTCTCGCCGCTGCTGCTGGTGGCGAAGGCCGTGCTGCTGGCGGTGAAGCGTCACCCGATGGTCAACTCGACCTGGGCCGGCGACGAGATCGTGGTCAAGGACTACGTCAACCTCGGTATCGCGGCGGCCACCGAGCGTGGCCTGATCGTGCCGAACGTCAAGGACGCCGGCCGGCTCTCGCTGCGGGAGTTGGCGGACGCACTGAACGGCCTGGTGCAGACGGCCAAGTCCGGCCGTACCTCGCCGGCGGACATGTCCGGTGGCACCTTGACCATCACCAACGTCGGGGTGTTCGGAGTGGACACCGGCACGCCGATCCTGCCGCCGGGCGAGTCCGCGATCCTGGCCTTCGGTGCCGTGCGGGAGATGCCCTGGGTGCACAAGGGCAAGGTCAAGGCGCGTCAGGTCACCACGCTGGGGCTGAGCTTCGACCACCGGATCATCGACGGTGAGCTGGGTTCGAAGTTCCTGCGCGACATCGGCGACTTCCTCACCGATCCGGAGGCGGCGCTGCTCGCCTGGACCTGATCGTTCACGACGCCAGCCACGGCCGGTGTGCCACGGGTTAACGCCCGGCACACCGGCCGTGTCGTTTGGGCGACGAAACATCAGCCAGATCGGCTGTTGACCTTTGATTGTTAGGCAGGTGTCTCAGCTCACCTAATAATCGATGGAAGTTGGCCGGGTTCTGCGGTTAAATAGACGCATCAGGGGCTGACAACCGAATAGCTAGGGGGACCCACCAATGAGCATGATCGAGCGAATCCGCAACCACCGCGACGCGACCCGCCGCGCCCGTGCCATCGAGCACGCGCTGCGCTCGGCGAACTCGCCGGCGGTTCGCGAGGAAATCCTCGTCATCGCCCAGCGTCACATGAGCTGACGCTCCTCGACATTCCTACCTCCTCCAGATCGATGGCCCACCCGGTCCGCCGGGTGGGCCATCGGCGTTTCCGGCATCGGCCACCGGGATTCCGCCCTGCCGCAGCGCCCGGTACGGTGGGCTTCGGTCGCCGCCCGCCGACCCGGCAGGGGCCGAGCTGACAGAAGCTGCTCGACACCGACCGGCCACGCAAAGTGACGACCGGTGCTCCTTGGACGGGCCGTGCCACCACCCGATACCGTGCGGGGAGCCGGCACAGCGGTACGCCGGTGACGCCGGCAGCCATGCCGAGGAGACCGATCGGCACCGGCGAGCCGACATGTGATGGAGGAGGCGCACCCATGACGTCCGAGGGCCCGCACCGCCCCGGCCAAGAGCCGGACGAGGTGTCACCGGGCGCCGGCGGACCGGCGCCGTACGGCGACCGCCCGGCGCAGCCGGACAACAGCCACAACGCCGCCGGCCCCGACCTGGGCTGGGCGCCCCCGCCGCCGACGCGGCCCAACCCGTCGACGCCAGCATGGGCGACCCAGTCCGAGCAGCCACCGGCCCCCGCCTGGGGTGCCGCCGCTGCCCCGCAGCCCAGCGACCCGGCGCAGCCCGCCTGGGCGGCCGGCGGCACGAGCGAGCCGCCGCAGCAGCAGCCCGGCACCTGGCCCGGCAACGACGGCCCACCGGCCCCCGCGCAGCCTGCCCCGTGGGCGGCGCAGCAGCAGGGCTGGACGCCGGCAGAGCAGAGCGCACCCGCACCAAACTGGACTCCGAACGCCGCTGAGCAGCCCGAGTGGGTGCAAGCCCAGCCGGCCGCGCGAGGCGCCGCGCAGGTGCCTCCGGCCACCGCTGCCTGGCCTGCCCAGGAAGATCCGGCCCGAGCCGGAGGCTGGGGTGGGGCGCCGCAGGCCAACCCGCCCGCCGGTGACTGGCACGGCGCCGAGTCACAGCAGCCCGAGATGCCGCAGGCCGGTGGCTGGTCCGGCGGCGCTCAGCAGGACGACGCGGCCGGCAACGGCGGTTGGCCCGCCAGCAACGCCGCCGCGCGCGACGACCAGCCGGTGTGGACGCCGGCTGAGCAGTCGCCGCCGGCCTGGGGCCAACCTGCCGAACCGACCGAGCAGCCCGCCCCCGAGTGGGGACAGGCCGCCCAGCCCGGCGCCGCCCGTGGCGCGGCCCAGGTGCCGGCACCGGCGGCGAACTGGCCCAGCCAGGACGACCCGGCCCACTCCGATGGATGGGCCGCACAGCAGCAGGCACAACCCGCAGCCTGGAATGACGGCGGCGACGCGCGGCAGGACCAGGCCGAGCAGCCGGCTGCCTGGGGCGGGGCCGAGAGCCGTCCGCAGCAGCCCGACTGGGTGCTCGCACCCCAGGACCAGCCGGCCGAACGGCCGGAGCCGGCAGTGTGGAATCCGCCGGAGCAGAGTGGCCTGCCCGCGCGTGCCAGCGTCAGTGTGCCCAGCAACGACGGTGTGCCCGGCTGGGCCGCCAACCAGGACAACGCCGCACAGGCCAACCCCGGCGTGCCGGCGGTCGAGCCGTGGGCACCCGGTGAGGTGTGGGGACGCGCCGAAGCGGAGGCTTCCGCCCAGTCCCGCGGTGGCTGGGAGGCGGACCGGGGCGACGAGGCACCTGCCTACCAGCCCGGGCCCGCGCCGGGCATCTCGCCCGCGAACGCCGTGCCGCTGCCCCCACAGGAGCAGCGTGTGCCGGGTGCCAGCCTGGCCGCCGCCCCGCCGGCCGACTACGCGCCGCCCCAGGCCCAGTTCGCCCCGATCCCCGAGCAGCCCGCATACGCCGAGCGGGAGGCCCCGGACGCCGCCGCGCAGTACGAGGCGGAGCCGGCCGGCTGGGGCCGCGCCGGCGACGCTCCCGCGAGCGGCGGCGCCATGGTGCCTGCCCCGCGCACCTCTCCGGAGTCCGGAGCGGGCCGCGCGGTCGTGCCGGCGTCGGAGGCCGACTCGGCGGACGGCTCGGCCGCCCGCGCCACTGCGAGCGCTTCGGTGCCGCTGGCCAGCCGGGTGATGCCACCGACCGACCAGGCCATCCGGCCGACCGGCACGGCGACACCACAACCCCGGGTGTACGGCCGCCCGGCTCGACCCGAGCCGGAGAACGAGCCGGAGCCGGAGGCGTTCCAGGGCGACCCGGGAGCCGACCGCCAGGCCGCACCGGAATGGCAGAACGACTCACACCGCCAAGCCGCACCGGAATGGCAGAACGACGCCCAGCGCCAGGCCGCACCGGAGTGGCAGAACGACTCGCAGCGCCAGGCCGGTCCCGGTTGGGGCGGCGAGTCGGCTGCCGATCCCCGCTTCGACGACCGGCAGCCCGCACCGAACACGTTCGGTGAGGCCCCGTCGGCGCCGCCGGCGTTCCCGCCCGGTGTGCCGTCCTTCGTCGACACGCCCGGCAACAACCGGCCGATGAACGGCACCCGGCCGCACTCCGGTGCCGAACGACCGGCCGACCAGTTCGGCGGCCCCGGGTCACCTGCCTCCGGCGCCGCCGCGGTGAACGGGGCGTCGGCCTTCGGTGGGTCGAACTTCGGTGGGCCAGGGTCCGGCGGGTCGGGCTTCGGTGCCGGGCCGGCAACCGAGCCGGTGCCGGGCGGAAACTTCCCGCCGTCGTTCCCGCCCGCGCAGCAGCCCACGTCGTCCTGGGGTCAGGAGGCCGGCCAGTCGGACCACGGCCGGTTCGACGCGTTCAAGCCGGACGCCGACGAGCCGAAGGCGGAGCCGCCCACGCCGAAGGTCCGCAACGGCCGGGTGCTGGCCGCGGTGCTGATCGCTGCGGTGCTGATCCTGGCGGTGCCGCTCGGCCTGCTGATGCTGCTCGGCAAGTTCGGCGGCGACGACGGTCCGTCGTTCGACCCCGCGGTCGGCACCTGCGTGAAGCAGTCCGGTCAGGGTGGCGCCACGGCGGCGGACTGCGGCGAGGCGGACGCTTTCACGATCGTCTCGAAGGTGGACGCCAAGGAGAAGTGCACCGACACGACGCAGCCGCACGTGGTGCTGCCCGGTGACGGCACCAACCGGGTGCTCTGCCTCAAACCGGCCACGAAGTAGCTCGACCGGCGGCGGGGTTCACGGGCGACCGTGACCCCCGCCGCCGTCGTACCCCACCCCCTGGGCCTTCCTGCCTCGTCCCGTTGATCGTTGGCAGCTGAGCAACTCGACACGCCGAGCACCGCACTGCTGAGCTGCCACCACTGCTGAACTGCCACCGATCGAAATGTTGACTGTCGTCCGGGTCACGACGACCGATACGGAGAAGCCTCGCCGTGGCAGGCTGACAGGCATGGGAACGACTGCACGAGTACGGGCTCCAGAGCTGCACGGCCGGGGTTGGCTGAACACCGGTGGACGCGACCTCAAGCTCGCCGACCTTCGCGGCAAGATCGTTTTGGCGGATTTCTGGACGTTCTGCTGTATCAACTGCCTGCACGTTCTCGACGAGCTGCGCCCGTTGGAGGAGAAGTACGGCGACGTGCTCGTCGTGATCGGTGTGCACTCGCCGAAGTTCGAGCACGAGAAGGACGCCGACGCGCTCGCCGCCGCCGTCGAGCGGTACGGGGTGCACCACCCCGTACTCGACGATCCTGAGATGGAGATGTGGCAGCAGTACGCCGCGCGGGCCTGGCCGACCCTGTCGGTGATCGACCCCGAGGGGTACGTGGTGGCCACCATGGCCGGCGAGGGGCACGCCGAAGGGCTGGCCCGGTTGATCGACGAGCTGATCGCCACCCACGAGGCCAAGGGCACCCTGCACCGGGGCGATGGTCCGTACGTCCCGCCGCCGGCGCCGGAGACCGCGCTGCGCTTCCCCGGTAAGGCGGTGCAGCTGCCGAACGGCAACCTGCTGGTCTCGGACTCGGCCCGGCACTCCCTGGTCGAGGTTGCCCCGGACGGCGAGACGCCGGTGCGCCGGATCGGCTCGGGCGAGCGGGGCCGGGCCGACGGGCCGGCTGCCGCGGCGACATTCTCCGAGCCGCAGGGCGTGTGCCTGCTGCCCACGCATGTCGCCGAGGTCGCCGGCTACGACCTGGTGGTGGCCGACACGGTCAACCACCTGCTGCGCGGCGTACGGCTGGAGTCCGGCGAGGTGGTCACAGTGGCCGGCAGTGGGCGGCAGTGGCGCGCCTCGGTCGACGACCACGCCCACGACGCGTTCGCCGTCGACCTTTCCTCCCCGTGGGACCTGGCCTGGTACGACGACAAGCTGATCATCGCGATGGCCGGCATCCACCAGCTCTGGTGGTTCGACCCGATCAAGCGGACCACGGGCATGTACGCCGGCACCACCGTCGAGGCGCTGCGTGACGGCCCGTTGGCCGAGGCGTGGATGGCGCAGCCGTCGGGGCTCTCGGTCTCGGCCGACGGCACCCGGCTCTGGGTCGCCGACAGCGAGACCAGCGCCATCCGGTACGTGGAGAACGGCGTGCTGGGCACCGCCGTCGGGCAGGGCCTGTTCGACTTCGGGCACGTGGACGGTCCGGCGGAGACGGCGCTGCTCCAGCACCCGCTGGGCGTGTGCGCGCTGCCGGACGGCTCGGTGCTGATCGCTGACACGTACAACGGCGCGGTGCGCCGCTTCGACCCGGCCAGCAACCAGGTCTCCACCGTCGCCGACGGGTTGGCGGAGCCGAGCGACCTGGTGCTCACCCCGGCCGGTGAGGTGCTGGTGGTGGAGTCCGCCGCGCACCGGTTGACCCGGCTCGCCCCGGGTGCCCTGTCGGCGGCGGGTGCCAGCACGGTGGACGGGCCCCGGCACCGTACCGAGCGCAAGCCGACCGACGTCGCGGCCGGTGAGGTCACCCTGGACATCGTCTTCACCCCGGCGCCGGGGCAGAAGCTGGACGAGACGTACGGGCCGTCGACCCGGTTGGTGGTCTCCGCGTCTCCGCCCGAGCTGCTGGTGGACGGTGCCGGCACGGGCACCGAGCTGTCCCGTCGGCTGGTGCTCAACGGCGAGGTCACCGCCGGGGTGTTGCAGGTGACCGCCCAGGCGGCGACCTGCGACGCGGACGTCGAACACGCGGCGTGCCATCTGACCCGGCAGGACTGGGGCGTACCGGTCCGGGTGGTCGACGGTGCCGTGACCCGGCTGCCTCTGGTGCTCCGCGGCCTGGACGCCTGACGTGACCTTCAGGGGCCCGCTGGGCCCCTGAAGGTCACGCGAACGGGGCCAGCGGGATGTCGGCGTCGATCAGGGTGGCGCGGACCAGCTCGGCGGCGGAGACCGCGCCCGGGGTGTCACCGTGCAGGCAGATCGAGTCGACCGAGCAGGGGATGACGGTGCCGTCCACCGCCACCACGCTCCGCTCGACGGCCATGCGCACCGCCCGTTCGGCCACCTGCTCCGGGTCGGTGATCACCGCGCCGGGGGTGCCGCGCGGCACCAAAGCCCCGTTGGGCAGGTAGGCGCGGTCGGCGAAGGCCTCGGCGACGACCGGCAGGCCCGCGCCGACGGCGAGCTGAGCGAGCGTCGAGCCGGGTAGGCAGAGCACGGGCAGCTCGGGGTCGTACCCGGTGACCGCCGCGACCACCGCCGCCGCCTGGGACTCGTCGGTGCTCGCCGCGTGGTAGAGCGCGCCGTGCGGTTTGAGGTAGCGGACCCGGGTGCCGAACAGCCGGCAGAACGCGTTCAACGCCCCGAGCTGGTAGGTCACCTCGTCGCGTAGCTCGGCGAAGTCGTACGCGATGTGCCGTCGACCGAAGCCGGCCAGGTCCCGGTAGCCGACCTGCGCGCCCACCGCGACCCCGCGCCGTGCGGCGCCCTCGCAGACCCGCCGCATGGTGGACGGGTCGCCGCCGTGGAAGCCGCAGGCGACGTTGGCGGAGGTGACGAGGCCCAGCAGCGCCTCGTCGTCGCCGAGTCGCCAGATGCCGAAGCCCTCACCCAGGTCAGCGTTGAGGTCCATGGAATCTGACGGTAGTCCCTGGGCGGGCCTGCGCGAGCGGGGTCACGTCGGTGACCACCCCGATGACGGGGTATCCGCCGGTGGTCGGGTGGTCGGCCAGGAAGATCAGGGGTTGTCCGTCGGCCGGCACCTGCACCGCGCCGAGCACGATGCCCTCGCTGGGCAGCTCGCCGGCGACCGCGCGGGGCAGCGGCGCGCCGGCGAGTCGCGCGCCGACCCGGTTGCTCACCGGGCTGACGGTGTACGCGGTGCCGAACAGCAGGTCGACTGCGGCCGGTGTGAACCAGTCGTCGCGAGGGCCGAGGCTGAGCATCAGGTGCAGCTCCGGTGGGGGCGCGGAGCAGACGGTCAAGTCCACCGGCGCGGGTGCGTCGAGCGGCTCGCCGAGCGGCAACCGGTCGCCGTCGCCCAGCCGAGGCGGACCGAGCCCGGAGAGGGTGTCGGTGGCCCGGCTGCCGAGCACCGGCGGCACGTCGATGCCGCCCGCCACCGCCAGCCAACTCCGTACGCCCCGACGGGCTGGGCCGATCCGCAGCACCGTCCCGGCCGGCACGGTGATCGGGCGCCCGGTGTCGCCGGGCCGATCGCCCGCGTGGACGGTCACCTCGGCGCCGGTGACCGCTACCGTGGTGGCCCGGGTCAGCCGCACCGTGCAGCCGGTCAGGGTGATCTCCAGGCCGGCGGCGTGCTCCGGGTTGCCGACCAGGCGGTTGGCCAGCCGCAGGGCCGCCGGGTCGAGGGCACCGGACCGGGGGACCCCCAGGTGCGCCCAGCCGGGCCGACCCAGGTCCTGCACGGTGGTGAGCGCACCGGCGCGGAGCACCTCGATGGCGGGCGGGCGGGTCATGCCGCGGCCATCCGGACCGGGGTGCCCGGGCCGAGTCGGGCCGGCGGGTCGGCGTGGACGTCGAAGAGGACCAGGTCGGTGCGGCCGACCAGCTGCCAGCCGCCGGGTGACGCGCCCGGGTAGATGCCGGCGTACGGGCCGGCCAGGGCGACCGAACCGGGTGGCACCCGGGGGCGGGGCGTGGCCAGCCTGGGCAGCGCCAGCTCGGCAGGCAGCCCGGTCAGGTACGGGAAGCCGGGGGCGAAGCCGCAGAACGCGACCCGGAACCGGGTGCCGGTCAGCCGGGACAGCACGGCGGGCACGTCGACGCCCCAGTGCTCGGCCACGGCCGGCAGGTCCGGCCCGTCGAAGTCGACCGGAACGACGGTCTCCGTGCCGTCGTCGGGCTCGTCCGTGCCGCGACGGGCGGTGGCGGCGGTCACAATGGCCGGCGCCCACCGGGTCAGCTGCTCGGCCGTGGCGGCCGGGTCGGGCAGGCCGTCGAGCAGGACGGTGCTGGCCGCCGGCACGATCTCGACGGCGCCCAGGTCCCCCTGCTCCCGACGCCGCCACAGCTCGGCTCGCCATGCGTCGACCAGGTCGACCTCGGGCACGCCGTCGGGGTCGGTGCAGTCGAGGAGCAGGGCGTGCGCCCCGACGGGTCGGATCCGCATTGGCTCATCTTCGCCGATGACCGGCGGTCGCGGTGTTCACGGCGACGGTGCCGGGTGTCACCGCCGTGACTACTTGCAAGTAACCTACGGTGCCGTAACCTAAGGAGGTGACCACCTCCGCCCCGCTTCGCCTGAAGCCGGTCGACATCGGTAAGCCCCGGATGCGCGGCTGGCTGCACACGTACGCCTTCTTTGTCGCGGTGGTGTGCGGCATCGTGCTCTGCTCGATCGCCGCCACCCGACCCGGGTGGGCGCCCCTGGTCAGCTGCCTCATCTACAGCCTGACGGTCTGTGGGCTCTTCGGCACCAGCGCGCTCTACCACCGTCGGGTGTGGTCGGAGCGCGGCTACCAGCTGATGCGCCGGATGGACCACTCGATGATCTTCGTGTTCATCGCTGGTACGTACACGCCGCTCTGCGTGATGCTGCTCGCGCCCCGCCCGGCCACCGTGATGCTGTCCCTGGTCTGGGGTGGCGCACTGGCCGGCGTGGCGCTCAAGGTGGTCTGGCCGCACGCGCCGCGCTGGGTGTCCGCGCCGCTCTACCTGGCGCTGGGCTGGGTGGCGGTGGCCATGTTGCCGGAGATCCTGAACGGCGGCGGCGTCACCGCACTGGTGCTGCTGGTCGTCGGCGGCGCGATCTACAGCGTCGGCGCTGTCTTCTATGCCTTGCGGCGGCCCAATCCGTGGCCGACCGTCTTCGGTCACCACGAGTTCTTCCACGCCTGCACGCTGCTGGCGGCGCTCTGCCACCACATCGCGATCTACTTCGCACTGTTCGCCTGAGCACCGAGGCGAGGACGCAGGCGCGCCCGCACCGCAAGATCCGCGCAACTTCGGGGAAACTGCTGCCTCGACGGGCTTTCAGGCAGCAGTTTCCCGGAAAGTGCGCGGATCTTGCCAGGGGTGGCCGGGGTGGTGGTCCCTCCGGGTAGAGACGCGAGCCGGGGCCCCGCGACGCTGCGGGACCCCGGAGTTTCGCGAGCGAGGTTCAGACCGGTCGGCCCGGCCGACGCACCTCGCGGTACTCCTGCACGACCTGGTCGTCCTGGACCGGCACCACCCGGTCCGCCACGACGCGCTGCTCGCGCACCGGCGCGGCGACCACGGTGCGGCGGCGGCTGTTCCAGAAGTAGAGGGTCGTGATCAGGCCGGCGACGCCGGCCAGCATCAGCACCCAGCCGACCACGGACAGGTCCAGCCAGCCCAGGTCGGCCTCCACGGCGAATGCGAGGATCGCGCCAAGCGCGATCAAGAAGATGCTGCCACCAATGCCCATGTCTCGCTCCTCGGCTCAAAACCTGGCGTACGACGCGCCGCGGCCGTCGGTAGGGGTGCGGCATCCATCGACTTACCCAGGCACGGAGATCGCCAATCGGGCAAGCTGGGAGCATGACGGACGCCGACCCCGAGACCCGGACGCTGGTGTTGTTGCGGCACGCGAAGGCCGAGCAGGGTAGCGACGCGGCGGACGACGCCGAACGGCCTCTCAGCGCACGTGGGACCGCAGACGCCGCAGCGGCCGGCGCCTGGCTGGCGCGCCACGGGTTGCTACCCGACGTGGTGATCTGCTCGACGGCCAGACGCACCCGCCAGACCTGGCACGGGGTGGCGATGGGGATGACCGGTTCGCCGCCGGAGGGTGGCCCGGCCGGGCCACGGCCGACCGTTCGTTACGAGCCCGGCGCGTACGACGCGCACCCCGAGGAGTTGCTGGCGCTGGTCCGCACGATCGACCCCACGGCTCGCACGGCGCTGCTCATCGCCCACAATCCGGGCATCTCACTGCTCTCCGCGCTCCTCGACCCGGAGGGCGCGGCCGACGAAGGGTTACGCACCGCGGAACTGGCGGTGCACCGTGGCCCACTCGCCTGGGCGGAACTGGGTCGGTCGAGCGCTCCGATCATCGAGCGGCACACCGCACGCGACTGAGCCACCCGCCGCTTCTCGACGGGTGGCTCAGAGGTATGCGCCCAGGTCCAGCTCAGGACGGCGGCGCGGTTGGTGGCGGCGGGTCCGGCGGCGGCGGCATCATCGCGGTCGGATGAGAGAGCCGGTTCTCCTCCACGATGAGCGTCCGGGCCCGCTTGCGCCGGTCCTGCCAGAACCAGAGCGTGGTCAGCAGTACGGCCAGCCCGGCCAGGATGAAGACCCAGCCGACCGCCCGTACGTCGATCCACCAGACGTTGGCTCTCAGCGCGAAGGTCAGGATCGCGCCGATCGCGATGAGAAAAATGCCGCTTCCGACACCCATATGCGCTGCACTCCCCCGTGCGGTGGCTCTGGGCGTTCCCTTTCGAGGTCACGCGACGGTTACCCGCCACGCCGCCGGCATACCCGGCCAGGCTCGCCCAATACCCGGCCCGAGGAGGGACCGACCGGTGTTCCTTGCCGCGGATTGGGACGTCGGGGCCGGAAGCAGAGGCGTCGCTGACCCCTCGGACGCGGCAACGGCCGGTGGGGCAGCTGCCCCACCGGCCGTCGGTGTCGGTCCCAGGTGGTGCGACCCGGGACCGGTCAACCGTGCCGTGGCACGGTCAGAAGGCCTCCTCCGGGAGGTCCATGATGTCGAGGTCGGTGTTCTCGATGATCCGCCGGTCGGCACCGATGCGGGGCAGCACCTCGCGGGCGAAGAAGCGGGCAGCGGCCACCTTGCCGGTGTAGAACGCCTTGTCGCTGGCGGAGACCTCGCCGGTCAGTGCCTTCAGCGCCACCTCGGCCTGCCGCTGGAGCAGCCAGGCGACAACCAGGTCGCCGATCGCCAGCAGGAACCGCCGGCTGCTCAGCCCGACCTTGTAGAGCGCGCGGGTTTCGCCACCCTGCGCCTCGCCCAGCCAGCCGGTCATCACGCCGAGGATGTTCTGCACCTCGGCCAGCGCCTTGCCGAGCGACTGCCGCTCCTCCTTGAGCTGGCCGTTGCCCGCCTCGGAGGAGATGAACTCCTGGATCTCGCTGGCGACCGCCATCAGCGCCTTGCCGTTGTCCCGGACGATCTTGCGGAAGATCAGGTCCAGGCTCTGGATGGCGGTGGTGCCCTCGTACAGGGTGTCGATCTTCGCGTCGCGGACGTACTGCTCCAGCGGGTAGTCCTGGAGGAACCCGGAACCACCGAAGGTCTGCAGGGACTCGTGCCCGAGCATCTCGTAGGCCCGCTCCGACCCGACGCCCTTGACCAGCGGCAGCAGCAGATCGTTGACCCGCTTGGCCAGCTTGGTGGCCTTCTCGTCGCCGGCGGCCTCGGCGATGGCGACCTTGTCCTGCCAGGAGGCGGTGTAGAGAACCAGGGCACGAAGACCTTCGGCGTACGACTTCTGCAGCAGCAGCGAGCGACGCACATCCGGGTGGTGGGTGATGGTGACCCGCGGGGCGGTCTTGTCGGCCTGCTGGATCAGGTCGGCGCCCTGCACCCGGCTCTTCGCGTATTCCAAAGCGTTGAGGTAGCCGGTGGAGAGGGTGGCGATGGCCTTGGTGCCGACCAGCATCCGGGCGTACTCGATGATCATGAACATCTGCCGGATGCCGTCGTGCTTGTCGCCGAGCAGCCAGCCCTTGGCCGGTACGCCGTGCTCGCCGAAGGTCAGCTCGCAGGTGTTGGAGACCTTCAGGCCCATCTTGTGCTCGACGTTCGTGGTGTAGACGCCGTTGCGCTCACCCAGCTCGCCGGTGGTCTCGTCGAAGTGGAACTTCGGCACCACGAAGAGCGACAGGCCCTTGGTGCCGGGGCCACCGACGCCCTCGACGCCGACCGGGCGGGCCAGCACGTAGTGCACGATGTTGTCGCTCAGGTCGTGCTCACCCGAGGTGATGAAGCGCTTCACGCCCTCGATGTGCCAGGAACCGTCGGGCTGCTGGATCGCGCGGGCACGGCCGGCACCGACGTCCGAGCCGGCGTCCGGCTCGGTGAGCACCATCGTGGAGCCCCACTGCTTGTCGATGAAGAGCTTGGCCCACCGCTTCTGCTGCTCGTTGCCCTCGACCTCGAGGACGTGCGCGAAGGAGGGGCCGGAGGCGTACATCCAGATGGGGGCGTTCGAGCCGAGGACCAGTTCGGCGAGGGCCCACCAGAGGGCGCGCGGCGCGTTGGTGCCGCCCAGGTGCGGCGGCAGGTCCAGGCGCCAGAACTCGGAGTCCATGAACGCCTGGTACGACTTCTTGAACGACGCCGGCAGCGGCGCGGTGTGCGTGGCCGGGTCGAACACCGGCGGGTTGCGGTCGCTGTCCGTGTAGCTGGCGGCCAGATCGCCGCGGGCGAGGCGGTCGAGCTCGGCGAGGAACGTGCGGGCGGTGTCGACGTCGAGTTCCGAATAGGGCTCCTGGCCGAACGCCTGGTCCGCCCCGAAGACCTCGAACAGGTTGAACTCAAGGTCCCGCAGGTTGCTCTTGTAGTGGGTCATGCTCGCTGGCCCCGCTTCCGGACAGGTGTTACCGATCAGTAACCCACACTGTATTACTCGCGGGTAGCCAGCGACAAGCGGATCACCCAAGTGACGGCGATTACACACCTCCGGGCCGGGCTGACCGAATCAGCTCTCGGCGGCGCCGACCTCCCAGCTCGGGACCGCTGCGGTCACGGCGGTGCGGGCACCGACGTACTCCATGAGGACCAGAGCGATGTCGTCGTCGAGACGACCATGGACCCACTCGATCAGCGCCGTCTCCAGTGAGGCCAGCCCGTTGGCGACAGTGCCGTGGCCGAGCAGTCGCCAGGCCCGGTCGGCGGTCGGGAAGAACTCCCCGTCACGCCGCGCCTCGCCGAGCCCGTCGGTGAACAGCAGCAGCCGGTCGCCGGGCTCCAGGCGTTCGACCCGGGGGCGGACCACCGGCATGAACCCGAGCGGAGGGGCCGGCGCCGGCGGCTCCAGCGGGATCACCGCGCCCCGACGCAGCAGCAGCGGCGGCGGATGTCCGCAGTTGACGATCGTGAGCGTGCCACCGCGCTCCTCAACCAGTGCCGCGGTGACGAAGTCCTCGTCGCCCACGTTGCGGGCGACCGCGCGGTCCAGGTCGGCGACGACGGCGCGCAGGTCGGCCCGCTCGTAGGCCACGTGGCGATAGGAACCGAGGACGATGCTCGCCAGCCGGACCGCGTCCAGGCCCTTGCCGCGCACATCACCGATGATCATGCGTACGCCGTAGGGCGTGTCGATCGCCTCGTACAGGTCACCGCCGATCTCGGCCGTGGCGGTGGAGGAGATGTAGCGACCGGCGACCGAGAGCGTCCCGACCTGCGGGCCGAGTGGACGCAGCACAGCTTGCTGGGCCACCGAGGCGAGCTTGGTCAACTCGACGATCCGGTCCGCCTGCTTCTGGCGGACCGACGTCACCGCCACCGCCAGCCCGGTGGCGAGCGCGACCCAGACCACGTTGACCGAGGTGACCAGCAACATCTCCGGATCGAGCAGCGCGAAGGCGACCCCGATCACTGTCGCGGCGACACCCACCCCCAGCACCACCGGCCAGGCCGCCAGTGCGGCGGCCAGGATCGGTGCGGCCGCCAACAGTGCGATGTAGTTCGCCGAACGCCCGTCCGCCGCCTCCACCGCCGACACGATCGCGAGCAGAACGAGGGCCGCGCCGAGGCCGGCGCGGGATCCGGGGCTCAGCGGGCGACGGACCGGCTGAAGGAGTCGCGTGGGTACGAGAGACAGTTTGCCTGATCCGCGTGAAACGGTGAATGAACCTGACCCGTCGTCCGAGGAGGTTCTGACCGGCCGGTCCGATCGACCGGCCGAATCGACGTCGCTTGCCCCACTCAGCCGAGTACCTCGTAGCGGACGGTGAGCGCGCCCACGTCGACCGAGGCGATGGTGGCGAACGCGGCGCGGGAGAGGTCCAGGCAGCGGCCGTCGATGAACGGGCCGCGATCGTTGATCCGCACCACTACCGACTTGCCGTTGGCCGGGTTGGTCACCCGGACCTTGGTGTTGAACGGCAGCGTCTTGTGTGCGGCGGTCAGCGCACTCGGGTTGAACGACTCACCGTTGGCGGTGAGCTGCCCGTCGGAGTAGAACGAGGCGCCGCACGAGCCGCTGTCCAGCACCTTCGGGGCGGCGGTGGTCTTCTTGGCGGTCGGCTTCGGCTTCGGCGACGCGGTGCGCTCCTTGCCTCGGGAGGCGGCCTGCTGCGACCGGGTGGCCGAGGGGCTGGCGGACGCGCTCGGGGAGACGCTGGCACTCGGGGACGCGGAGGCGGCCGGGGAGCTGGGGGCGAGGCTGCTGGCGGCGGTGGTCGGGGTGAGGTCGAGAGTCGTCTGGCCCGACTGAGCGGAGCCGGAGGTCAGCTGCACGGCACCGAACGTGCCCCCGACGGCGAGGGCGACGCCGACCGCCGCGGTGGCCAC
The DNA here is from genome assembly GCF_900090275.1 of Micromonospora zamorensis. Classification (NCBI taxonomy): domain Bacteria; kingdom Bacillati; phylum Actinomycetota; class Actinomycetes; order Micromonosporales; family Micromonosporaceae; genus Micromonospora; species Micromonospora zamorensis. The sequence continues at coordinate 6,379,492 of NZ_LT607755.1, read as the reverse complement.
GATGCCCGCCGGGGAGGAGAAGATGCGGGTACGGGAGTGCTTACCTGCCACCGGCCCGGTCCTTTCGTCGACTGAACAAACCGGGTCGGACCGTAACGAGAGAAGCACTTCCGAAGTCAACGTGATCATAGTGGTATGCCCGTATTTGCACTGGTACGTGTAGCCGATCATCCGAGGCGGGATGGGCCGGCCGGCCCGGGTGTCGGCACGTCGACCGGCCGTGGCGCAGGATGAGCGGATGCCCGCTGAGCTGACCGAACGCCTGGCCGCCCTGTTCCAGTGGATCGACCCCGGTCCGGGCACCAGTCACCTGGTCAGCGACATCTCCGGTTGGTGGCGCGACCCGACGGTGCTGGCCGAACTGGGACCGGCCCTGGTGGCGCCGTACCGGGCCGCCCGACCGACGGTGGTGCTCGCCCCGGCGGTCACCGGGCTGCTGCTCGGACCGCTTGCGGCCACCGCCCTCGGGGTCGGCTTCGTGGCCGCACACAAACCCGCCGACGGCCGGCTGCCGGCCGGGCCGCTCACCTGGGCGCAGAGCCCACCGGACTACCGAGGACGACGGGTCGACCTGGCGGTACGCGACCGGCACCTCGGCCCCGACGACCGGGTGCTGGTGGTGGACGACTGGGTGCGTACGGGCGCGCAGCTCCACGCCCTCTACGACATCTGCGCGGCGCGTGGCGCCGAGGTGCTGGGCACCGCCGTGGTGGCCGTCGACTGCCCGCCCGAGGTCGCGGTCGACCTGCGGATCACCGGTCTGATCGACGCCGCCGATCTGCACGCTTGACCTGAACCTCGGTTCACGTCCGACGATCGATGCATGAGTGACGACATTCTCGACGAGGCGTACGAACGACTGCATCGCACCGGCCCCGAATACGAGGGGTGGCTCTCCAACCACGGACCGATGGCCGTCGAGGCGCTGGCCCGACACGGGCACCAGGGACAGGTGCACCGTTGGCTCGACGACTACCTCGGCCGACTCGACGAACTGCCCCGGGGGTTGCACCCGATCGGCGACTGGCGAGCGGCGCTGGGGGATCCGAAGCGGGCCGGTGACTGGCTGGCGTACTTCGACCGGCAACTGCGCGACCACCCGTGGCGTGACGTGCTCGGCACCTGGTGGCCCCGTCTGCTGCCGGGCATCGCCGCCGGCGCCACCCACGGCGTGATCCGGGTCGGGCATGCCGTACGCGTCCTCGAAACGGACGACGTGAACCCACCTCGGCTCACCGAACTGGCCCAGGCCCTCGGCTACTGGGCGGCCCGCTGGCAGCCGATCCCCGGCACCGACCGTGTTCTCGACGGCCACCGGGCCGGCCGCGAGCAGATGGACGTGGTCGCCGCGCTGGCCGGGCTGCCCCGGATCGACGACCAGACCGGCGGCGTCCGGGATCGGTTGGGCCAACTGCCGGGCGTACCCCGGTGGGAGCCGGCGCTCGCGGCGCTGAGCCCCGCGCGGAGCCCGGACGAGGCGAAGCGCGGGCTCACCACGTTGGTGCACCGCGCCGGCCTGGACTACCTGCGCTTCGGCCACGCCGCGCCGGTCATGCTGGTGCACGCGGTCACCGCGCCGACCGCGGTGCTGCGTACCCTGCCGGCCCTGGACCGGGCGCTGTGGGCGCCGAGCCTCGCCGCGGCCTGGGCCGCGACGGCGGCCCTGACCTCGGTGTACGCCCCAGCCGACGGCATCGCGCCACCGACCGTGACCGCCGTGCCCCCGACGGAGGTCTTCGCCCGAGCGGCTCGGCACGGCGACGAGCACGTGGTCAAGCTCGCCGACGCGGTGCTCGACGCGCACGAGGCCACTGGCGACGACCGGCTGCTCACCGCCGCCGGCTACGCCGGTCAACTGATCTGAGCAGGCCCCGGCGCAATGCGGCGGCGGTACGGGTCGCGCTGGCCTAGCCTCGGCAGGATGTGGCCTCGGATCGGTGAACTGCGCACCCTTGCCCTCGGCACCCCCGGCGAGCTGCGGGCGACCCTCAACACCCTCGTGCTGGCCGGCGTGAAGACCGCGACGGCCGGCCGGCTCGCCGAGTACGCGGAAGAGGGCGAGGAGCTGGAGCAGGTCGGGGAACGGCTGGCCCTGGTCGACGACGACGACGCGCTGGCCGGCGTCGTGGAGATCACCGGAGTCGAGGTGGTCCGCTTCGCGGACGTGCCGTGGGACTTCGCCCGCGCCGAGGGTGAGGGGGACCGTTCGATCGAGGAGTGGCGGGCCGGGCACGCGGCCTACTGGGCGGGCCTCGGCACCCCGGTCGACGGCGACACCCCGATTGTCTGCCTACGCCTGCGACTGGTCTCCGGCGGCGAGGGCGGAGTGGCCAGCGGCGACCTTGGCACCTGACGCGGCCACGTCAGCCGCGCAGCTCGGGCAGCAACCGCGTCGCCACGTCCGCGAGGATGGCCTCGTCGCCGGCGTACCAGCTGCTGGCGCGCGGCCAGTGCGTCACCACATCGGTGAAGCCCAGGTCCGCGGCCCGGCCGACCTGGTCGGCGAAGAACTGCGCGCTGCTGAGCGAGAACACCGGCGCCGCGTCCAGCGAGAGGTAACGGTCCAGAGTGGCCGGATCGCGGCCGGCCTCCTCCAGCGTGCGATCCATCCGCGCGCACAGCGCCGACACGGTGTCCCACCAGCCCGACACGTCGTCGGCATCGGTGCCGGTGGTCACCCAGCCCTGACCGAACCGGGCCACCAGCCGCATCGATCGCGGCCCGTTGGCGGCAACCACGAAGGGAACCCGGGGCTGCTGCACGCAGCCGGGGTTGTTGCGGGCGTCCACCGCGGCGAACCACTCACCGCGCCAGGTGGTGCCGTCCTCGCGCAGGACGAGATCGAGCAGCTCGGTGAACTCGGCGAACCGGTCCACCCGCTGACGCGGCGGCAGGGTCTCACCGCCCAGCACGGCCGAGTCGAACCCGATACCACCCGCGCCCAGGCCGAGCAGCAGCCGACCGTCGGAGACGTCGTCCACGGTGGTGATCTGCCGGGCGAACGCCGCCGGGTGCCGGAAGTTCGGCGACGCCACCAGGGTGCCCAGCCGGATCCGGGAGGTCACCGTCGCGGCGGCGGTCAGCGTGGCTATCGAGTCGAACCACGGGCCGTCGACCAGGTCACGCCAACCCAGGTGGTCGTAGGTCCAGGCGTGGTCGAAGCCCCACTCGTCCACCTGCCGCCACCGACGCTGTGCCTCCGCCCACCGCTGGTCGGGCAGGATGACGATGCCAATCCGCATGATCGCCAGCCTAGCCGGGGACCGCACCGCCGCCGGTTGTCGATCCGCGTTGCGGTCGGCCCGTATCCTCCGGGCATGCCCGCCGAAGCGCCTGCTGCCCGCGTACCCCGGGATCGCCGCGGGCGCACGATCCGCACGGTGGCCATGACGCTCGCGGTGGTTGTCCCGTCCTTCCTCCTCCGCGAGCTGATCGAGTCCCGGTTCGGTCGCGGGCCGATGGCCGACCTCAGTGCGATCGCACTTCCGATGGCGGCGACCGCGTGGCTGGCGCCGTACGCCTCCTATCGGCGACGCGACGCCCTGCTCTGGCTGGCGGGCCCGGGCATCTACGTCTTCGCGGTGATCGCCTGGCGGGTGGCCCTCGCGCCCTACCGGGACTGGCGGCCCCGCCCCGAGGAGTTGCCCCGGATGCGCTGGTCCCGGGACCCGGAACACGCCGGAACCTGGCACCTGATCGAGCCTTCGGGTGACGCACGTCACACTGCTCTCGGGTAGGGGTCTCCCCTTCGGCTCCGACCCCTTGGCGAGCTGCACCCGTCGGGTGTGACCGAGGAGAGGACCAACGCGATGACCAAGGTGACCGCACAGCTGTCGGTGTCGGTGGACGGCTTCTACGCCGGCCCACGGTTCGAGGGCGACGGCAACTGGATGGACTCGGCGGAGAGCGCCGGGTTCTTCCGGGTCACCCGCTGGGCGACGGAGGCGTCGGCGTGGCGTGAACGACAGGGCTTCGCCGGTGGTGAGGAGGACACCAACTCCGAGGTCATCGCCGAGTCGTTCGGGGCCGCCGGCGCGTACGTGATGGGGCGCCGGATGGCCGACGGCGGTGAGGCGCCCTGGGGCGAGGAACCGCCGTTCCGCGCGCCGGTCTTCGTCGTCACGCACCGCCCCCGCCAGACTCTCCTGCGGGGCGGAGGCACCAGCTTCACCTACGTCACCGATGGTGTGGCCAGTGCCGTCGAGCAGGCGCGCGCCGTGGCCGGCGGCAAGAACGTCGCCGTGGCCGGAGGCGGCAGCCTGGTGCGGCAGGTCATCAAGGCGGGGCTGCTCGACGAGTTGGAGCTGCACGTCGTACCGGTCGTGCTCGGCACCGGCCTGCGACTGTTCGACGCGGATCTCGACCTCGGCGACAAGGAGGCGATCGAGCTGACGCCGACCCGCGTCCTGCACACCCCGCAGGTCACCCACATCCGGTACGACGTGAACGGTCGCGCCCCACTCGTGCTCGACGATCGGGGCAGGGGCGGCGGCCCGACGACGACCACGAACTGAGTCACCCGACCCGCCACCTCAAGAGGAGATGCCATGCCGCAACTGCTGCGGGTGCAGTGTTTCAACGTGTCGCGCGACGGGTTCGGCACCGGCGAGGGGCAGAGCCTGGAACGGCCCTTCGGCCACGCGGACCCCACCCCGCTGTTCTCCTGGCGGGCCGCCACCGCCAGCTTCGTGTATCGCACCGAGCCCGGCGGCAGTCGCGGCCTCGACGACTATCTGACCCGCGACGCCGAGTGCAACATCGGTGCGGAGATCATGGGTCGCAACAAGTTCGGCCCTCAGCGCGGGCCCTGGGAGAACCACGACTGGCAGGGCTGGTGGGGGGACAACCCGCCGTTCCACACGCCGGTCTTCGTGCTCACCCACCACGTACGCCCGTCGTTCACGCTGTCCGACACCACGTTCCACTTCCTCGACGCCAGCCCGGCCGAGGCGCTGGCCCGGGCGAAGCAGGCAGCCGACGGTCGCGACGTACGCCTCGGTGGTGGGGTCGCCACCATCCGCGAGTTCCTCGATGCCGACCTGGTCGACACGATGCACATCGCCGTCGCGCCCGTCGACCTCGACCGGGGCGAGCGCCTGTGGGACAGCCCCGACGAACTTCTCGACCGCTTCCACCTGGAGTCGGTTCCCAGCGCCAGCGGAGTCACCCATCTCCTGTTCTGGCGGCGCTGACCCGCGATCCTGGACAGTTTCCGTTACGCCTGCTCGGAAACTGTCCAAGATCTGTGCAGGCCCTAAGCGAGGCGGGACAGCACCAGCATGCGGTTGCCGTCGGGATCCGTGACCCGGGCGGACCGCTCCCCCCACGGCTGGTCGACGGGTTCCTCGGTGACCGTGGCGCCGCCCGAGCGCAGGGCGTGCACGGCGGCGTCGCAGTCGTCGGCGTAGACGCACAGCTCCCACCGGTGCGATTCGGCCGGCCCGCCGGCCTCCGGATTGGCGGCCAGGCCCAGCTCGCTGTTGCCCAGTCGGAGTGCGACGAACTCCGGAACACCCTCATCCGGGAACCGGTAGGTCAGCTCGAAGCCGACCACATCCCGGTAGAACCCGATCAGTCGTGGCAGGTCAGGTGTCGTCACGATCGGAAAAGCTTCGGTGAACACGGACCACCTCCAGAGCGGACACTAACGGACGCTCTGTGTGATCGGGAGCAACCGTTTGGGATACGCCCCGTCGAAGAGCGGTTGTTCGAGTGCCGGTATTCCGGTGGCGCTGAGTTAGGAGCGCGACCGGAGGCTGCCCGAATGTGGTTGAGCTGAGCACCTCTCCCAGGTAGGAACGACCAAATGCGACCAGAGCCTGGGCAGGTGCTGCATTTCTCGGAGGATCCGACGATCACGCGGTTCGTTCCGCATGTCGCCGCGACCGCTCAGCAACCGGACGCATACGTGTGGGCCGTCGACCAGGATCGGGCTCCCGATTACTGGTTCCCGCGCCAGTGCCCCCGGGCGATGGCCTGGGTGCTGCCGAGCACCTCTCGGGCGGATCGTGATCGGGTCGTCGGAGCGGGCTGCGGCGAGCGAGTCCATGCGATCGAGTACGGCTGGCTGGAGGCGATGCAAAGGGTGCGACTGTTCGCGTACCGGCTACCAGCTGATCGCTTCCAACTCTTCGGCACTCCCGAACCACACGCGCTCGTGGCAGTCGAGCCCGTCACACCCCTCGGTCCTCCCGAGCCGGTGGGTGATCTGCTGCGGTGTCACGCCGAGGCGGGAATCCAGCTTCGCGTGCTGAACAACCTCTGGTCCTTCTGGGACGTAGTGGCCAACAGCTCGGTCGGCTTCAGTGGCATCAGGCTGCGCAACGCAAGGCCCCGCTCCTGATCCTCCCCGGAAATTGGAAGGCCGTTGCTGGGACGATGGCCGCCGCTGAGATCCCTCTGAGGGCTCTAGAGCTGACAGCGCGGAAGCACCGCGTCCGACGCCGGAAGCCCCGGTCGTCGCTGGCACCACCGCGGTGCCTACCGGCTCCAACGCTCCGCGGGTAGGCAGTTGGTGCCGGGCGAGCCGTAGACGACAGTGCCCGACGGGTCCCCGTAGCAGTGGTCGAACTCGTCCGACGGACGAAAGAGCGGACGGCGGTCGATTTCGGCACCGGTGTCGTCGTAACTGACCAACTCGGCGCCCTCGTTGGCGTTCGCATCCTCGGTGATCAGGCCGAACACACCGTTGGCCAACCGCGCGGTGGTCGTCTGCCCATCCCCGTGTTCGAGCACCAGCCGGTGCACCCGAGCGCTGACCCGGCCAGTCGCCGCGACGTCGCCGCCGTTGACTCTGCTGGACACGAGCAGGAGTCGCTGGACCGGGCCGGGCAACCAGTTCCGTTGTGGCCAGTCCCGTTCACTGCTGGCGGCCCCGCTGATCTCCTGATGTGGCGCCGTGGAGACTTCACAGGTGAAGTACCCGGTCTCCGATATGAAAAGTGCCACGGCCCGGTGGTCCTGCTCGGCGGCCACGGCCAACTGGTCCATCGACACCGGAAGCCGCTCCATCTCCTCGTTCCACGACAGGCACTGCTCCATTGATCGGCGCAGCGTCGGTGACAGTTCGCTCGGACCCATCGCCAGATGCCGCACATCGTCGCCACTCGGCACCATCGCCACACCGGCGACCATGGCCGCAGCCGTCGCCACGGTGGCCACCCCGAGCCGTAGCGCCCGGCGGGATCGCGGACGATGGACAGAAGCCATCAGATCCGAACGCATCCGCGCCGCCGCGCCGGGCGGCAGATCCCGCTCGACAGGCGTTTCGAAAATGCCCTTCATCGCTCATCCTCCTGCTTGGTTCCGTCGACGACCATCCGTGCCAGTCGGGCCCGTGCGCGACTGACACGTGATCGGAGCGCGCCTTCGTTGATGCCGAGGACCTCAGCCGCCTCGGCGTACGGCACGCCCGACCAGAGACACAGGGCAACCGCCTCGCGCTCGGCGCGAGGTAATCGGCGTACGACCGCCAGGACGTCGGCCATCTGCCGTTCGTCATCGAGCCGAGCGACTATGTCGTCCGCCGGGTCCGCCTCCACCCCGCGTCCCGGCGGCAACCTCCGCAGGGCTGCCAACCACCGCCGGGCCGACCGCCACTCGGTGCGGGTCGTGTTGGTGGCGACCACCAGTAGCCACGGCAGCGCCAACCCGTCGACCAGGACCGCTGCTTCGCCACGCCTGCGCCACGCGACCAGGAAGGTGGACTGCGTCACGTCCTCGGCGAGCGTCCACGAGCCGGTGAGCCGGAACGCGTGGTTGTAGACCGCCCGGGCGTACCGGTCGAAGAGCCGGCCGAACGCGACCTCGTCACTGGCTGCGATGGCCGACCACAGATCTTGGTCGGACGGTTGTATCTGGCTCGTCACACCTGACTATCGCCGGTCGGGCCGAGCCTGTTGCAGTCGTCTTCCGGGGTGATCGGCGCGCGAAGGCGGGAATCGACCGGAACGAATGGGTCGCCGCCTGGGGTCACTTGACGGCCGTGGGAGTCTCGCCGCGTGCTGATCAGAGCAATCCTCGGGGCCGTCATCACCGCCATCGGGTGCGCGGGGGCGTTTGTCTTCGCCTATGCCGTGATCCTGGTCGGGGTGAAAGGCCAACGCGCCAGCGAACGGGCATGGGGGCGGGCGGCCAACCTGCCTCGAGCTGTCTTCGCTGGCTACTTCGGGGCTGCCGGTCTTGCTCTGCTGTCGACGGCGCACCTGGCCCTGTTCTACCGCGACGAAGAGTGGTTCTGGCTGATCGCGCCCCAACAGGGAGCGGTGGTGCTGTCGCTTGCGGCGGGATGGCTCGCGATGCACAGGATGGGCAGGTCGCGTCGATGATCGGAGACACCTTCACCGTGCGAAACGACCTCGACCAGATCGAAGCGGCGTTCGTCGGCACGCCCCTGGCCGGCCTGCCGATCGGGCACGGCCCGTCGGGCACTGTCCTCGTCGCCGACATCGACCCCAATCGCATGCAAGAGGCTTGGCAGGTTGCCGACGCACTGGTGTCGGTCACCGGACGCCTGCCCGTCATGGTCACCGACGACTTCGGCGACACGCTGAGGATCCGGCCCGAGCCCGAGCCCGGTCCGTCGGAGTCGGAGCTGCGCGCGTTCGCCGAGGCGGCCGAATCTTCCGACCCCTGGCTGGTCTACCGCCACTACCGCGCGGACGACGACGTCGACGAGGGCGAGGTCGAGTACTACACGCGTGGCAGGGTTGGCGCAGACCTGGACCTGACGGCCCTGGTGTCGGATGTGGCGCTGCCGACTCCGCTCCAGGAGCTGGAGCGGGCGCTGTACGATCGGCTGCTCGCCGACGCCGACCTGTACGCCCGGGTGCTTGGCAGGGTGCGGTTCGTGACGCAGACCGATTACTGGTTCACGCCTAACAGCGTCCTGCTCATGTTGCTGCCCACCAGCGATGTCCGCAGCTCGGGGTACTGGGTCGACTTCTTCGGTGCGCCCACCCGGGAGTACCGGTGGATGCTGGCCGAGGCGTTGACGCAGTGGCGTCACCGGTGGGACGCCCGCCTGGTCGCGTCTTGGGGTGGCACCATGCTGCAGTTCCAGGTGGCTCGTCGCCCGGCACCGGGTGACGAGGCGTGGACCGCGGCCGGCCAGCTCAAGGCGCTGGCACCGAACCTCGACCTGAGCCGGTGGGAGGTCGCCGTTGCCTTGCCCGCCGGTGACGCGTGGTTCGTGCACAACCGACCCTGACGACTCGACCGGGCCGTGATCCGCCGAGCTCGGCCGTCGCCTGCGGACTGAGCCGCTCCTTGAAGTCGTGGTCCCAAGGGACGTCCTCGTCGATCCCCAATAGCGTCAGGCGTCCCTTAGTCGGCCGCGGGCTGTCGCCAGCGTCCGCCCGGATCCGGTCGGCTGGGTACAGCTCACGGCCGGTTCAGGGCCGGTAGTCTGCGCGACCGGCTACCGAAGCAGGCGGCCGAACCAGCGAGCTGGTTCGGCGGCATCCGAAGGCGGAAACGACGCCGCCCGCCCGGTGACCCGGACGGGCGGCGATCACGACCGCGTCAGCAGGTGCAGTCGGGCGGGACGACGTAGAAGGCGATGTTGGTGTTGCTGCCCTCGTACCCGGCGTTGCCGGACCAGGAGAACTCGTACAGGAACTGCGGGTAGGTGTTGGCGTCCACGGTCGGCAGCGAGTCCCGCAGCGAGAAGGTGCCGTCCGCCGCGGTGGTGACGTTCGGGAGCGGGACCGAGGTGCCGTCCGGGCCGACCCGGTTGACGGTCAGCGTCACGCTTGCGCCGATCGACCCGGTACGGGTGCCGGTGACCTTGCCGTCGATGACCGCCTGCTGGCCGTTGACCAGGGTGCGGTCCGGGGACGTGACCTCGATGGACGACGGCTGCTTCTGCACGGTCACGTCGACGGTGCCGGACGACCGCCGGTGGGTCGAGTTGCCGTCCCAGGCCAGCTTGTAGGTGACCTGCCCCGTGGCCGTGATGCTGTCGTCGAAGCCGAAGGCGCACGACGCGTCGGTGGTCAGGTCCGGCAGCTTCTTCTCGTTACCGCCGTTGACGCTCCGGCTCACGTGGACCGTGGCCGGGCCCTGGCAGGCCCCAACGTCCTGGGAGATCGCTCCGGTGACCCGGAACTTCTCCCCGACGTACGCCGGGTCCGCCACCGTGCCGCTGATCTGGGAGTCCTTGGACGAGACGGTGACCTCCCGGGTGGCCGACGCCGGCGCGTACACCGGCGAGCCGGCGTCCCAGCTGACCGTGTAGACGTACCGGCCGCCCTGCGCCGGCGTGTCGAGGATCGCGAAGCCGCCAGCGCTGTCGGTGGTGACGGTCGGAAGCTGCTCGGTCACCCCGTCCACGCGGTTGTTCCAGATGGTCCTGGTAACTCCGATCTGCTGGGGATCTGTGGGCACCTTGCCGTCGAAGCCCAGCGTGCCGGAGAGCTGCAGGCGCTTGCCGTCCTCGCCGGCCGCCGCGCCGGTGAGGGTGAGCGTCGGGGCGCGCCCGGCCACCGGCACTGTCAGCGAGGCGTCGCTGCCCTGGTAGTTCGGGGTCCGGGCCCAGGAGACCTCGTAGCGGATCTCCCCGCTGACCGGCGGGGTGTCGGTGATCGTGAAGGTGCCGTCCGCCGCGGTGGTGGCCGAGAGCGCGGTGCGGCTGTCGTCCGGCAGGATCCGGGTGACGTCGAGCCGCTGCACGCCCGGGGCCGCTCCGTCGGCCAGGGTGAGCCGGCCGGTGACGGTCATCGGGTCGAGGGCGGTGGCGGACTCCGGCCCGGTCAGCGAGATCGCCGACTTGGGCAGGGTCACGTCGACCGCCCGCCAGAGGTGGTAGCGCTCGCTGTCCCGGTCGTACACCAGGCCGAAGACGTCGGTGCCGAGGAATGCCAGGCTGCCCTCCACCACCGCACCGTCCAGGCTGTCGACCTGGTTGACCGGTGCGCCACTGGCGAGGGTGTGCACGATCAGCTCCGGACTGCCGTCGCGCCCGCCGGCGAGGTAGCGGCCGTCGGGGCTGATCGTGACTGCGTCCGGCCGGCCGGGGCCGGCGCCGTAGTGGCGTACCTCGGCCAGGGTGGTGGTGTCGTAGCCGATGTGGGTGGCCGAGCTGCCGTAGGCCCCGATCACCTGGCTGCCGTCCGGGGTGACGACCAGCTCGCGAAGGTTGGCCACGATGCTGTTCATGATCGTGCCGCGCCGCGTCGCCTGCGCGCCGTCCACGGAGTAGACCTCGACCATCGCGGGGCTGAGGCCGGGAGAGCCGGTGGCCAGCACGTTGCCGGCCACCGCGACCCGTGGCGCCTGGTACATGTTGTTGGTGATGCCGACGACCGTGGGATCGGCCGCCGCGACGTCGAGCGTCAGCACGCCGCCGGTCGACTCGAACCCGCAGCCGTAGCCGACCCAGACCCGGCTTCCGGACAGGGCGAGGTTCGTCGGGCAGCGGTACCCCTCCAAGGAAATCTTCCGGACGACCTGCAGGGTGGCGGTGTCGACCTCGGCCAGTTCACCGCTGTCGCTCAGCGCGACGTAGAGGCGGTCGCGATCGGTGTCGATGGCGAGGCCGACCGCGCCGGCCATCCCCTCCAGGGTGTCGGTCACCGCGCCGGTGGCGTCGGCGACGACGACCCGGTCGACCGCGGCGACGAAGACCCGGCCGTCGCCCGCGGCGACGTCGCGGGCGCTGGTGACGCCCTCCAGGAGGGTGCTGGTGTCCGCGGCGGCGGCCGGTGCCGCGACGCCGACCGCAGCGGCGGCGGCCAGGGCCGCCGTGGCGGTCGCGCCGGCGATCCGGCGCGGCAGTGCGGCTCGGGTACGGGCGGATGGTGAGCTGCGAAGCATGGGTACTCCCCGTCTGGCGCGACACCTCGCCGCGCCGGGAGGGAGCATGGCCGCCCCCTCCGACGGGATTCCACCCCGCTCCGCCGATCGACCGGGCATCCTCAGATGGCGACAAGGGCGACATGATCATGTGACCTTTTGGGACGGCGGGGCGCTGGTTTTGGTGGTGTAGCAGCGTTTTCGCCGAGGCGGCGCGGCGAACGCGGCGCCGGCGGGCGGTGGTGGGCATCCGGGCCGTTACTTCCACGACCTCCGGCACAGCGGGAACACCCTCGCCGCTCAGACCGGGGCGAGCACCCGTGACCTGATGGCCCGGATGGGGCATGACTCATCGCAGGCCGCGTTGATCTATCAGCACGCCACGGCCGAAGCGGACCGTGCCATTGCCCAGGCGCTGCACCAGGCGTTGCGGGTGGACCGGAATGGGCCCGGTAAGTCGGTAGGCAGCGCGAGCAAGACCAAAGGCGAGCCGGGCAAGAAGTCCGGCAGCAAGAAGGGTAAGAAGGGGTCAGCGGACCGGGACGGGGCCGGGGATGACCGTGGCTAATGGCACGCTAATGGCACACGGCATGACGGCTGACCCCGGAACATCGAAGACCCCGGCGGGGACTCACGTCCTGACCAGGGCCTTCGCAGTGGAGCGGGTGACGGGAATCGAACCCGCACTGTCAGCTTGGGAAGCTGATGTTCTGCCATTGAACTACACCCGCAGGCGGCACCACTGTACCCGAGTGGTCGATCCGGTGCACCCAGGCACCCCCGCGAGCCCGCCACCCCAGGCACCCAGGAAGAAGTTTCCGGACGGCAACATATCGCCGTTCTCAAATGCTTCGATGGGTTGTAACGTCTGCCACACGTTGCCAGCCACGGCGTGACACACCCCCTGCCGCGCCGCCAGAAAGAGGTGGGCCCATGGGACCCCGTCCCAACCTGCTGACCCGGCGTGCCGCCGGTGTCGCGTCGACGACCCTCGCGCTGCTGCTCAGCACCGCTGCGGTGGGCGTCGTTCCGGCCGCTTCGGCCTTCTCCGCGGCGCCCGGCGGCGCCTGCGTGGAGCCAGCCGACAGCCACTCCAACGCCCGACTCAAGCCCGGTGCAGCGGCCAAGCACGACCCGAACGAGTTGACCGCGCAGCAGGTCCGCGAGCGGGACGCGGACCTGGCCGCCGCGTTGCGCGAGCGCGCCAACTTCCGCACCGGCGCCGGCGCGACGGCACTGGCCACGGTCACCATCCCGGTGGTGGTGCACGTGATCCAGGAGAACAGCACCCGGGCCGGCGGCAACATCCCCGACTCGTTGATCACCTCGCAGATCACCGTGCTCAACCAGGCCTACGCCGGCGCGACCGGCGGAGCGGTCACCGCGTTCGCCTTCCGACTCGACAAGATCAACCGGGTGACGAACCCGTCGTGGTACCCGATCGTGCAGGGCTCGTCGGCGGAGCGGTCGATGAAGTCCTCGTTGCGGGTGGGCGGCAAGAACACCCTCAACATCTACCTCGGTGAGCTCAGCAACGACCTGCTGGGCTGGGCGACCTTCCCGCAGCGCAACCTGAGCAGCATGGACGGCGTGGTCGCGCTGAGCGAGTCGCTGCCGGGCGGCACCGCCACCAACTACAACCAGGGCGACACCGGCACCCACGAGGTGGGCCACTGGCTGAACCTCTACCACACCTTCCAGGGCGGGTGCGGCGGCTCGGGTGACAGCGTCAGCGACACCCCGGCCGAGGCGTCGCCGGCCTACCAGTGCCCGACCGGGCGCAACACCTGCTCGGCGACCGGGCTGGACCCGATCACCAACTTCATGGACTACACCTACGACTCGTGCATGTACCAGTTCACCCCCGGGCAGGCCAGCCGGATGCTGACCGCGTGGAACGCGTACCGGGCGGCATAACTTCCCCGCGTACGACCGGTGCCGGCCCCGTCACGACGGGGCCGGCACCGGTCGTCTTTCTCCCCAGGACCAGGTCAGGCGGCCGAACACTGGACGTTGCGGCTGCGGCGGGCCGGGCGAGCCTGCGGTACGGCTGAAGGTGCGGCCGGGGCCAGCGGGTCGAGCCACACCTGCACCTCCGGCCCGCCGACGGCGACACCGAGGCCGTGCTGCTCCCGGCGGGCCAACATCGCCACGTCGACGGTGAACTCGAACAACCGCCAGTCAACCTGCGGCTCCGCCCGGGCGCCCTGCGCCAACCGTGCGACCCGGAGCGGATCCGTCACCGGACGGGCGCGACCCGCCACGTACGCCTCGTCGTCGCTCTCCTCCGGCGGGAACGAGTGCAGCGCGTAACGGCCGTCGCGTTCGAGATCGCGGCGCTTCGGAGAGTCGACGATGAAGCAGAACAAGCCCTCGTCGGTGATGACCG